>JAEWHT010000302.1 GCA_023387695.1 Pseudomonadota bacterium | reverse complement strand
TGTACTTGCTGCTGGCAAAACTGCTGACGCCGCCGAACGTCGGCAAGCCGGTCGCGATCGATCTGAGATAGGTCTGCGGATCGGAGGTCTGGTGATTGTTCCAGATGCCCAGCGAATACGTCGCCTGCACGAACGGCGTGACGTCGTAGGCAAGCCGCAGATTGCCGGAGGTCTGCTGTGAATGTGCCAGCACACCGGTACCAACGACATTGGCAACGCCGCCCGTCTTGTTGAGCGCGGCAAAGCCGCCCGTCGTACCGGCCGGGAATGTTGCGTTGGTCGTGTAGGTCAACGGTTGCTGATAGCTGTCGAGATAGTTGGCGCTGACGAGCCAGGACAGCTTGCCGTCGCGGTTGCCTGCGGCAGCGCTGGTCTGGCTGGTCAGATAGGTATCCTTGGTGCCGTATTGATTCCACGGCATGACCGAGACGGTTTCCTTGGCCACCGCGAACGGCTTGTCCGGCATCTTGGACGTGATCAGCAGAACGCCGCCGATCGAATTGCCGGGATAGGCGGCTGCGAACGGACCGTTGAGGAAATCGATCCGACCGATTGCCTCGGGCGAGATCAGATTCCATTTCGGCGAGGCACCGGAGTTATTGTTGCCGATCAGGGCCGAGATCAACAGGTCGTCGTAGTAAATCAACGAACGCGCGCTGGAGTTCAGACCCCAGCTTCGTGTCGCGAGCACGGCCTGGTTGTCGCCGTCGTTGCGCTTCCGCACGAACAGGCTCGGCATGTATTTGACGGCGTCCTCGGGGTCCTTGAGGTTGATGGTCTCGTCGACCTCCTTGGACGTGACGCTGAACGAGCGTTGCGGCAGTTGGTAGCGCGTAACCGCCGCGGGCTGATCCAGCGACGCGCGTGCGCCGCCCTGTCCCTGCTCATTGGTTGCGACGACCGAAGCCGACCGTTGGACTGGCTTGGCCGAATTTCTCCTGGCGCCGGCGGTTTGCACCGCCGGCTTGCGCGGCTTGGGTTTCACCGTCGCGGGCGCATCGACGGTCACTGCGGGCAGCTCCTTTGGGCTGCTCTGGGCGAAACCGCCGCTCGACGAGGCAAGCAGCGCGGCCTGAACGGCAACGACGCTCACGCCGCAGCGGGCATGACGAGGTAACATGAGAGGATTCCTGACACCGGCCTTCTGTCCGGCCATTCGACAACATCAATCGCCAACGGATGGACCGCGGCGATCACGAGGGTCGTCAGGAAAAGGAAGGAGGTCCCCGCGCCTGGGCGCTTGAGCCTTTATGCGTCGCGATAACGGACGCATCCGCCTCGCGCCACACCACGCGTTCGGCGTGACGGACGGGAGCCGAGAGCGCCGCGTGCAACGGCGAATCGAGGGAGGCGCTCGCCTGCGCGAGACAACACAGCGCACAGGCACCGGAATGCGCGGCCGGCGAGCCGCCCTGGTCGCCCAAACTGCCGGACTGGTCGACGCTGTGGCAAATGGCACCAGCAGCAAGCGGATCGGCAACGGCCTGCCCCGCCGCCCAACAAGCGGCAATCGGCGCCAGCACCTGCATCGCCAAAGCGAGCAGGACGATGGGTAGGAATTTTTGCAGCCGTGCGCGCATCCGCCGAACCATTCGTTCGTCTGCTAACTAAACATCACCCCAACGCCGAGTCGAGATCACTTCGCCGGTCTGGTTGGGGTGGCGCAAATTTCTCGAAAAACTGTGCCCGCAGGGTCCCATCCTGGGCGCATGTCCGGCATTTGAGGCAGCTGCCCAAGGCTACCATATCCACACAATTCTTATATTTGTCATATACTTAGGGCGTTAACAGTCCGATCATTTCGTCAACTGCTCGAATTTTGAACAATCGTTGCCGAAAATGATGACAAGTGAGAAAAGTTGATCTAGCATCCCTCTTGCTCAGGCCTGACCGTGAGGTCGACGTCTGGTGGTCCAAGTCTCGGGAGGAGCCCCTGGCGCGCAAAACGCAGCGTCGCCCCGTCAATCAAGAGCAAATCTTAGAATCGGGGATAATAGGGTCGACACAATTTTTGAGCGGGGCTAGGGCCCCGCTCTTTTTTTGTCCGCGTGGCTGATGCGCCGATGGACTCTTCTCCCAATCCGATCGAACAGAGCTTTGAGATTGCGGCCTCGCGCTGCGCCGATCTCACGCCCCTCGTCTATCAACGGCTGTTCGAGAAGCATCCCGAAACGCGGGCGATGTTCCGCACGCAAGGCAGTGAGCTCGTGATGGGCTCGATGCTCGCACTGACGATCGAGGCGATTCTCGATTTCGCAGGCGAGCGCAGTGGACATTTCCGGCTGATCGCGTGCGAAGTCGCATCGCACGACGCCTATGGCACGTCGCGCGAGCTGTTCATCGGCTTCTTCGGCATCATGAGAGACACACTACGCGAGCTGCTCGGCGACGAATGGTCGCCGAACATGGCTCAAGCATGGGACGCCCTGCTCGTCGAGCTCGAGGACTTCGCAGGCAGCGCAGCGTAACGCTTTGCGCTGCACCAACGCAGCTGTGACGATCTCACCCTTGATTGCACATTGAGTGGCAGCAACTCTTGTGAGACACTTTGCGGCATCGGTAGCGCAACCAAAGACGCACCGACGACAAAATATATGGGAGCGAGCGATGTCCGGGACGAAAGACTTCTCGACGACGAGGCGCGATCTTCTTCAGGCGGCTGCGACCGCCGGCGCAGCGACTGCCATCCTCGGCAGCATGGGCATAAACCCAGCACTGGCAGCCGAGATGGGACGAAGCGAGAAGCCGCTGAAGGCGGCGTTCTCCAACGCAGGCCTTCAGGCGACTTGGTGTGCGCAAGGCAAGCAGGCCGCGGAATTCTGGGGCAAGCTGTTCAATGTCGAAGTGACCTGGTTTGACGGCCAGCTTGACGCCGTCAAGCAGCGCGCTGCGATCGACAATATGGCTTCGCAAAAGTGGGATTTCGTCGCGATCCAGGCCTTCGGCATCGGCACCCTCACCCAGCCCGTGCAAAAAATGATCGATGCCGGCACGCCCGTCATCGACATGGACACGCTGATTGCGCCGCTCGACCAGATCAACGTCCACTCTTTCCTCGCCCCCGACAACGAGTTCATGGGTGCCTCGGTGACGCAGGCGCTGTGCAACGCGATGGGCGGCAAGGGCAAGATCATCATGACGCAGGGCGCCCTCGGCCACACCGGCGCACAAGGCCGCGCCAAGGGTTTCAACAATGTCGTGAAGCAATTCCCCGGCATCGAAGTGCTCGACACCCAGCCGGCCGATTGGGACGTCTCCAAGACCGCCCGCCTCTGGGAAACCTACCTGACCAAGTACCCGCAGATCGACGCGGCGTTCTTCCACAATGACGATATGGCGCTCGCGGCGGCCAACATCATGAAGGCGCACAACCGCACCAACATCCTAATCGGTGGTGTGGACGCGATGCCGCCGGCGATCCAGGCGGTGAGCGAGGGCCGCATGTACGCGACCGTCCGCAATCCGTCCTGCCGCATCCATGGCGGCGCAATCGTCGCGGGCGTTGCGGCTGTCGCAGGCGGCGAAAAGAGCGGTCAGGGCATTCCCAAGAATGTCGTGACCGACGGTCCGGTCGTGACCAAGGCCAATGCCGCGGGCATGCAGTGGATGCAGGATCACTTCCTGATCTGAAATTCTCCATGCCTGAGGATCGTTCGCCTATCCTTGAACTACAGGGCATCACAAAGAGCTTCGGCGGCGTCGAAGCACTTCGTGGTGTCGACTTCACGCTTCTCCCCGGCGAGATCCACGGTCTCGTCGGCGAGAACGGCGCTGGAAAAAGCACGCTGATGAAGATCATCGCCGGCGTGCACACTGAGTTCTCCGGCCGCTTCCTGATCGACGGTCAGGAGACCCATTTCCGCTCGGCCCGCGATGCGCACGCGGCCGGTATCGCCATGGTGCATCAGGAGCTCTCCGTCGCACCCGACCTGACGGTTGCGGAGAACGTCTTCCTCGGCAACCAACCGACCAACGCCCTTGGTCTTGTGCAATGGCGGCGGATGGCGCGCGAGGCCGGCGAGCAGCTGTCTCGATTCGGCATCGACGTCGATCCGATGTCGAGGCTCGGCGATTTGCCGATCGGGCTGCAACAGCTGATCGAGATCGCCCGCGTGCTGTTCTCGGGCGCGCGCATCGTCATCCTGGACGAGCCGACCTCGGCCCTCTCCCCGCCCGAGGTCGAGCGGCTCTTCGCCACGCTCAGACGATTGCGCGAACAAGGCACCGCCATCGTCTTCATCTCGCATTTCATCGAGGATATCCTACGTGTCTCCGATACGGTCACCGTCTTCCGCAATGGGCGGAAGGTCGCGGAGACCGCGAGCGCGGCCACCACCAAGGGCGCGCTGATCGAGGCCATGATCGGCCGCGGCGGCGAGGCGCTCGAGCACAGCTATAGTGACGATCTCCTGCTGCCGCAGCCGAGCGACAGTTCGGTCGTGCTAAAGGTCGACCAGCTGTCGCTGGCCCGCAGCCTCAAGGACGTCTCTTTCGAGGCGCGCGCCGGCGAAGTGCTCGGCATCTACGGCTTCATGGGCTGCGGCCAGCAGGAGCTGTCGCGCATTCTGTTCGGCAAGCTGAAGCCGGACGCCGGCACGCTCATCGTCGACGGCACGCCCAAGACCTTCGCCAGCACGGCCGCCGCGCGGCGCGCGGGCGTGGCGCTGGTGCCGGAGAGCCGGCGCGCGATGCTGTTCCACCAGGAGCCGGTCTTCAAGAACATCTCGATCAGCATCCTGGACCGCATCTCCTCGCTGCTGCTCAAGCCTGCGCAGGAACGCGAAATCGCCCAGCGCCAGGTCGAGCAGTTGCAGATCCGGCCGCCCGTGGTCGGCCTCGATCTCGGCATGCTCTCCGGCGGTAACCAGCAGAAGGTTGCCCTCGCAAAGTGGCTGACCTACCCGCCCAAGCTGCTGGTGCTGTGCGAGCCCACGCGCGGCATGGATGTCGGCGCCAAGAACGACGTCATCAACATCGTCCGCGACCTCCGCGCCAAGGGGCTCGCGATCATCGTGCTGTCGACCGAGCCGGAAACGGTGCTGTCGCTGGCCGACCGCATCCTCGTGCTCAAGCGCGGCGCAGTGGTGCGGGAATTCAAGAACGAGCCGGTCAGCAAAGACCGCCTGTTGGAGGCGGCGTGACGGAGAAGCACAATGGCGAGCAGTGAGACGGCTTCAACGGCGGGCCAGCGCCCACGGGGCCTTGCACCCTTCCTGCGCTCGCAGATGCGCAACATCGCGCCGTTCCTGACGCTGATCTTCCTGTCCGCCTTCTTCGCGTTCGCCAGCCCCTCCTTCGCGACCATCGACAATCTCGGCAACATCCTCACGCAGGTGTCGGTGACCGGCATCATCGCGGTCGGACTCACCTTCGTGATCCTCTGCGCCGAGATCGACCTCTCGATCGCCAGCATCGCCAACGTCACCGGCATCGCGGTCGCCTTCTTCACGGTCCAGGAATCCTACGTCAATATCGCCAATCTGCCGCTGCCCGGCGCCGCCGCGATCCTGCTCGCCATCGCGCTCTGCGCGCTGCTCGGCGTCGTCAACGCGCTGGGGCTGACCGTGATCGGCATTCCCTCCTTCATCATGACGTTGGCGATGATGCAGATCGCGGCCGGGATCTCTGCGATGCTGGTGCGCGGGCAAATCGCCTACAAGGTACCGGGCCTGATCACGACGCTCGGCTCGGGCTCGATCGGCGGCATCCCCTGGATCGTCATCGTCGCAGCCATCATGCTGCTCGCAGGCCACCTGGTGCTGACCTACACGCGCTTCGGCCGCTACGTCTACATGGTCGGCGGAAACCGCGAGGCGGCCGAATATGCCGGCCTCAACGTCAAGCTCATCCTCGGCGCGGTGATGGTGATTTCGGCGGTCTGCTCCGGCATCGGCGGCATGCTCGGCGTCGCCCATTTCGGCAGCGCGCAGCAGAACGAGTTCGACACCTATCTGCTCGACTCCATCGCCGCCGTCGTCGTCGGCGGCACCAGCCTGTTCGGCGGCCGCGGCGGCATCGGCAACACCATCGTCGGCCTGTTCGTGCTCGGCGTCCTCAACAACGGCCTCGACCACGTCAACATCGACAGCTTCCTGAAGATCCTGATCCGCGGCCTGATCCTGCTGGCAGCGCTGGTGATCAACGTCTATGCGCAGCGGCTGAGAGAAAAAACCGCAGACTAACCGCTGCTCAAGACGAGACCGCGAAAATAACCCCATGCACAGTACAAATCATTGGGGAATTTGGCGCCGGGCGCCTTTGCTCTATTTCCGAAATTAAATTTGACACGTCGGGCAAAACAGGAGCATCATGCCATCATGGCGATCGTCGTGCCCGTGCCCCTCCTGTGGGCAGATATTCCGGCGATCCGTTCTTCAAACACGTTCGGTGTCAGCGCAGCGGAACAGCTCGTATCAAACCCGATCCGTTCTCGCGTTGGGCCCCCGCGCAAAGTGATCCTCGATTTCAAGTCGGTATCCTCTTGTCCCCGGCCAGACGGTGAGACTAACTTTGCATGGACAAGAGGCAGAGCTCACGAAAACATGCTCAATCGGACTTCCCCTTCAGAGGGCACGCGCGATCGTATCTTGCGGGCCGCCATCGCAGAGTTTTCGCAGCGAGGATATAGCGGAGCCAGAATCCAGGCTATCTGCCGGAAATCGCGCGCCAATCCCCGGATGATCTACCACTATTTCGGCGGCAAGGATCAGCTCTATGTCGCCGTGCTGGAACACGTTCTCGGCGAACTACGCGCCGAAGAGCTGAAGCTGGATTTCGAGCACGTGAGCCCCCTCGAGGGGATGATGCAACTCTTTGACTTCACCTACGACCATTTCGGCCAGCATCCCGAATTGATTCACATCCTCAGCGGCGAAAACCTGTTGCGCGCCCGGTTTCTCAAGAAGAGTTCGCGGACGCCGGTCGTCGCTTCGCCCCTGATTGCGATGATCGCCGGGCTTCTTCACCGGGGCGAAAACGCCAACCTATTTCGCCGCGGCATCGACCCGCTCCAGCTCTACGTGGCAATGGTCGGCTTCGCCTATTTCCATCGCTCCAACGCGCACACGCTGTCGGTGATCTTCAAGTCGGATATCCTCACGGACGACTGGCAAGCCGAGCACAAGCGCTACGCCAAGGACATGATGCTGGGCTTCCTGCGGCGCAGCCCTGATAAAACCTAGCCAGCTCTGCCCAGCTCTTCAGCAGGCAGCATCGTTTCGATCTGCCGCGTGGCGGCCGCGCCGTCAGGTCCTCGCCCGACTTCACGTCGACATGTGAGACACTTAGCCCGCCCTCGCGGCCGGCTTCGCCGGCCCGAGAGCGCATGGCACGGGGATTGCTTAGGTAAATAAACGTTTACTTACGCTTGTTTCATGCCAGAGGAGTTCATCATGAGAAAGGCCACACTGCTCGCCACGCTCGCATTCGCCGCCGCCCTCGCCTCGCCGGCTTGGGCTGAAGACAAGATCGGCTTCATCTATGTCGGCCCGGCCGCGGATGCCGGCTACAATCAATCGATGGATGACGGGCGCAAGTTCGTCGAGAAGACCCTGCCCGGCGTCACCACGACCTCCTTCGAACTGATCCCGGAAACGGCCGAGGTCGAACGGGTGATGGAGCGGCTGATCGCCAGCGGTCACAAGATCATCTTCGCGACCTCCTACGGCTATCTCGACTACGCCATCAAGGTCGGCGAGAAACACCCTGAGGTGACCATCCTCCACGCCGGTGGCCTCAAGACCTCCGGAAACGTCGGCACCTACTGGGCCGACAGCGACGCCGGCATGTATCTGGCCGGCGTCGCCGCCGGATCCCTCAGCAAAACCGGCAAGCTCGGCTTCCAGGGCGGCTTCCAGATCCCGCAATTGATGCGCTCGGTGAACGCCTTCACGCTCGGCGCGCAGTCGGTCAATCCCAAAGCGACCACGACGGTGGTGTGGAACGGCGGCTGGTGGGAGCCGCAGAAGGAAACGGAAGCGACCAACGCCTTTGCGGACGCCGGCATCGACGTCGTCGCGGAGCAGGTCGACAGCCCCATCACGATCGCCCAGGTCGCTGAAAAGCGCGGCATCCTGATGATCGGCAAGGACGTCGACATCCATGACCGCGCACCGAAGGCGTGGCTGACCGGCGTGTCCTGGAACTGGGGACCGATGATGGTCGACGAGATCAAGAAGATACAAGCCGGCACCTGGAAAGCCTCGCATGTGCGCGGCGACCTCGCCAGCGGCAACGTCGTGCTCGATCCGCTCGGCGCGATGGTGCCCGCGGGTGTCCGGGAATCAATCCTGAAGCTCAAGGATGACGTCAATTCCGGCAAGAAATCGATCTGGGAAGGTCCGATCGCTAAGCAGGATGGCACGGTTGTTGTAACGGCCGGCCAGAAATTGTCGATGGAGCAGGTCGAGACCATGGACTATTTGGTCAAGGGCATCACCGGCGCCACGAAGTAGCGGCCGCGCGTCAGGAGGCACGTCATGAACGTCACCGCCGAACCCGTCGTTCCCGTCGTGATGGGGACCAGTCCGAGCCAAGCCTGGGCGGTCACACCGGACGCGGTCGACATGACGCGCCCCGCGCCTCCGGTCCGTCCGCTCGCGATTGCGGCCGAACCGCAGAACATCACCGTCGATGCCGCCAAGTCCGCGCTTCTGATCGTGGATATGCAGAACGATTTCTGCACGAAGGGCGGCTGGCTCGACTCCCGCGGCATCGACGTCACGCCGAACCGCAAGCCGATCGGGCCGCTGGCTGACCTGATCGGTGCCTTCCGCGCGCAGCTCATTCCGGTGATCTGGGTGAACTGGGGTGTGCGCAAGGACCTGCTCAACATCTCCCCGTCCCTCCGACACGCTCACAGTCCGCGAGGCGATGAGCCGGGACTCGCGCAGCCCGTTCCGGGCACCCGCTCCGAAGTGATTGCAGCGGGAAGCTGGGGCGCACAAGTGGTCGACGAGATCAATCCCGGGACCAAGGACGTGCAGATCGTCAAACATCGCTTCAGCGCATTCTGGGACACGGAGACCGACGCAGTCCTGCGCAACATGGGCATCAAGACGCTGTTCATCGGCGGCGTGAACATGGACCAGTGCGTGATGACGACGCTCGAGGATGCGAGCTTTCTCGGCTACGACACCATCCTGATCGAGGACGGCACTGCGACGACCTCGCCGGACTTTTGCGTCCAAGCCGTCCTCTACAACGTCAAGCTGCTGTTCGGCTTCGTGACGCGATCGGCCGCCATTCTCCAGGCGCTGGGGATGCCATGACCGGCCTTGCTGCTGAATCTGCCGACCAGCGCCTTGCCTCGCTCGGTATCGAGCTTCCGGACGTGCCGAAACCGGTCGCCAATTTCATTCCCTTCCGCCGCCACGGCGACCTCGTCTACCTCGCCGGCCAGGTCTGCGAGTGGAACGGCGACGTGCGCTTCATCGGCAAGGTCGGCGAAGCGTTCGACCTTTCGCAAGCGCAGGCCGCGGCGCGCGTCTGCGGTCTCAACCTGATCGCAGCCCTGAAGCTCGCCTGCGGCGGCTCCCTCGACCGCGTCTCCTGCTGCCTGCGGCTCGGCGGGTTCGTGAACTGCGTGCCGGACTATCCGAACATTCCGCAAGTCATCAACGGTGCCTCCGACCTGATGCACGAACTCTTCGGCGCGCGCGGCCAGCACGCCCGGACGGCGGTCGGCGTCGCCAACCTTCCGCGCGGGGCTGCCGTGGAGGTCGATGCCATCTTTGCGCTGGTGTGACGCATGGCCGAACCTCTCGTCCGGATGTCTGCGATCCGAAAGCAGTTCGGCCCCGTGCTTGCCAACGCCGACGTCGACCTCACCATCCATGCAGGCGAAGTGCTGGCGCTGCTCGGCGAAAACGGGGCCGGAAAAAGCACCTTGATGAAGATCCTCTACGGCTTCCATCAACCGGACGCGGGCACGATTTGGATGTCCGGCGAGCAGGTCAGCCTGAACTCGCCGCGCGCCGCGATGGCTGCCGGCATCGGTATGGTGTTCCAGCAATTCTCGCTGATCCCGGCCCTCTCCGTACTCGAGAATTTGCTCGCGGCCCTGCCGAACGCGCCCTGGCTGCAGCCGCGTCGAAGCGTGAAAGTAAGGTCGGCGCTGCGCTGGCTCACCCGGCTGGCACCGGACATCGATCCGAACCGCGCGTTGCGGACGCTGAGCGTCGGCGAACGGCAGCTCGTCGAGCTCGCAAAGGTGCTCAACCAGGACGCCCGTGTCGTGATCCTGGACGAGCCGACCTCGGTGCTGACGCCGGCTGAGACCGAACGTCTGCATGGCTTCATCAGGATGCTGACCGCCGAAGGCCGCGCGGTGGTCCTGATCACGCACAAACTCGCCGACGTCGCCGCCTGCGCGGATCGCATCGTCGTGATGCGTGGCGGCAAGGTGGTGGACGAAGCATCGGCCCAGGACCGCACGCCCGACGAACTGGTCGAAGCCATGGTAGGTCATGGCGCCGTCGGAGAATTGCGGCCGCCGCCGGCGCCTTCGACCGATATCGCCATGCTCCAGGTCCGCGGGCTCTGCGCCGACATTCAGGGACGAGCCGTCCACGACGTCTCGCTCGGGATCGCTTCGGGCGAGATCCTCGGCATTGCCGGCGTCTCCGGCAACGGACAGTTCACGCTGGCCGAAAGCCTCGCCGGGCTCGTTCCGGCGCTCTCCGGCGACATCATCCTCGACGGCATCAGCATCGCGAGCCATGCACCAGACGGCGCAATTTCCGCCGCGGTCGCCTACATTCCCGAGAGGCCGCTCGACAACGCCGTGATCGCCGATCTCGACCTCGGCCTCAATCTCGCCCTGCGCGACATTCCAAGCCTCGGCTTGTTTCCGAGCCGTGCGGCGATCATCCGCAATGCGCGCGCGTTGATGGCACGCTATGACGTCCGGCCGCCGCAGCCGGCGCTGATGGCCAAAGCGCTCTCCGGCGGCAATCTGCAAAAGCTCGTCATCGCACGGGAGCTGTCTGGGACGGCTCGCCTCGTGATCGCCTGCTATCCAACCATGGGACTGGACGTGCTGGCTGCACAGGCGGTCTATCGCGAGATGTTTCGCCAGGCCACGGAGGGCGCCTGTGTGATCTGGATTTCCGAGGAACTGGACGATCTGCTCAGCTACGCGCACCGGATTGCGGTGATCCATGAGGGGAAGATCATGGGCGTCGTGGCGCGCAAGGATGCCGACCGCCAGGCGCTCGGCCGCTGGATGGCAGGCGATGCGGCGGAGGCCGCCGCATGAGCCCCGCAATCAACGTCCGGATCATCGCCCTCGTCGGTGGTTGCGCTGCGTTCCTGATCGGCGCGTCGATCTTCCTCGCCACGATCGGCCGGCCGCCGTTCGCGACGCTCTCGCAGATGATACTCTACGCCTTCGGCGATACCTACTCGCTCTCGGAAAGCCTCGTGAAGGCAACGCCGATCCTGCTCTGCGCCCTCGCCGTGATCCTGCCGGCCCGGCTCGGCCTGATCACCGTCGGCGGCGAGGGCCAGCTCTATTTCGGCGCGCTCACCGGCACCTCGGGGGTCATCGCGATCCCCAATGCCCCCATGATCGTACTGCTGCCCGCAATGCTGCTTGCGGGCACGATCGGCGGCGCGCTGTGGAGCGGCTTTTGCGGGCTGCTTCGCGCGCGCTGCAACGTCAACGAGACCATTTCGACGTTGTTGATGAACTATGTCGCGGTGCTGCTCGTGAACTACCTGATTTACGGGGCGTGGAAGGATCCAGCGAGCCTGGGATGGCCGGCTACGAGGATGTTTCCGCCGGCCGCCGTCGTCCCAAGCGTGTTCGGAACCCGCGCCCATGCCGGGCTGATCGTCGGCATCCTGGCGGCCATCCTGCTTCATGTTGCAGTGACCCATACGCGCTGGGGCATAGCCTTGGGTATCCTGGCCGGTAACCGCAAGGTCGCCGCCATGGCCGGCTTCAGCTTCGTCAGGCAGACGCTGATCGTCATGGCGATCGGCGGCGCGCTCGCCGGCTTCGCCGGGATATGCGAGACCTCGGCGATCCAGGGCCGCCTGCAAGCAGGACTCTCGGTCGGTTACGGACTGACCGGCTTTTTGGTCGCCTGGCTGTCCGGACAGAACTTTCTGCGCGCGATCCCGATTGCGATCCTGGTCGGCGGTTTGATCGCAGCCGGCGATGCCTTGCAACTCTATGCCAAGATTCCGAGTGCCAGCGCCACCATCATGCAGGGACTGTTGTTCGTCGCTGCGCTCGGGGCGAGCGGCCTTGCCGGTCGGAGGAGCGCGCGAAATGGCTGACACCGAGACTCTTGCGATCGCGGGCTCGTGGGTCGCGGCGATGCTGCGGTCCTCGACGCCACTAATGATGGTGACGCTCGGCGAAACGCTGACGCAGCGCGTCGGTATCGTCAATCTCGGCATCGAGGGCCAGATGCTTTGCGGCGCCTGTGTCGGCTTCGCGGTGGCCGCCGCAACCGGTAGTCCCATGCTCGGCCTCGCCGCGGGCGCTGCGGCCGGTGTGCTGCTGTCCTTCGTTCACGCCGCGCTGTGCCTCGGCTGCGACGCCAACCAGATCGGCAGCGGCATCGCGGTCTTCACGCTTGGACTGGGCTTGAGTTCGTATTTCGGCCGCGCGGCAATTGGCGGCAAGGTCACGGGCTTCGCTCCGCTCGCAGGCAGCGAATATGCCGCCATTCCCTTTGCAGGATCGATCCTGACGCAACTCACGCCGATCGTGCCCTTCGCCATCCTCATCGTGCTGATCGCCGGGCTCTGGCTCTACAGGACGAGGGCAGGCCTGGCCTGGCGCATCGCCGGGGAATCGTTCCAGACCGCACGCGCGCTCGGCATCCGACCGTTGCTGATTCAGACCCAGGGCGTTTTGTTGGGCGGCCTGCTGTCCGGCTTCGCCGGCGCGATCCTCTCGGTCGACTACACCCAGACCTGGGCGAACGAAATGACCAAAGGGCGTGGATTTGTCGCGGTAGGCCTCGTGATCGTCGCGCGCTGGAATCCCTTTCTTGTTTTGCCGGTTGTGCTGCTGTTCGGTCTATGTGAAGCAGCGACGCTACGTCTTCAGGCGACAGGGCTGACTTTGTCGCCCTACCTCATTTCGTGCCTGCCATACCTCGTCTGCCTGGTATGCGTGATCGCGGTTTCGCTGCGAGAAGGCCGAATCGGAGGAATGCCCGCCGAGCTCGCGTCCGTCTTTGGCCGCCGCCGCTAACGCGGTCTACAAGCCCAAGGGCTCTCCCTTTCGTCTAGGGATGAGCACCTCCGGCCGAGGTCGAGGGCATCCGCCCCACCACCTCCTCGCTCCGCCAGCACCTCACCGCATGCCCTTCGGGCCGTGTCACCAAGGCCGGCCCCGGCTCGTGGCGACACCCGTCCTCCGCATAACGACATCGCGGGCTGAAGGCGCAACCGTTGGGCGGATTGAGTGGGTTCGGGAGATCGCCACCTGTCGTGGCCAATGGCGCATGGTGCAACGGATCGGAGATGGCCGCGATCAGCGCCTGCGTATAGGGATGCGCTCTCAGCTCTTGAGCTTCAACCTGCCCAGGAAATCGCGTTTACCAAGTGGCGCGCCCTCGTGACGGAGAATGTCGTAAGCCGTGGTCGTATGGAAAAAGAAGTTCGGTAGCGAGAACGACATCAGGAACTCTTCTGCCACAAAAGGAAGCGCGCGGTCGCCGAGCTTGAAGACCATGTCGCGGCCGACGAGCGCATTGACGGCCTCAGGCGTCAGCCCCGAGAGTTCATTGCGCGCCTCCGTCACCAGCGCCTGGAGTGCGGCATAGTCCAGGTCCGGTTTGCCGCTCGGCGGCAAAAACACTCCGTTCTTCGCTGCGTCCATCGCGCCGCGCGAATGATGCGCGAGCGAGACGATCTGGAAACGAAACGGCAGCATGTCCGCTGCAAGCCGGCTCTCGACGACTTTCGCCGGATCAATGCCCGTCTTGCGGAAATGTTCGAGGCTCTTGTCGAGGAAGCCGCCGACAGCGCCGAGAATCTGGAGGTAGTTGGCAACGGTTGCGTCGTAGAGCGAAAATGCCATGGCGTGAGCCTCCCTGAATTTGTGCATCTGGCAGCGTTGCCACACAGTTCCCTGTCTTGGCGCCGATTACAATCGGTATTCGAGGCCGAGGATGATCTCGGGTGTGGGGCGGCGTCGGACGTCGACGGACCTATTCGATGACCTCTTCGGCAAGCCCGAGGAGAGTCGGCGGGACTGCCAGGCCGAGTTGTTTCACCGTCTTGAGATTGACCACCATGTCGAACTTGGTCGGCTGCACCACGGGCAGATCGGAAGGTTTTTCGCCTTTGAGGATTCGACCGACATAGGCGCCCGCTTGACGCCAGGAATCCGCAAAGCTGGCTCCATAGCTCATCAAGCCGCCGGCCTCGACATAGTCTCGCTCGGGATAGATGACCGGGATCGCGCGTTTCGCCGCCAGTTTTGCGATATCTCCGCGCTGAGCCGTAAAAAGCGGACTGCCGGCGACGACCAGCGCGTCGACGCGCGCCTCGGTTGCAGCGTCGAACGCTCGGCCGATTTCGGCTGAAGTGCGCGCCTCAAAAACGGGTGCGTGCAGGCCGAGTGCCTTTGCCGCGGCGACGTGATCTTCTATTTCGATCGCCGCGCTGGGATTATCCGGTCGGACCAGGAGCGCAATGGCTTTTGCCGCGGGCACCAATTGTCGCACGAGTTCGAGCCGCTTGGACCCTAACGCGTGGCTCAAGCGACTGATGCCCGTAGCGTTTGCTCCGGGGCGATTTAGACTCTGGACGAGGCCCAAGGCGACGGGATCACCAGCGCTATAAAACACGATCGGAATGGTCGTCGTTGCCGCCTCTGCAGCCACGGCTTCACTGCTCCCTGCCGCGAAAATGACCTGCACCCCGCCGCGCAAGAGTTCTGCCAGCGCGGTGCGGCCAGCATCGCCTTCATTCTTGACCCACTTGTAATCGATGGCCACGTCACGGCCTTCGACATAGCCGCTTTCGCGAAGGCCATTTTTGAACGCAGCGACAAATGGCGCATAAGCATCGGCCGATCCGAATTTGATGAATCCGATCGTCGGCGGCCGCGCCTGCGCGCTGAACGCCGCGAACACCGGCACGGTGCCGATAGCCGCGATGAAATCACGCCGTTTCATTCGATTACCTCCTCCGCGTGAGCGAGCAAGCAAGGTCGCTCGAAGTGCCAAGCTCCGCCCGTTCCGAAGGGAGGCAGCGAGTATCATCGACCGGATACGTGTAACTCTTACGGCACTCGTTGGAAAACCCTACGCATATCTGCTCGGGGCGCGGTGCGACGGACACAATGCACAGAGCGTCGCGCAGAAGTACGCCTTGCATTCTAGGAATGAGCACCTTCGGACGAAGTCGATGCCAGCCGCCCCGCAATCTCCTCACTCCGCCAGCACCTCACCGCGTGCCCATCGGGCCGCGCCTCCAGCACGGGCCCCGGCTCGTGCCGGCACACATCCTCCGCGTAGCGACATCTCGGGCTGAACGCGCAGCCGTTCGGCGGATTGAGCGGATTCGGCAGGTCGCCGCCTGTCGTGGCTAAGGGTGCATGGTGCAAGGGATCGGGGATCGCCGCGATCAGGGCCTGCGTATAGGGGTGCGCAGGCCGCTCGAAGATTTCGCGCCAGTCGCCGTTCTCGACGATGCGGCCGAGATACATCACGGCGACGCGGTCGCTCATGTGTTCGACGACGCCGAGGTCGTGGCTGATCATGATATAGGAGAGACCGAGCGTCTCCTTCAATTCCAGCAGCAGGTTGATGATCTGCGCACGGATCGAGACGTCGAGCGCCGAGACGGGCTCGTCGCAGATGACGATCTTCGGATTAAGGATCAGTGCGCGCGCAATGCCGATGCGCTGGCGCTGGCCGCCGGAGAACTCATGCGGGTAACGGTCGGCCTGTTCGGGCCGCAAGCCCACGTGCCGCAGCATGGTCGCGACGCGGTCCTCGATCTCGCTTTTTGCGATCACGCCGTGGACACGCAAGGGATCTTCCAGCGTTCGGCGCACGGTCTGGCGTGGATTGAGCGAGGCGTAGGGATCCTGGAACACCATCTGAACGATACGCGCCAGCGCCTTGCGGTCGCCGGCTGGCCTACCCGTCACCACCTGCCCGTCCAGCACGATGCGGCCGCGCGTCGGCGCCAGCAGACCCAGGATCGACAAGGCGACCGTCGATTTGCCCGAACCGGACTCGCCGACGAGGCCGAGGCATTCGCCCCGCTTGAGCTTGAGGGTGACACCGTCGACGGCGCGCAACACTCGCTGGCCGCGCCCGAACAGGCCGCCGCCAATCGGAAAATGAACCGCGAGATCCTCGACGCTGAGAATGAGATCGTCGTCCGCCCTATCAGGCTCATGCATGGTGATGGCACCTCACCAGGCCGCCCGCCTCAAGGAAATCCGCCGTCGGCACGACGGTCCTGCAAATGTCGGTCGCATTGGCGCAACGCGGATTGAACCTGCATCCGTCAGGGAAATTCGTGATCGCCGGAACGACGCCTGCGATCTCCTTCAGCCGCGTGCGGCCTAGCGCGGCACGACTGCCGAGCCGCGGCAGCGAGGCGACCAGTCCCTGGGTATAGGGATGAGAGGGCGTGCGAAAGATATCGGCGGAGCCGCGCTCCTCGACGATGCGGCCGGCATACATCACCGCCACGCGGCGGCAGACATTGGCGACCAGGCCGAGATCGTGGCTGATCATCAGGATCGCCGTGCCACGCTCAGCGCACAGGTTTCGCATCAACTCGATGATCTCGGCCTGCACGGTGACGTCGAGCGCGGTGGTCGGCTCGTCCGCAATCAGCAGATCCGGGCCACAGGCAAGCGCAATGGCGATCATGACGCGCTGGCGCATGCCGCCGGAAAGCTGGTGCGGGTAATCGTGCACACGCCGCTCCGGCGCGGGCACGCGGACATCAGCCAGCGCCTCGACCGCGAGCTGGTTGGCCTCCCGCCAGCTCTTGCCCTTGTGCAGCACGAACATCTCGGCGATCTGCCGGCCCACCGGCGAGACCGGATTGAGCGCCGTCATCGGCTCCTGAAAGATCATGGCGATGCGATTGCCGCGCAGGTCGCGCTGGGCGGCCGCTGAGAGATGCTGGATCTCGCGTCCGTCAAACCGGATGATGCCGCTGCCGATCGACAGCGGCGGCCGCAACAGACCGATCAAGGCCAGCGCCGTGATGCTCTTGCCACAGCCGGATTCGCCGACCAGGCCGAACGTCTCGCCGCGATCGATGCGGAACGAAATGCTCTCGGCCGCGGCAACGCGCCGCGATCCATCGTCGAGATCGATGCGGAGATCCTCGACTTCGATCAGCGGAGCGCCGGTCATGTCCGCCGGCTCCGCGATTGCGGATCGAGAATGTCGCGCAGGCCGTCGCCAAGCAGATTGAGCCCGAGCACCGTCAGGAAGATGGCGAGGCCCGGAAATAACGAGAGCCACGGCGCCGTCGTGATCTGGTCGCGCGCGTCCGACAGCATGCTGCCCCAGCTCGGAAACGGCGGACGCACGCCGAGGCCGAGGAACGACAAGGCGGCCTCCGAGAGCACCGCGCTGCCCATGCCGAGCGTGCCGATCACCACAATCGGCCCCAGCATGTTCGGCAGCAACTGCGTGATCATGATGCGTAGATCGCCGTAGCCGAGCACGGTCGCCGCTTGCACATAGCCCTGGCTTCGCAGCGACAGCGCCGAGGCCCGCGCGATGCGGCAGGTGAAGGACCAGTTGGTGAGGCCGAGCGCGATCAAGAGGCTGGTGAGGCCCGGC
>JAEWHT010000299.1 GCA_023387695.1 Pseudomonadota bacterium | reverse complement strand
GCCGTTGAGGACCAGCATCACTTCGTCCTCGAGGTTCTTGCGCACCGGCACGGTCTTGTAGGTCGCAAACCAGGGCTTTGCGACGTCGAGCTGCTCGACGGCGGTCTTGGCGTCGGGGTTCTTGTTGAGGAACTCGACCATGTCAGGCGTCTTGTAAGCGGCCATGTTCGGCGCGAAATAGCCGGTGGCGCGGCTCCACCAGGCGCTCTTCTCGGGCGAGGTCATCCACTTGATCAGCGTCCAGGCGGCCTTCTGCTTGTCGGCTTCGACGCCCGCCGGAATGATCAGCGATGCGCCGCCGATCGGCACGGCATTGCGGACATTGCGCGGGATGAAGGCGACCTTGTAGTTGAACTTGGCGTTCTCGCGCACATAGGTCAGCGAGCCCGTCGACAGCATCATCATCGCGGCATTGCCGGAAATGAATGAGGTGCTGACGGCAGGGCCGGGCGTGGCGCCGGGCGGGTGGACCTTGTGCTTGCTGACGAGGTCATTCCACCAGGTCAGCGCGCCCAACATCGAGGGCGTGTCGTAATAAACCTCGCCGCCGAACTCCTCGTTGTAGTAGCGCCCGCCATTGGTCATGGTGAGCGTTTCCATCATCCAGCCGCAATAGTCATAGGCGCAGGGGATCGCGATGCCCCATTGGGTGACCTTGTCGCCCTCGCGCTTGGTGAGCTTCTTGGCCCAGTCGGTGAGCTCGGCCCAGGTCTGGGGCGGCTTGCTCGGATCGAGGCCGGCTTCCTTGGCCTTGTCGGCATTGATGTAGAGCAGCGGCGTCGAATTGTGGAAGGGAACGCCATAGACGGAACGGTCGATCACCGCGTTGCCTTGCAGCGCCGGGAAGAACTGACCCAGGAACTTGTCCTTGGTGCTGCCGTCGGCGGCGATCAGGCTGTCGAGATTGGTCAGTTCGTTCTCGATCTGCATGTCGAGCAGGAAGTTCGCCGACATGATCACGGCGGCCGGCGGCTTGCCGGCCTTGATCGAGGCGCGGGTCTTGATCAGCGTATCGTCATAGGAGCCGGTATAGACCGCGGTCGCCTTGATGTCGGGATGACCGTCGTTGAACTCCTTGATCAAGGTGCCCATGTCGCGGGCGAGCTTGCCGTCGACGGGCACGGGGAAGAACAGGTCGATCTCGGTCGGACCTTCGGCCATCGCCGGGACGGCGAGGGCGCTTGCCATGGAGCCTGCCACGGCAAGGCCGAGCATGAGCCTGCGGGAGAACAGCATCTACAAATCTCCTATTTGATGCCTGAGGTGACGAAAGAACTGATGAAACGCTTCTGGAAGATCAGGAAGGTGATGAGCAGCGGGGCGATCACCATCAGCGTGCCGGCGGCGATGGTGCCCCAGGCCTGCGTGCCTTCCGCGGTCGCGGTGAACACCGAGAGGCCAACCGTGAGCGGTCGCTTGTCCGGCGAGTTGATCACCATCAGCGGCCACAGGAAGTCGTTCCAGTGGCTGGTGACGGAGATGATGGCGAAGGCGGAGAAGCTCGGTATCGACAGCGGCACATAGATATGGCGAATGCGCTGGATCAGGCTGGCGCCGTCGATCAGGGCGGCGTCTTCAAGCTCGGTCGGGATGGCCTCGAAGGCCTGGCGCATCAGGAAGGTGCCGAAGGCGGAGGCGAAGAACGGCATCATCACGCCAGCGAGCGTGTCATAGAGGCCGAGCTGCGCGACGAGCCGCAGGTTCGGCACGATCAGCAGCACCGGCACCAGCATCAGCTGCATCAGGAAAAGATAGAAGATCGGCGTCTTGCCGGCGAAATCGAGCCGCGCAAAGGCGAAGCCCGCGAGCGTGATCGTGACGAACTGCACGAGAAGAATGCCGGTGCAGATGATGGTGGTGTTGAGGAAATAGCGCGGGAAGTCGCCGATCTCCCAGGCATCCCTGATATTGTCGAGTGTCGGTTTGAGGCTCGGTATCAGCTCAGCCATCACATTGATACCGTCGGAGGCCGGGCGCAGCGTCGCGACGCCCATCCACAGGAACGGGATCAGCCAGGCGAGCGCGAGCAGGATCGTCAGCGCAAAGCCGAGCTTCGGCGTGATCTCGTTCCGCGTCGCAAGCGGGGCATCCTTGTAGAGCTTGTCGATCAGCGTCATGGCCCGCCCTCGCGCTTGGCCATCGTACGGAAGGAGAGCGCGGTGAGGGTCATCAAGGCGGCGAGCGTCAGCAGCGTTGCTGCTGAGGCCATGCCGATGTCGTAATGCTCGACCGCCTGCTGGTAGATGTAGAACAGCACGAGATTGGTGGAGTTCGACGGTCCGCCCTTGGTCATGACGAAGACGTGGTCGACCTGCGTCACCGCGTTCAGCGTCGCGATCACGATGACGAACAGGAAGGTGGGCTTGAGCTCCGGCAGGATGATGTAACGCAGCCTCTGATACGGCCCTGCGCCGTCGAGATACGCGGCCTCCTTCACGTCTTCCGGGACGGCCTGGAGGCCGGCCAGGAAGAACAGCATGTAGTAGCCGGCGTTCTTCCAGATCGTAATGATCATGATCGCGTAGAGCGCGATGTCGGGATCGCCCAACCAATTCGGCAGCACCGGCAGCAGCCGGCCGATGTAGTAATCGAGCAGGCCGACATTGGGCAGGAAAATGAACAGGAACAGCGCGGACGCCGCGACCATCGGAATCAGAACGGGCAGGAACAGCGCGGCGCGCAGCGCGCTGGTGACAACATTGGTCCGGGCCAGCGCCAGTGCGAACAGCAGCGCCAGGCCAATGCTCGGAACGGCGGTGCCGATGGCGTAGATGAGGTTGTTGACGACGGCGCCGGTGAAGGCGGGGTCGGCCAGCACCGCAGTGATGTTGTCGAGGCCGACGAAGCGCAGCGGCGCTTTCGGCGTGGCGCGCTGGTAGAGCGCGTCGATCAGGACACGCCCCATCGCGCCATAGGTGAACAGCGCGAGGAAGATCAGCGAGGGCAGCAGCAGCAGATAGGCGGGCAGCGAAGTTTTAAAGCGAGTGGTGAACCGCGTCAGGATATGCAGGCGCGGCGGCACTGAGGCCGCGACCGGGAGAGCCGCGGGTTCAGCGAGGCTCATGTCATCGCGCCGGGAAATTGAGCGCATAGTCGCGACCGTCCACCCCCGCGGGCGGCTCGAACGGGAAGCGCAGACTGGTATCGAGGAAGTCGTGGCTGTGCACGACGAGGTTCTCGTCGTCGATCAGCACGACGCCATAGGCGGGCGGCTCGTGGCTCGCCAGATGGTCAGTGGCGCTGGCATCGAGCTCGAACCAGACCTGGTGGTTGGTGCCGCGCAGCGTCGAGAACGGGATCTTGCCATAGCTGCCAAAGATGGGACGGTGCACATGGCCGAAGAAGAGATGGCGGATGCGCGCGCGATAGGGCGCGATTACCTCGGCAAACTCGGCGCTCTGCTTGAGCGCGATGTCGTCCATCGCGTGCACGCCGACCGGGAAGGGCGGATGATGCATGAACACGACGAATTGCTGGTCGGCGGGGGCGGCGGCCAGCGTCTTCGCCAGCCAGTCGAAGCGCTTCGCGCACATCTCGCCGGCGTGACTGGTCTCGTCCAGCGTATCGAGGAAGACGAACAGGCCGTGCTCGGTGGTGCGGGTGCCCTGGACAAAACCGTTGGGATCGCGCGGCGCGGCCTTCAGTCCGTCGAGGCAGGCGACGCGCTTGTCGTGATTGCCGACCATGGCGATGTAGGGGATTTTCAGCGGAGCCATCGCCTCGGCGAAGTTGGCGTAGGATTCAGGCTCGCCCCAATGGGTGAGGTCGCCAGTCACGACCGCGAAGGCGGCATCGGACTGGTGCTTGTTGATGTCGGCAATCGCAGCGTCCAGCCGTGCACGCGGGTCGAGGCCGTAGAGCTTCAGCCCGGGGTTCGCGAGATGCGTGTCGGTGATGTGGATGAATTTGAAGGGCATGCGCGCGTGTCAGGTCTCTGGGAGGACGGTCGCCTCCGGCAAGACGGCCCGCCAGCCGGTTAGAGTGGGAGTGTTTCAGTTTGATGACAGAGGTTGCCGATGCCGCGAATAGTTGGGCAGAACGGCAGATAGGGTCAACCGGGTCGTCTCGCGCTGCGGTATCAAGGCGATTGCGGGGGGAGGCGCAGTGCAGCTTGTCGTGAAGATCGACGAGGTAGGGCCGCCGAGCGCCGCAACTCTTATGCCAGCGTCCCCAAGACCGTCTCCGAGGTGTCGCGGATATGGCGCTCCAGCAGCGCGGCGGCCTTCTGTGGATCCCGCGCCAGGCTTGCGTCCATGATGGCGCGGTGCTCGGGGCCCTTGCGGGTCGGACTCTTCTCGCGGTTCATCTTCGACAGGAAACGATACCGCTCGAGCTGATAGAACATCAGTGAGCGGAGTCGAAGCAGCCAGCGGTCGCGGCACGCCGCGACCAGCGCTTCATGAAACTGGCGGTGGCGCTCGACCCAATCGGCATGGCGGCGCATGCGCTCCTGCCAGGACAGATCTTCGATGATGCTGAGCCGATGGAAGGAGGCGACGACATGGGTCTCCCATTCGTCATCGCCGTGCGCGATCGAGTCGATCAGCGCGCGCGTCTCGAAGCCGACATAGTGATCAGTGATCTCGACCAAATCGTCGTGCGAGACCGGCGCGACGCGAAAGCCCTTGCCGGCTTCGAGCGTCACAAAGCCTTCCGAGACCAATTGCGACAGCGCCTCGCGCAGCGTGCCGATGCCGAGACCGTAGCGTTCGGTCAGGTCGGCGAATTTCAGCTTGGTGTCGGGAGCGAACGTGTGCCGGACGATGTCGTCGCGCAACCGCACCAGCAGATCCTGACCTCCCGATGTGGCGGGCGTCTCCTCCGCGATCTCGGTTTTCCGCGGCTTCTTCAGGTGGATGTTCAGGATGCGCTCCCATGGCACGGCGCGCCGGCGCGCTCGCCTGTGTCTAGCTGCTTCGCTTCGGATATTCAATCACAGAGGATATATCGAATATTATAAAAGTTTCGAAACTTATTGCCGAAGTGAAAAATCGATGTTAGCAATTTGGGCAACAGCGAAGAAACAGGGGGAGGGTGGCGTGACCTATCTCGTCAATGCGCTCGGGCATGTGCAGATCAATGTGACCGATATGGCTCCCGTGGTGCGGGAGGCGACCGAGCTGCTCGGGTTGCACGTCACCCGCAGCGATGTCGAGCAGAGCTGGCTTGCCTGTAACGGACGAACCGCGGAGCTGGTGCTGCATCGCGCCGAGGCCAATGCCGTGCGCAGCGTCGGCTTCGAGGCACTGTCGCTGCACGCGGTGGAAGAGGCGGCGCGGCGCGTCCCCGAGGCCGGATGCCGGGTGTTGTCGGAAAAGCCGTCGCTGGATTGCTGCGCGGCCGGCGTGGTGTTCGCAACGCCGCAGGGTCACACGTTCGAAATCCACACGCCGATCCCCGACCGGATCTACGACCGCCGCCATTTCGGCATGGGTGTCGATGCGATCAGGATGGACCACGTCAACATCACCTCGCCGGAACCGGCGGAGACCCAGCGGCAGGTCGAGCGGATCATGGGCCTGAAACTCTCCGAGAAGATGGTCGATGACGGCTTGATCTGGATGCGCGGCGGCAACCGGCAGCATCACATCATGGGCATTGTGCGCGGCCAGACCGGCCTGCACCACTATTCCTTCGAGCTGGAGAACTTCGGCCAGTATTGCCGGCTCGGCGATCTGCTCGATCGGTTCGAGAAGCAACTGGCCTGGGGCCCCGGACGGCATCGGCCCGGCGACAACATCTATGCCTATTATGTCGATGCTGCCGGTGCGATGGTCGAGTGTTCGAACGGCATGGCGCTGGTCGCCGACGACGAAAACTACCAGCCCAACATCATCACGACGCTGAAGCGGCCGGAGAACGTCCGCGTCATGAATGTCTGGGGTACGCCGGCGCCGCAGCCCTGGCTCGCGCATCATTTTCCCTACGCGCCGGTCGCCGCGGCTTGAGCCGCATCGCCCCGATCAAGGAGTAGACACCATGCAGCACAAACTGGCCTTCATGTCGGACGGCCTCAAATTGTCGGGCGTGTTGCACGTGCCGGAGCAGCGGCGCGAAGGCGAGAAGCTGCCGACCTTCATCGTGCTGCACGGCTTCGTCGGCACCAAGGATGAATCGCATGCCGAGTTGCAGGCCCGCATGCTGGAGGAGTTTGGCTATTGCGCATTCCGGATCGATCTGCGCGGCTGCGGTGAAAGTGAAGGCGAACGCGGGCAGGTGCGCTGCTTCGATCAGGTCGCCGACACCAAGAACGCTTTCAGCTTCATCGCCGGGCGTGAGGAGGTCGATGCTGCCAGGATCGGCGTGATCGGCCACAGCTTTGGCGCGGCGGTTGCGGTCTACACGGCCGGAATCGACGAACGCATTGCCTGCGTGATCTCGTCCTGCGGCTGGGGCGATGGCGAGCGCAAATTCCGCGGCCAGCATCCGACGCCGGAGGCGTGGGCGAAATTCACCGCCATTCTGGAGCAGGGGCGCAAGCACAAGGTCGAGACCGGTAAGAGCATGTGGGTGTCGCGCTTCGACGTGGTGCCGATCCCGGAAGCGTTGCGCAAGAACCTGTCACCGAAGGCGCTGATGGAAGTGCCGGTCGAGACCGCCATCAGCATGTACAATTTCTGCGCCGAGGACGTCGTCGCCAACATCGCGCCGCGGCCGCTGCTGCTGTTCCACACCGCCAATGACAGCATCACCCCGACCGAGCAGTCGGTGCGGCTGTTCGAGAAGGCCGGCCAGCCGGCGGAGCTGATGCTCGTCAACGGCACCTCGCACTTCCCACTGTCGGAAAAGGACGCGCCGCGCACGCGCATCCTGATCCGCTCCTGGCTCGATCAGTTCTTCCCGACACCGCTGAGGTCGCGCGGATGACCGGCGAAGTCCGCTTCGGCATCGACGAGCTGCGTTTCTATGCAGCCGCGCTGCTGACGGCTGGCGGCTTCCGGCCGGCGGAGGCCGCGCAGACGGCCGACGTGCTAGTCTGGGCCAATGCGCGCGGGGTCGACTCCCACGGCGTGCTGCGGATTCCCCGCTACGTCGAAATGGTCGAGCTCGGCCTGATCAATCCGGCCGCGGAGATCGTGGTTGAGCAACGCCAGGGCGCGATCACGCGCATGGAAGCCGCGCGTGCCCCCGGTGCAACGGCGATGATCGCGGCGATGCGCGAAGCTGTCGGCCAGGCGAAGGACGTCGGCGTCGGCTGGTGCGCGGTGCGCAACATCACCCATGCCGGTGCGGTCGGCTATTACGCGTTGCAGGCCGCGCGCGAGGGCCGCATCGGCATCGTGATGACGGCCTCGGGTCCGCTGATGGCCTATCACGGCTCGCGATCCTCGGCCGTTTCCACCAATCCGATCGCGATCGCGGTGCCCTCGGAAAACGATCCGGTCGTGCTAGATATGTCGACCGCGAACGTCGCGCTCGGCAAGGTGATGGCGGCGCGTGACGCCGGCCAGTCGATCCCTGCCGATTGGGGCGTGGACACCGAAGGGAATCCGACCACCAATCCCGGGAAAGTCGAGACCTTGACGCCGCTCGGCGGACCGAAGGGCTCCGGCCTGTCGCTAATGATCGAGATCCTCACCAGCGTTCTCGTCGCCAATCCCGTGATCGCGCCGGCCCTCGAAAAAAGCGGCAGCGGGATCATGAACGGTCTGGCGATCGCCGTGCAGGTCGATGCGTTCGGGGCACTCGATCATTTCCGCGGGGAAGTCGTGCGTCTTGCGACAGCCCTGAAGGGCGTGCCGCGGGCGGCCGACACGGCCGCGATCCTGATGCCGGGCGAGCGCGGCTTTGCCACTGCGGCGTCGCGTCAGGCCGATGGCATTCCATTGGCGACGGGGACCGTGTCCCGTCTTGCGAAGCTCGCCGGGAAGCTCGGTGTCAGCCCGCTACAACCGAGAGCGGGACCGTAAAGCGCCTCAAGAGCGCAGCAAACAACGAGAAAAACATCAAGGAGGAATGATGCGATTGGCAACGGGATTGTTGTGCCTTGCCGTGCTCGCGCAAACGGCTGTCATCGCTGTTGCGGAAGATGCCTATCCGTCGCGGCCCATCACGCTGATGCATGGATTTGCCCCGGGCGGCAACGCCGACTCCATGTCCAGGATCATGGCCGACCAGATGTCGCGCGATCTCGGCCAGCCCGTTGTCGTCGAGGCCAAGCCGGGCGCGGGCGGCAACATCGCATCCACCGTGGTCGCCAAGGCGCGGCCGGACGGCTATACGCTGCAACTGCTGGTCGGCGGGCACGCGGTATCGGCCGCGCTCTACAAGACGCTGCGCTACGATCCCGTCAAGGATTACGCCTTCGTCTCGACGGTCGCGAAATTTCCGTTCTTCATCGCCGCACGCGCCGGCAAATTTGCGTCGCTCCAGGACCTGATCGCAAAAGCCAAGGAGCAGCCCGGCCGCCTTACCTTCGCCACAGCGGGCGTCGGCACCACGCAGCACCTGACCGGCGAATTGCTGGCGCAACAGACCGGCGTGCGCTTCACCCATGTCCCGTATCAAGGAGGCCCGGCGACGGTGACCGCCGTGCTGCGCGGTGACGTCGATTTCCTGGTCGACACGGGCACAGTGATCCGCGGGCAGGCGGAAGACGGCGCAATCGACATCCTCGGCGTCAGCTCGCGCGAGCGCTGGCCGGAATCGCCGAAGGTCCCGACGGTCGCCGAGACGGTGGCACCCGATTTCGACGTCATCTCCTGGACTGGAATTGCCGCGCCGGCCGGTACGCCTGATACGGTGATCAACGCGCTGAATGCCGAGGTCAAGCGCGCGCTGACGGATGCGACAGTTCAGGAGCGGCTGCGTGCGCTCGACAGCCAGCCCGCGCCCTCGAGCGGCGAGGAATTGCGCACGCTGCTGACGCAGCAGATCGCGACCTGGACGCGCGTGGTCGACGAGGCCGGGATCGAGAAGCGCTGAGTCACGTCCCGCAAAACGTCTGCAACACCCGCTGATCCGGCAGTGGGGGCTCGGCGTAAGCCGAAAACTCCGGCTGATCCTCGTACGGCTTCGCCAGCACTTTCACCAATTCCTCGAACGGCGCGTAGTCATCGTCGTTCACGGCGGCCTGGATCACGGCCTCGACGCGGTGGTTGCGCGGGATGAAGATTGGATTGACGGCGTTCATCGCGACTTGCCGCTCGGTCGCGGTCTGCGGCTCGAGCGCGATACGTGCGCGCCAGCGTCCGGCCCATTCGTCGTAGGCCGCGGGCTCCATGAATTGTGCGCGGACGTCGTTGGCGTCATCGGCTACGGCATCGCCGAGCTTGCGGAAGGTGAGCGTGAAATCGGCCTGGTTCTTGGCCATGGCGTCGAGCAGATCCTGGATCAGGGCCTCGTCGCCGTCGCGTTCGGTGAACAGGCCGACCTTCCTGCGCAAGCCGGCCTGATAGGCCTCGCTGAACGTCTCCGAGAAGGCGCTGAGAATGTCCTGGGCTTCCGCGACGGCCTTCTCCTGGTCGTCGGAGAGCAGCGGCAGCAGGCATTCGGCCAGCCGCGTCAGATTCCACAGCGCGATGCGCGGCTGGTTGGCGTAGGCGTAGCGGCCCATCTCGTCGATCGACGAAAACACCTGCGATGGGTTGTAGGCGTCCATGAAGGCACAAGGGCCGTAGTCGATGGTCTCGCCGGAGATGGAGGAATTGTCTGTGTTCATCACGCCGTGGATGAAGCCGACCAGCAGCCAGCGCGCGATGAGCTCGGCCTGGCGCGCGACGACGCCGGCGAGCAAGGCGTGATAGGGCCGCTCGGCCTGAAGCAGGTCCGGATAGTGCCTGGTGATGACGTGGTCGGCGAGCCGGCGGATCGCGTCGGTGTCGCGGCGGACCGCGAAGAATTGAAAGGTGCCTACCCGGATATGGCTCGAGGCGACGCGCGTCAGCACCGCGCCAGGCAGCACGGTTTCGCGCATCACATGCTCGCCGGTGATGACGGCGGCGAGCGATCGCGTGGTCGGAATGCCCAGCGCAAACATCGCTTCGCTGACGATGTATTCGCGCAAGACCGGCCCGAGCGCCGCGCGGCCATCGCCGCGGCGGGAGAACGGGGTCGGGCCAGATCCCTTGAGCTGGATGTCGCGGCGGATGCCGTCCCGGTCGATGACCTCGCCGAGCAGGATGGCGCGGCCGTCGCCGAGCTGGGGCACGAAATGCCCGAACTGGTGGCCGGCATAGGCCATAGCGATGGGGTCGGCGCCTGCGGGAACCGTCTTTCCGGCGAGGATTTCTGCGCCCTCAGGTGTGTCCAGTACATCAGGATCGAGCCCGAGTTGGACCGCCAGCGGCCGGTTCAGCTTGATCAGCCTCGGCGCGGCCACGGGGGTGGGCGCGACGCGGGCAAAGAAGCTGTCCGGCAGCGTGGAATAGGAGTTCTGGAAGGGGAAATGGACCGTCATGGCCTCAAGATAGGCGGGGAACGCCTGAAGGCAAAGGGAGAGGCCTAAATAGGGCAAAAATGGAGGCCTCCAGCCCCAAAACAGGCCGTTCCCTTGGTTGCCGCATTGGGCCTCGTCGGGTAAACCCTGCCGCAACTTCGGACCGGCCGCTCAGGGACGTCCGATTCGTATCCTCCGACATTGATTTTGGGACGACCATGCATCGCTACAGGTCACATACATGCGGCGCGCTCCGCGAGAGCAACATCGGCGAAACGGTTCGCCTCTCGGGCTGGGTCCATCGCGTCCGCGACCATGGCGGCGTGCTGTTCATCGACCTGCGCGACCATTACGGCGTGACCCAGTGCGTGGTCGATCCGGACTCGCCGGCGTTCGCGCTGGCCGAGAAGCTGCGCTCCGAGTTCGTCGTGAAGATGGACGGCAAGGTCCGCCGTCGCCCCGAAGGCACCGACAATGACGATCTGCCGACCGGCAAGATCGAGATCTACGTCACCGAGATCGAGGTGCTGGGTCCGGCCGGCGATTTGCCGCTGCCTGTCTTCGGCGACCAGGAATACCCTGAAGACATCCGCCTGAAGTACCGCTTTCTCGACCTGCGCCGAGAGAAGCTGCACCAGAACATCATGACGCGCGGCGCGGTGGTCGATTCTCTGCGCAAGAGAATGAAGGAGCAGGGCTTCTTCGAATTCCAGACCCCGATCCTGACCGCGTCCTCGCCGGAAGGCGCGCGCGACTTCGTGGTGCCGTCGCGCATCCATCCCGGCAAGTTCTATGCGCTGCCGCAGGCGCCGCAGCAGTACAAGCAGCTGCTGATGATGTCGGGCTTCGACCGTTACTTCCAGATCGCGCCCTGCTTCCGCGACGAGGACCCGCGTGCCGACCGTCTGCCGGAATTCTATCAGCTCGACGTCGAGATGAGCTTCGTCACCCAGGACGACGTGTTCGCCGCGATGGAGCCGGTCATCACCGGCGTGTTCGAGGAGTTCGCCAACGGCAAGCGTGTCACCAGAAACTGGCCGCGAATTCCGTTTGCCGAGGCGCTGCGCAAATACGGCACCGACAAGCCGGACCTGCGCAACCCCATCGAGATGCAGGACGTCTCCGAGCACTTCCGCGGCTCCGGCTTCAAGGTGTTCGCGCGTATGCTCGAGGACCCCAAGAACCAGGTCTGGGCCATCCCGGGTAAGGGCGGCGGCAGCCGCGCGTTCTGCGACCGCATGAATTCGTGGGCACAGGGCGAAGGTCAGCCCGGCCTCGGCTACATCATGTGGCGCGAGGGCGGCGAGGGGGCCGGTCCGCTTGCGAACAACATCGGGCCTGAGCGCACTGCTGCGATCCGCGCGCAGATCGGCACCAAGGAAGGCGATGCCGCCTTCTTCGTGGCCGGAGATCCGGAGAAATTCTGGAAGTTCGCCGGCATGGCCCGGACCAAGGTCGGCGAGGAATTGAACCTGGTCGACAAGGATCAGTTCGCGTTCGCCTGGATCGTCGACTTTCCGATGTACGAGTATGACGAGGAGAACAAGAAGGTCGACTTCTCGCACAACCCGTTCTCGATGCCGCAGGGCGGCCTCGACGCGCTGAAGGGCCAAGATCCGCTGACCATCAAGGCGTTCCAGTACGACATCGCCTGCAACGGTTACGAGATGGCGTCGGGCGGCATCCGCAACCATGTGCCCGAGGCGATGGTGAAGGCGTTCGAGATCGCAGGTTACGGCGAGCAGGAAGTGGTCGACCGCTTCGGCGGCATGTATCGCGCCTTCCAGTACGGTGCTCCGCCGCATGGCGGCATGGCCGCCGGCCTCGAGCGCATTGTCATGCTGCTGTGCGGCACCAACAATCTACGCGAGATCTCGCTGTTCCCGATGAACCAGCAGTACGCTGACCTCTTGATGGGCGCGCCGTCGGAAGCCACGACCAAGCAGC
>JAEWHT010000269.1 GCA_023387695.1 Pseudomonadota bacterium | reverse complement strand
CCGCAACGGTGTGATCGGCAGCTTTCCCACCGTGAATTGTCGCAGCACGGAACAGCTCGACGAATGGTTCAGCGAGATCGCGACGCGGCTGCGGCAGCACGAAGATCACACCGGCCGCAAGGCCGCGCCGCTCTGTCCGAACCTGATCGTGCATCGCTCCAACGTGCGACTGGAGCAGGATCTCGCCGTGTTGCTGCGGCACAAGCCCGAGATCGTCATCACCTCGGTCGGCTCGCCCGCGTCAGTACTCAAGCCGCTGCACGATGCCGGTGCGCTGGTGTTGGCGGATGTTGCTTCGATCCGCCACGCTGAGCGTGCGGCAGCAGCAGGCGCCGATGGGCTCGTGCTGCTCACCGCAGGTGCGGGCGGCCAGACCGGCTGGCTCAATCCGTTCGCCTTCGTCCGCGCGGTGCGTGCGTTCTACGACGGCATCATCGTGCTCGCCGGCGGCATCAGCGATGGCCGCGCTTTGTATGCGGCTGAAGTGCTCGGCTGCGATCTCGGCTACATGGGCACCAAATTCATCGCGACGCGTGAGAGCATGGCGGACGAACGGCACAAGCAGATGCTGGTCGAGAGCAGCGCCGACGACATTCTGCTCACCACCGCGTTTACGGGCTTGCAGACCAGCATGCTGAGGCCATCGATCGTCGCGGCCGGTCTCGATCCCGACGATCTTGCTGCGCGTGGTGCGATCGACATCGGCAAGGACATCGACGTCAGCGCGCGCGAAAATCGCCCCAAGCGCTGGCGCGATATCTGGAGCGGCGGGCATTCGACATCGGGCGTGGCCGATGTGCTGGCTGTCGACGAGCTCGTCGCACGGACGGTCGCGGAGTACCGCGAAGCCAGCGCGGGATAACGTTCTGCGGCCCAGCACGGTTAATCCCGCATGGCTCCGCAAGCCCTTATTTAACGGCAGATTAACCATCCCCCGCCAACAATCCCCTCACGGCCGCCAATCAGGACCGAGAGGGACAGGCGATGGACTTCGATTTTCTCAACAGCAAGACCGCCGCAACGCTGGATGAAATCCGCGTCCGTGTCGCCCATGCGCTGGCCCGTCACCCGCTGTGCCGCACGGTCCGCTTCGACATCGTCAGCGTCCCCCGCACCCGCCGGGGCGGCAACTGGACGGTGACGCTGCAATCGGTCGAGCCGCGCGCGGTCTGGGAAGCCTCCGAGATCGTCGCCGACATCCAGGATGCCTATGATCTGGCGCTAGCTGCTTGATCGCACTGAATTTTTGGACATTGTCGCCGCAAGCACGGTGATTGTCGCCGCAAAGGCACACTCAAGCCTTAATTCGTGCCCTTTTGCCGGGCATCTCTAACAACCTCGTGAAGCGGCCCTCCCGGAGAGACGTTTGTCCAGAGCCATCACCCTTACCGTGCTGACCTGCTTCCTCGTCCTTGGTGCCGCCACCACTGCCATTCTCGGCCGTGACAGCGTGCCCAGCGTCAGCTCCCAGATGATCACGCAGGCCCAGCAGCCCAAGCCGCTCGCCGCCAACCGCGCCGCCAAGGCCGACCGGCTGGTTCCGACGCTGGCGCTGGCCTCGGCCGCGATCGACCCGGTCCAGGTTCCCGCCGACAGGCTGTCGCAAGCCCCGGTGCTGACCGAGCCGCTGCGCCAGGCCTTTGCCGCCGCGACCCCTGCCGATTTCCCGATGCCCAAAGCGAATTTGAACGAGGCGCCCGCTGCCCCCGAAGCCACTGCCTCGATCGAGCCCGCGCCGAAGCCGAAGCCCGTCGTGAAGCCGCAGCCGCAAAAGACCTATTCGCTGCTCTCCGACGTGCAGATCGCCGGCATCAGGGATCGCCTGAAGCTCTCGTCGTCGCAGGAATATTACTGGCCCTCGGTCGAGTCCGCGCTGCGTAACGTCGTCAAGAAGATCTCGGCCAACAAGCTCTCCAATCCCAACGGCCCGAACGTGCAGATCGATCCGAATTGCGACGAGGTCCAGGAATTGAAGTCGGCCGCGATGCCGCTGCTGTTCCAGTTGCGTGACGACCAGAAGGAAGAAGTGCGCAAGCTCGCCCGCATCATCGGGCTCGAGAAGGTCGCGCAGCAGATCTAAGGCGCTGGTTCCTCGAAGGAACCTCGGTCCCATCAGGAACATCCGGCAATCGACATGCGTTGCCCGCTCCAAAGAGGGAGTGGGCCAATGCGCGCCTCGACTGCTTATTTCGTCGGTGCCGGAACGATCGTCGCCGCTATCGCCATTGGTCTCGGCGGCGGCATCGTTGCCGGCAACATCATGAATCCGATCGCCCCCAAGCAGGGGCCCGATACGACCAAGATATCGCGACGCGCGGAAGCTGCAGCGTCCGCTACGACCAACGCGCCATCGGAGCGCGTGCAATACCTCACGGGATCGCAGGTGTTCGGCACTGTGGCCGCCGCGCCCGCGCAAGCGCAGGGCGAAGCGAAGCCGGATGCTGGAACGACGCAGGCGAATGTGGCGCCGGCTCCGCAGACCGCAGCGGTCGAGCCGCCCAAGGAGCAGCCCAAGCCAGTATCGTCAGCACCGGAAGCGACAAAGCCGGCCGAGCAGCAGGCTTCGACCGAGCCGGCATCATCTCCTGACAACGCCTATGCCAAAGCCAGGGATTCCGATCTGAAGCGTGCCGCGTGGGAGCGACGGCGCGCAGAGCGGCACGAGCGCTGGGCCGAGCGCCGCCGTTATGATCCGCGCGATGCGCGCGGCATGCGCGATCAGACCGATTGGAATGACGTCGCGCGCAACGTCCGCGAGGATTCCGATGCGGGCGTTGCGGTCAACCGTCCGCGCAGCGGCTTCCCGCAGATCAAGCTGTTCGACTCCGATGACGACTAGTGACAGCGGGGTTGGGTCGCCACGCGGGTAAACCGCGCGCGGTGTTACTTGCTCGCGAGCGGTGACGCGCTCTTCGATGAGGGCAGCGGAGGTGCGGGCAGACGCCGCACAGTGATTTTCGCGGTACCGGTGTTGTTGTGATAATACAGATCCGGCGGTCCCTGGATGAATTGGAGCCACGACGGCACCATCCATTCAGGCATGAGCCGCGGAAAGATCTGCACCGCATCATTGACGTAGAAGAACAGTTCGCCGGAGTCGGGTGCGATGAACTCGGCGACGATGCGATCGGTCAGTCCTTCGCTCCTCCAGACCTGCCCTGCGTCCTCGAGCATGGTCGGCGGAATCGGCTCGAATTTGCCGAGCGTTTTCAGATCGCCCTTGAACCGGTCGATGTCCTCGAGGCCGATCGGATATTGATCCTGGCCTTCAACATCACCTTCCGCAGGAAGCGTCGGCTTCGTCCGCCGCGGCAACCCGTCAGCCGGGATCACGTTGATCGCCTGCAACGGAAGTTCACTCAGCCCTTTCGTCCCGATGCGAACCACAGGCTGGAACCAGTTTGCCGCGTACAGACGCAGTTCGGGCAAGGCGGCGTAGTGGACGAATCCGTGCGTCGTGAAGCCGTTCGCTCCAGTGATGATGGTTCGGTCGAACCAAGGGTCCTTGACCTCAACGAAGACGCGATATTTGCGGCCTTTCTCGACGGCGAGCCCGCTCCACCAGCAGAATGTTTTCGTATCGAACAGTGACGTCGCGTCAATCGGTTCGTCGCCCACTGGCGTGCCGATCTGAGGAGGTGCGGGATCCTCGCTCGTCTTGCAGACCTTTCCGAGCGCAACGCGCCCGGTGAACAGGCTGTTCGACACGATGACCGCGGTAGCGCCGAAGATCGTTAGGAGAAAGACCAGCGGCACCAGGCCTTTTGTGATCACCAAGCCTGCTGGCCCGGCGTTCATCCGCATCCAATGGCCGAACCTCAACAGCGTTCCCGGCTTATCGATATGGCTCAGGCTCGCCTTGCGGCGCGGCGTATTCCAAGCAAGACGCGCACGTTCCTGGATGGTGTCACGCAGCTCGGAGTTCTTGTTCCATATCCACCATGTCACGGCGACCATGATCGAAGTCAGGAAAGGATAGTACGTCGCGATGTGGAGCCAGGGCTCGGCATAGGATGGCAGCACGTCCCTGATGAGATTGGCGAACGGAGCCACCACTGCGCCCAGCACCCAGTCGATGTCGGCGATGACGGAGATTCCTTGTTGGCCCACCGGATGTTTGGACCATTGCACCAGTGCATAAGCGATCCAGGGCCACGCGGCGATCACACCGACCATGAACAGCAGCGCGAAATAGGCAACGCGCCGCCACCATACGGTATCGCGCGCGAGCGAGGCCATTTCGGCGTTGGGCATGCTCATTGTGGTGAAGGCGTCGGCCTCTTTCTGCCGCCGTGATCCCCTCGCCTTCGTAAGATAGGCCCCCTTCATCGCCTCGCGGGTCCGCTCGTCGGTGAGGTCGAGCTTGTCGCCGTTCGGCATCAGCACTCGGGCGTCGGCGGGAAGCATGATCGGCGCATAATCATCGCAGCCGTGCAGCATGCGCTCGACCACGGCGAAATGCACCACAGGCGCACCACCATTTGCCTTGCCGGCCAGGACCGGACGCGGGCCGTAGCGATACAACACCGCGGCACCGCTGCGGGAATCATGCAGGGGCCCGATCGCCGATTGATATTCCTTGAAGTGCTCGATTGTGCCCTTCTGGAAGCGGAGCTGGCCAGCCAGCTGATCGGTCATCCAGGCCAGCGGCACAAAGGACAGCGTGCAGTCTGGATAGCCGCCGCCGATGTCGGAATGGACGCCGGCGAACCATACTTCCTTGACCGTCTGGTCGGCAGCGAGATGACGCTGGTCGATCCGTAGCGGATGGAAGGTCGTGCGCTCGTCGTCGAGACCAAGCGCATGACAGATGTGCTTTGCCTTGTGTGAGGGGCGGTGGTTGCGGAACGAAATTGGCCAAATCGCCCAATCGATCGCAACACGCAACTCCTCGATCGGGACGCCGAAGGCTTCGACGGTGTCGAACAATCCAAGGAAGTCGATGTTGACGTCCTTGCGGCCGGTCATCGCGGCGCGAACATCGGCGTAGGAGCGATGTCCGCAGATCAGATGGTAGAGATAGAGCACGATGTCCCGGATCAGGCGCGCGATCCAGATTGTCGGGAGGCTTCGCTTCCACGGTACGGTCTCGCGGCGATATTCCCGCCACGCGGCCATCGCGTTGCGCTGCATTTCCGCGTGCGAGACGGGCTCGTCGCCGATCGCTGCCGGCACCAGGCCTTGACTTGCGATCAGGCCCGCCAGCGTGCGCGCGGTGAAGGCGCCGCGGCTGAAGCCGAAAATGTAGATCTCGTCGCCCGCCCGCCAGTTCCAGCACAGGAAGCGATAGAGCTTGCGAACGTTGGCCGGCACGCCGATGCCGGTGGCGCCATCGAGCGCGGCGAGTGGCGCCCAGCCGGCGGTACCGACGCCCTTGATGTAGTAGGCGATCTGGTCGGGCTGGGTATGGTCGAGCGCCTCGTAGAGACGCCAGACGCTGGATTCCTGGGTCGTGAAGGCGTTGCCGGTACCATCGGCGAACAAGACCAGCTTGCGCGGTGGCGGCGCGCCGGGAGCGGCCGCATTCGGATCGGCATGCGGATGGTCCGGCGCTGCGGGACCACTGTGCGGCGTTCCGTCGTGGTGGGTCATGGCCCCTCCCAAATTCTGTCGGGGATGCTTCAAGCCCGGCTGAAGCGGCATCCTCCGAATTCAATCAATGGTCGCACGATGAAATAATGGATGTATTTTGCCTGCAGACGCGCTGAGGTAGCGCGAAGAATTGTGTCTTCTCGCCTTGGCGGTCTATGAATTAGGCCACAGTCGGCAAAAGAAATGCCCGGGGCGAACCCGGGCATGAATCCATTTTGCAGCGTGGCCGTTGTTGCGACGCGGCCGGTTGGCCGGCTCTTACTTGCCGTTGCCGCGGCAGGCGCCGCCGGGGCCGATATGGTAGCCGCGCGGGCAGGCATGTGCGGCAGGGTTGGCGTAGTTTCTCAGGCAGCCGCCATAGGGGCCGCGATGCCAGCCGGTTCCGCAGCCGCCGGCGACTGCGATGACATCGCCACGTCCCTGCGCACCGTACGGCGCCAGCGGCATGGCATCCGCAGAGCTGATGATCGCCCCGAGCGCGAGCGCCGCGGCAAAAGCGGTTCGTATCATACGTCTTTCTCCCGGCGTCAGTGGGTGGCTGCGAAAGCGATGCCGGCGCGCACTTCGGCGATGGCCTGGTCGATCATGCCCAGCGCTCGCTCGCGATGGCCGCCTTTGTTGGGCTCGGCCTTGGCGAGTTCGGCGCGCGCCGATTGCAGGATCGCAATCGTTTCGTCCATGTGCGGTTGCGCAGCCAGCGCGTAGCCGATGCAGATGCTGGT
>JAEWHT010000147.1 GCA_023387695.1 Pseudomonadota bacterium | reverse complement strand
GCGGCGACAACGACCCAGCCATAGTCGAAGCTTGACGGCTTGCTCATGCGTTTCCTCGCGCTTTTGGTTTTGTTTGGTGCTGCGCTAACTGGGATGGTGGCTCATCGGGCGGCGGAGGGCAAGGTGGTCATCACGCGCGGTTTGCCACCCTGTTCGCCAAATCGTCATTCCGGGGCGCGCAAAGCGCGAGCCCGGAATCCATCGTGCAGCAATCAATGCGGCGAAATGGATTCCGGGCTCGCGCCGACTGGCGCGCCCCGGAATGACGATGGGCCACACATCGCGATGATGGCATCATGCCAGTGTTTTGCCCGACGGAGCAAGCTAATTTCTTAAAAATCGAAAAATCGCAATGCCGACAAAGCGTCGGCTACTGTGTATGGGGTTGTTTTCGAGACTTGGTTCCGCCACTGACATCTGGACCGGACGCGGCCTCAGCTATCGACCTTCAGCGCGGCAATGAAGGCTTCCTGCGGGATGTCGACCTTGCCGAACTGCCGCATCTTCTTCTTGCCTTCCTTCTGCTTCTCCAGAAGTTTTCGTTTACGGGTGATGTCGCCGCCGTAGCACTTCGCGGTGACGTCCTTGCGCAGCGCGCGCACGGTCTCGCGCGCGATCACCTTGCCGCCGATCGCCGCCTGGATCGGGATCTGGAACATGTGCGGCGGGATCAGCTCCTTCATCTTCTCGACCATGGCGCGGCCACGGCCTTCGGCGCGGGTGCGGTGGACCAGCATCGAGAGCGCGTCGACCGGCTCGGCGTTGACCAGGATCTGCATCTTCACGAGATCGGCCGGCTTGTAGTCGGTGAGATGATAGTCGAACGAGGCGTAGCCCTTGGAGACAGACTTCAGTCGATCGTAGAAGTCGAACACGACTTCGTTGAGCGGCAGATCGTATTTCACCATCGCGCGGGCGCCGACATAGGTCAGCTCCTTCTGCGAGCCGCGGCGGTCCTGACACAGCTTCAGCACGCTGCCGAGATATTCGTCCGGCGTGAGGATCGTCGCTTCGATCCAGGGCTCCTGGATCTCCTCGATCTTCACGACGTCGGGCATGTCGACGGGATTGTGGATCTCGAGCTCGCTGCCGTCGGTGAGCTTCATCTTGTAGATGACGCTCGGGGCGGTCGCGATCAGGTTGAGATCGAATTCGCGCGACAGCCGCTCCTGGATGATCTCGAGGTGCAGCAGGCCGAGGAAGCCGCAGCGGAAGCCGAAGCCGAGTGCGGCCGAGGTTTCCATCTCGAAGGAGAAGCTGGCGTCGTTGAGGCGCAGCTTGCCCATCGCCGCGCGCAGCGTTTCGAAGTCGTCTGCGTCGACCGGGAACAGGCCGCAGAACACGACCGGGATTGCCGGCTTGAAGCCCGGCAGCATTTCCGTCACCGGCTTGCGGTCGTCGGTGATGGTGTCACCGACGCGGGTGTCGGCGACTTCCTTGATCGCGGCGGTAATGAAGCCGATCTCGCCGGGGCCGAGCTCGTCGACCTGCTGCATCTTCGGCGTGAAGAAGCCGACGCGCTCGACGTCGTAGGCCGCACCCGTGCCCATCATGCGAACGCGGCTACCCTTCTTCATCACGCCGTCGACGACGCGGATCAGAACGACGACGCCGAGATAGACGTCGTACCAGCTGTCGACCAGCAGCGCCTTCAATGTCGCGTCGCGATCGCCCTTCGGCGGCGGCAGGCGGGTGACGATGGCCTCCAGCACGTCGGGAATGCCGATGCCGGTCTTGGCCGAGATCATCACGGCGTCGGAGGCATCGATGCCGATGACGTCCTCGATCTGCTGCTTCACCTTCTCGGGCTCGGCGGCCGGCAGGTCGACCTTGTTCAGGACGGGGACGATCTCGTGATTGTTGTCGAGCGCCTGGTAGACGTTGGCGAGCGTCTGTGCTTCGACGCCCTGGCTGGCGTCGACCACCAGCAGGGAACCTTCGCACGCCGCCAGCGACCGCGAGACCTCGTAGGCGAAGTCGACATGGCCTGGCGTGTCCATCAGGTTGAAGATGTAATCCTTGCCGTCCTTGGCGCGGTAGGCGAGCCGGACCGTCTGCGCCTTGATGGTGATGCCGCGCTCGCGCTCGATGTCCATGGAATCGAGCACCTGCTCCTTGCCCGCCATTTCGCGGTCGGAGAGGCCACCGGTCATCTGGATCAGGCGGTCGGCCAGCGTCGATTTGCCATGGTCGATATGGGCGACGATGGAGAAATTGCGGATGTTGGAAATGGGGACGGTCGTCATGGGCGCGGGATACCACTCACATCCCCGTGCGGCAACCATATTGCTGTATTTTCAGGGCCTTTCTTCACGCCAAGCTGATTCCACGATGGCCCAAAACGCGCTACGCAAGCGTCATGTCGACCACCTCGATCCCCTCCGCCCGCGCGCGCGTAAAATCCCGGGTTAGCTTCGACCGTTTCCGGGCCTGGCTGGTCGCCTACGCGACTGCCCCCTCGGCCCGGCTCTGGCTCGTGATCCAGTTCGCGATCCTGCATGCGGTGATCTGGACCCTCATCCTGATCAATCTCAAGGCAGCGCAGGACGTTCACATGGACGTCGCAGAAGCCTGGGGCTGGGGTCAGAAATTCCTGTGGGGCTACGGCAAGCATCCGCCGCTGTCGGGCTGGATCGCTGGGCTTTGGTTCAAGGCCTTCCCCGCGGCGGACTGGGCCACCTATGCGCTGGCGATGGTGACCGTCAGCGTCGGCATGGTGATCTGCTGGCTGGTGGCGATGCGCGTGGTGGATCCGCGCCGTGCGTTCCTGGTCGTGGTGATGGTCGCGCTCTACCCGATCTTCAATTTCAAGGGCTTCAAGTACAATCCCGATTTGCTTCAGCTCGTCACCCTCCCGCTCGTCGTGCTCGCTTATCTCAGCGCGTTCGAGAAGCGGAGCTGGCAGTCGGGTGTCCTTCTCGGACTCGCCGCTGCGCTGGCGCTGATGACCAAATACTGGGTGCTGACCATGATCGGCGCCATCGGCATTGCCGCGCTGATCCATCCGCAGCGGATGAGGTTCCTGCTGTCGCCGGCGCCGTGGGTTGCGATCGCGACGATGGTGGTGGCGATGATTCCGCACATCATCTGGCTCGCGGATTCGAATTTCGTGCCGCTGACCTATGCCGGCGACACCTATAGCATCGAGGATGCGAGCCAGGTCCACCAGCTCGCGCTCGGCTACGTCCTGCACAATGCCGCGCTGTTGGCGCTCCCCGTGGCGCTCGCAGCGCTGGCGATGGCGCTGGTGCCGCATTGGTTGACGCTGCTGGTGCGGGCCCCGCTGCGCATTGTGGCGCGGGCCTGGGCGCGCGGCGCCAATGCGAGCGTCAACGTCTCCCAGGCGCTTAACATCTGGATCATCCAGATCATCGTCGCGGTCGGACCGCCGCTCGGTGCGGTTGCCCTGAGCATCTACCTGAAGACCGACTGGGGCATCTCGCTGTTCTTCCTGGTGCCGCTCGCACTGGTCGCGATCCCCGCGTTGCGGGTGCAGAGCGGCACGCTGTTCAACATTACCGCGATCTGGCTCGTGCTGAGCGTCGCGACGTTGATTGCCTCGCCCTGGATCGCCGCGCGCGAGATGGCAGTGAATGCAGACAACACCGCGACTTATGGCGCGCGCTCGGAGTTGGCCCGCCAGTTGACCGAGGCCTGGCATTCGCGCTTCGCCTCGCGCTGGGCGGTCGTTGCGGGCACGATGGAATCAATTCAGCCGATGGTGTTCTACAGCCCAGACCATCCGGTTGCGTTCATCCCGAATGAGGCCTGGAGTTCGGGGCTGACGTCACTCGATGACGTGAAGAAGTACGGCTTTATCGGCGTATTCGATCCGACCGATGGCCGGTTGCCCGCATTCGAGAAATGGGTGTCGGAGATCGCGCCGAATGCCGAGCGCCTGGTGATGACGACGCGCCGTTTCACCCACGGCAAGGCCGGCCCGTCGATGCGATGGAATATCTATATCGCGCCGCCCTCGAAGTGATCGAAGGGCTTAAACGCCTTCCTCGTTGAACTTGCTTTCAACGAGCTCGGCGATTGCAGCTAGCGCGGCTTCGGCGTCAGCGCCGGCGGCCGCGACCGTGATCGTCGTGCCTGGACCGGCAGCAAGCATCATCAGGCCCATGATCGAGGTGCCGCCGACGGTCTCGCCGCCACGCGTCACCCAGACCTGCGCATTGAAGCGCTCGACCGCCTGGACGAACTTCGCCGAGGCACGCGCATGCAGGCCGCGCTTGTTGATGATGAGGAGCTCTTTGGAGATCGCGCCCGCGGGCACGCCTGTCCCCGCTTGTGGCGCGTCGTCACTCATTTGCCGGCGAGCACGCGGCTGGCGATGGTGACGTATTTACGGCCGGCTTCCTGGGCCATCGCGATCGCGTCGGGCAACGGACGCTCCTCGCGTACCTTGGCGAGCTTCACCAGCATGGGCAGGTTGATTCCCGCGAGCACTTCGACCTTCGGCCGGCTCATGCAGGAAATCGCAAGGTTGGAGGGCGTGCCGCCGAACATGTCGGTAAGGATCGCAACGCCGTCGCCCGAATCGACGCGGTTAACCGCTTCGATGATGTCGCTTCGGCAAAGATCGGAATCGTCTTCGGCGCCGATCGTAATCGCTTCGATTTGCTTTTGTGGGCCCATCACGTGCTCAAGCGCTGCCTTGAATTCGTCGGCAAGGCGCCCGTGGGTCACAAGTACTAGACCAATCATCGGAAAACTCCCGCGGGCGCTTTTGGTGCACCGCACGAACGCGCCACTTTGACCATCCAGAGCCCCCGCGCAAGAGGGGATGTTGCGTATCTCCCTGAATCTAGACGGATGGATAAGGGGAGTTGCGCCGGTCTACTCGGTCGCGAGTGTGAACTTCATATGGTTACCAATTCCCTTCAAACAATCGCCTCAAGGGTTAGCAGCAGGTTAACTCTTGGTAGTGGTCAGCGCTGCGACAACCAAGGGGAGGGGCAAATAGCCGCGCCCGACCGGGATTCTCGGTATTTCGACACCAAAAATGGTGGTTTTCAGCGATTCCGGCGGCGGCAGGCGTTCGGCGTCGTCGGCGTCCAGATCGACCACGAGGCCGACCGTCGCATGCTCCACGAAGTCGCAGCGGCGGATTCCCAGGCCGCGAATCTCGATAAGGCCGGCCAGGACGGGGGCAGGGCGGACGACAATTTCACCGCCGACTGTCGCCAGATGGACACGGTCGTCGCCGACCAGAATGGCGGTTTCGACCACCCCTGAGCGTCCCGCCATGATTAAATCGAAGGCAAGGCGCGACTTGCCGGCGCCGGAGGGGCCGCGGATCAGCACCGCATGGGAGCCGACCTTGACCGCGGAGGCGTGAACGCTCGGCCCGCCGTCGTTCAAGCTGTCTTCGTTCGAGCCGCCCTGGCTCATAGCGCCGGCAGCCTCACCACGAAGCGCGCACCGGCAACCGTTGGCGCCCCGTCTTCATCGGCGGGGCCGGCGCGGTTCTCCGCCCAGATGCGCCCGCCATGGGCGTCGACGATCTGCTTGGAGATCGACAGGCCGAGGCCGGAATTCTGGCCAAAGCCCTGATGTGGGCGGTCGGTGTAGAAGCGCTCGAAGATGCGCTCCAGCGCGTCGTCGCGGATGCCGGGACCGTCGTCATCGACGACGATCTCGATCTCGCCGCGCACGCGGCGGCAGGTCAGGCGCACCTTGCTGCCGGCTTCCGAGAACGACTGCGCGTTGGAGAGCAGGTTGGAGACCACCTGTCCGAGCCGCGAATCATGGCCGGTGACCGAGAACGTGTCGGTCGGGCTGCGGCCTTCGAAGCGCGCCTCGACGGCGACGTCGTGGCCGAGCTTGGTTTCATTGGCGACGGCAACAAGCGTGCCCAGGAGCCGCCTGAGATCGACCGGGATCGCATCCTGCCGCTGCAATTCGGCATCGAGCCGGCTTGCGTCGGAGATGTCAGAGATCAGCCGGTCGAGCCGCTTGACGTCGTGCTCGATCACCTCGAGCAGGCGGGCGCGGCTGTTCTCGTTGCGCGCCAGCGGCATCGTCTCGACCGCGGAACGCAGCGAGGTCAGGGGATTCTTCAGTTCGTGGGCGACGTCGGCGGCGAACATCTCGATCGCCTCGATCCGCTTGTAGAGCGCGCTGGTCATGTCGCGCAGCGCGCCGGAGAGATGGCCGATCTCGTCGCGGCGGCGGGTGAAGTCGGGGATCTCGACGCGGGTCTTGATGCGGCGGCGGACCCGCTCGGCACTGTCGGCCAGGCGCCGCACGGGCCCCGCGATTGTGCTCGCGAGCAACAGCGACAGCATGATCATGACGGCGGCAGCGACGCCGCCGACCTTCAGGATCGCCAGGCGTTCGGCGGTCACCATCTGGTCGATTTCGTCGCCCTGGGTCGAGAGCATCAGTGCGCCGTGAATGGCGCGCGCACGCTGCACGGGGACAGCGACCGAGACGATCACCTCGCCGCGCACATTGACCCGCACCATCGAGCGCTTCTGGCCCTGGAGTGCGTCGGCCACCTCCACATACCCAGTGCCGTTCTCGCGGCCGAGTTCACGATAGATCGGCAAGTCGCCGCGATTCAGCCAGGTCCGCACCGGGATCATGATGCGTTCGGCCAAGCCCGGCTTTTGCGAGAGCGGCGGCAGCGGAATGCCCCGCACGCTATCGAGATCGCGGCTGTCGAGCAGAACGGTCCCGTTGGGGTCGAAAATCCGCGCGCGGGTCTTGGTTGGCGAGATCAGCGTGCTCAATACCGGCGCCACGCGCTCGGGATTGATCGGAAAATCCAGCGAATCGTCGATCCCGCCATAGCTCTCGCCCAATTTCAGGTCGAGCAGCCGCTCCGGGTCGACGGTGATGGCGTTGGTCTGCACGGTTGCCGACGCGCCGATCGCGCCCGCGATGATCTCGGCCTGCACCAGCAGGCTCTGCGCGCGCGCATCGATCAGGCCGGCGCGGAACTGCGACAGATAGAGGATGCTGGCAACCAGGGCGACGAGACCCGCGAGGTTGAGCGAGACGATGCGGCGGGTCAGGCTCGAGAAGGACAGCGCGAAGAAGAACTGACCGGCGCGCTTGAGCCAGTTCAGCGGTCCCCAACCTTTCGCAACCGGCCTGTCCTCATGGTCGGAAGCGCCTCGGGCGGCAACGTCCTCGGCGTTCGAACTCGGATCAGGCTGCGTTCGGTCAAGCAATGCTCACGCCCACGTTAGGACAGCTCGTGCGACGGTCCCCGCATCCTAGAGCATGATCCGGGAAAATGTGCAGCGGTTTTCCGAAAGATCATGCTCAAACAAGTACCTGAAGCGCGATTGCGCTTCAGGGCATGCCCTCATCTGTTGAGAAGGCGCGTCGCGCCTCAGGCTTCCTTGAAGCGGTAGCCGACGCCGTAAAGCGTCTCGATCATTTCGAAATCGTCGTCGACCACCTTGAACTTCTTGCGCAGCCGCTTGATGTGGCTGTCGATGGTGCGGTCGTCGACATAGACCTGGTCGTCGTAAGCCGCGTCCATCAGCGCGTTGCGGCTCTTGACCACGCCGGGGCGGGTCGCCAGCGCTTGCAGGATCAGGAATTCAGTCACGGTCAGCGTCACCGGCTCGTTCTTCCAGGTGCAGGTATGCCGTTCCGGATCCATGCGCAGCAGGCCGCGATCGAGCGCCTTGGCGTCGTTCTCCTTGGGCGCGACGGTCGGGTCCTTCGGCGCCGAGCGGCGCAGGACCGCCTTGACGCGTTCGACCAGCAGGCGCTGCGAGAACGGTTTGCGGATGAAATCGTCCGCGCCCATCTTGAGGCCGAACAGCTCGTCGATCTCTTCGTCCTTGGAGGTCAGGAAGATCACCGGAAGATCGGACTTCTGGCGGAGACGGCGCAGCGTCTCCATGCCGTCCATGCGCGGCATCTTGATGTCGAGGATGGCGAGATCGGGCTGGGTGGTCCGGAAACCGTCAAGCGCGGAGGCGCCGTCGGTGTAGGTCATGATGCGGTAGCCTTCGGCTTCCAGCGCGATCGAGACGGATGTGAGAATGTTGCGGTCGTCGTCGACCAAAGCGATTGTGGGCATGAGCCTCTGCTTTCTGCTTTCCGTTT
>JAEWHT010000112.1 GCA_023387695.1 Pseudomonadota bacterium | reverse complement strand
AGCTTGCGCTCGACCGCACGGTTGTTGCGCTTCTCGTCCATGTCGATGAAGTCGATGACGATCAGGCCGGCGAGGTCGCGCAGGCGGAGCTGGCGGGCGACCTCTTCAGCCGCTTCCAGATTGGTCTTGAGCGCGGTGTCCTCGATATGGTGCTCGCGCGTCGATCGTCCGGAGTTGACGTCGATCGAGACGAGCGCCTCGGTCTGGTTGATCACGATGTAGCCACCGGAGCGCAGTTGCACGGTCGGCGAGAACATCGCGTCCAATTGGCTCTCGACGCCCATGCGCGAGAACAGCGGCTGGCCGTCCCGATACTGCTTCACCGCGCTGACATTGGCGGGCATCAGCATCTTCATGAAGTCGCGGGCTTCGCGGTAGCCGGAGTCGCCGGCAACCTGAATTTCGTCGATCTCCTTGTTGTAGAGGTCGCGCAGCGAGCGCTTGATCAGCGAGCCTTCCTCATAGACGAGGGTCGGGGCCTGCGACTTCAGCGTCAGGTCGCGCACCGTCTCCCACATCCGGATCAGATATTCGAAGTCGCGCTTGATCTCGGGCTTGGTGCGGGCGGCGCCTGCGGTGCGCAGGATGATGCCCATGCCCTCGGGCACGTCGAGATCCTGCACCACTTCCTTCAGGCGCGAACGGTCCTGGGCGCTCGTGATCTTGCGGCTGATGCCGCCGCCGCGGGCGGTGTTCGGCATCAACACGGCATAGCGGCCGGCGAGCGACAGGTAGGTCGTCAGCGCCGCACCCTTGTTGCCGCGCTCTTCCTTGACGACCTGCACCAGCATCACCTGGCGGCGCTTGATGACTTCCTGGATCTTGTACTGGCGGCGCGGACGAAAGGTGCGCTCCGGCACTTCCTCGAGCACATCGTCACCACCGACGGATTCGACGACTTCCTCTTCGGCTTCCTCGCCGTCGTCTTCTTCGTCCTCGTCGTCCTCACCGGCGGCTTCCGCAGCTTCGCCATGCGGCGCCTCGGCGGCATAAACGGCATCGGCCGGTTCGGCGGCTGACGTCACGGCTTCGGCGAGAGCCTCGGCGTGGGCTTCAGAGGCGACGGCCTCCTGAGGCTCGGCAAAGGTTTCGGCCGCGACAGTGGGCTCGGCGCCGATCGCCGCGACCGGCGCGGGCGTCTCGTCGGCATGATCATGCTCGTGATGATCGTGTTCGTGATCATGAGCATGGTCGTCACGATCGAGCGCGTGATCGTGATGATGGTCGTCGTGGCCATGATCATCATGTCCATGATCATGGTCATCATGATGCTCGTGGTCGTGATGGTCGTGACCTTCGTGCTCACCGTGATGCTCGGCATCGGCGTGCAGGTGCTCGCCCTCATGCGCAACACCCTCGGCGTGCTCGGCCAGGGGCTGGCCCTCGACGGGCTGGGCCGCTGGATCCGCGCCGGCGTCGAGACCTTCGACGATGTCGCTGCGGACGCGATCGCCATGACCGCGGCGGCGGGCGTTGCGGTGGCGCGAGCGGCGGCGGCCGTGGGAGCGATTCTCACTCTCTTCCTCGGCTTCGCGATGGGCCTGTTCTTCGGCCTCGATCAGTGCCTGCCGGTCGGCGACCGGGATCTGGTAGTAGTCGGGATGGATTTCGCTGAAGGCAAGGAAGCCGTGGCGGTTGCCGCCATATTCAACGAAGGCAGCCTGGAGCGAGGGTTCGACCCTGGTGACCTTGGCGAGGTAAATGTTCCCGCGCAGTTGCTTGCGTTGCGCGGTCTCGAAGTCAAACTCTTCGACGCGATTGCCGCGGACCACGACGACCCGGGTCTCCTCCGGGTGGGTGGCATCGATCAACATCTTGTTGGGCATGTCTTAACTCTTGGAGGCGGCGGGCGCGATCGACCGTGGGCGCGAAGAGCGCTGCCGGGTGACGCGACGGTCCACCTGATTCGGGGGTGAGGGGAAGGCCGAAACGCCGTCTCTCGCGCCTTGCCGAATCGGAAGCTTCAGGACCGAAGCGGCGAGCGGGATTCTCACTCCGCAGCGTCGCGAAAGGTCCTTCAGAATTCGTCGGCACAGTCTGGCGCATCAAGCGTCGGCCCGTATGAAACATTGGGCGGCGGGGCCGCCCCTAATCAGTTGCTGCTGGCCAGGCTGGGCGCGAGCGCGCTCGCCCTGGATCAAGAACCGCCCCCTTGGGATTAAGGGACCGGGTAACTGCCGCGTCGCTGTCGAAACTGTTCCGGAAACAGCGTGGTAACCGGAAACCGTCCGCCGCCGGGGCTCGCCCCGTTCCGCCTCGCTGCCGCGCACCGCGCTGGTCTTTGAGGGAAACGGAAAAACGCTGGAATTCCCAAACCTTGAGAGTTCCGGCGCTGCACCGGGAGGCTGTGAGCGACACAACCGGAAATTATTGGCCGTCAGCAATCCGTACATACGAGGAATGGGGCATCCGTGCAAGGGAGCGTCGCACGCCGGTCACAGTCCAAGAGTTTCGCGCTTTCGTCATTAAGGATCAATTAACCCTGTGGTTCTATTGCGTTAAAGAGGCTGCTCGGAGGCACGGATTCGGTGGCGAGCCGCACAAATCAACGGGTTTTGCTGGGATTTGCGCTCCTTTGCGCCGCAGCATCGCCATGCGCCGATTCTTCGCGCCTGAATGCCGCCGAGAGTCCGACGCAACCTGCTTTAGCGGCAGCCGGTTTTCCGATTGCGACGGCCGCGCGGCTGGCCGGTGACGGCAAGCAGACCCGCTTCATTCTCGACCTCGACCAGACCGTCAGCTTCCGCACCACGACGCTCGCCGACCCCTATCGTGTGGTGGTCGACGTTCCCCAGGTGAATTTTCAACTGGCACCGGGCACCGGGGCCGGGCGAGGGCTGGTCAAGGCCTTCCGCTATGGGCTCGTGATGCCCGGCGGCTCCCGAATCGTGTTCGATCTGACCGGGCCCGCCAAAATCACCAATTCCTATGTGCTCGAGGCAGCCAATGGCCAGCCGGCCCGGCTGGTGCTCGAGCTGGAGGAGGTCGATCGCACCGCCTTCGTGCAGACGCCGCCGCCGGAGAATCGTCCCGAGTTGCGGCCGACCATCGCCGCGGCGCCGCCGGCAACAGTTCCTGCCGCGCCGGAGCCGGCGCCGCAGAAGCCGGGGGCGCCCTCCGATGGCCGCCCGGTCGTCGTGATCGATCCCGGCCATGGCGGCATCGACAACGGCACGCAGTCAAGCGGCGAGAGCGAGAAGAATCTGGTGCTGGCCTTCGGCCTTGCGTTGCGCGACCGGCTGGAAAAGGCCGGCAAATACCGGGTGGTTATGACGCGAGACGACGACACCTTCATCCCGCTGAACGACCGGCCGAAGGTCGCCCGCAATCTGAATGCCGCGCTGTTCGTCTCGATCCATGCCGATGCCCTGCCGAAGGCCGAGGGAGATGCGCAGGGCGCCACGATCTACACGCTCTCCGACAAGGCCTCCGACGCCGAGGCCCAGCGCCTGGCCGATGCCGAAAACCGTGCAGACGCGATCGCCGGCTTCAATCTGGCTGAAGAGCCGACCGACGTCGCCGACATCCTGATCGATCTCACGCAGCGGGAAACGCGCACCTTTTCAAACCGTTTTGCCCATTTGCTGATGGGCGAAATGAAGACGACCGTGCGCATGCACAAGCACCCGCTGAAGTCGGCCGGCTTCCGGGTGTTGAAGGCGCCGGACGTGCCTTCGGTGCTGGTCGAGATCGGTTACGTCTCCAACAAGGGCGACCTCGAGCACCTCGTATCCGAGGGCTGGCGGTCCAAGGCTGTGGGCTCGATGGCCCAGGCGATCGACACCTTCCTGGCCAAGCGGTTGGCGACAGCCGGGGCCAGCAATTGAGAAGGGAATGCCGGTTCCGCTGTTAAGCCCTAGTTTGGCCACAGCGGACGCCTTATAAAAACGATGCAGGGGGTTCCGGAATCGATGAGAATCCCGTTCGGCAAGCGTCTTTCGGTCCGGCATCGATGGTATTGAGTAGGCCGGTGAATTCGCGACATGAGGACGGCGCCCGTTTTTGGGGTGCCTTGTTTTGGCTGCTTGGGCTGATCCCGGGATTGAACGGATAAACACATAATGCGCTTGCTTGTGCGGTTCATGGGCTTCCTGTTCGCCGCGGGAACGGTGGTGTTCCTTGTCGGTGTCGGTGCCGTGGCAGGCCTGATCTGGCATTTCTCCAAGGACTTGCCCGACTACTCTCAGCTTCAGGATTACGAGCCGCCGGTGATGACCCGCGTGCACGCGGTCGACGGCTCGCTGCTCGGCGAATACGCCAAGGAGCGCCGGCTCTATCTGCCGATCCAGGCCGTGCCGAAGCTCGTGATCAACGCGTTCCTCGCCGCCGAAGACAAGAATTTCTACGAGCATGGCGGCATCGACTACACCGGCATGGCGCGCGCAGGCGTGCTCTATCTGCAGAACTTCGGCTCCAATCGCCGTCCGCAGGGTGCCTCCACGATCACCCAGCAGGTCGCCAAGAACTTCCTTCTGACCAACGAGGTCTCGTTCTCGCGCAAGATCAAGGAAGCCTTGCTCGCGATGCGCATCGAGAAGACCTATTCGAAGGACAAGATCCTCGAGCTGTATCTGAACGAAATCTATCTCGGCCTCGGCGCCTACGGCATTGCCGCCGCCTCGCTGGTCTATTTCGACAAGTCGGTGAACGAACTCACCGTGGCGGAAGCCTCCTACCTCGCGGCGCTGCCGAAGATGCCCGCGACGCTGCATCCGGTGCGTAACCGCGACCGCGCGATCGAGCGCCGCAACTACGTGATCGACCGTCTGCAGGAGAACGGCTGGGTCAAGCAGGCCGATGCCGACAAGGCGCGCAAGGAGCCGCTGGTCGTCACCAACCGTTCCAACGGTGCCCACACCTTCGCCGGCGAATATTTCGCCGAGGAAGTCCGCCGCGACATCTTCGAGCGCTATGGCGAGAAGAAGCTGTATGAGGGCGGTCTGTCGGTCCGCACCACGCTCGATCCGAAGATCCAGGTCATGGCGCGCAAGACAATGGTCGCCGGCCTCGTGAATTATGACGAGCAGCAAGGCTATCGCGGCGCGATGAGCAAGCTCGATATCTCTGGCGACTGGGGCGTGAAACTCGCCGAGATCAAGTCGCTGTCCGATATCTCGCCATGGCGCATGGCGGTGGTGCTGGAGACGAGCGACCAGTCGGCGCGCATCGGCTTCCAGCCGAACCGCGAGCTCGGCGGTGCCGTCAGCAAGCAGCGCGAGACCGGCCTGATCACGCTCGACGGCGTGAAATGGGCGAAAGCAGCCCAGGGCCCCGCCAAGGGCAAGACGGCGACGTCGGTGGCGCAGGTACTGCAGCCCGGCGACGTCATCTATGCCGATCCGCTCTACAGCAAGGAAGGCCAACCGGTCGAAGGCCAGTATCGTCTGCGCCAGATCCCCGAAGTATCGGGCGCGATGGTGGTGATGGACCCCTGGACCGGACGCGTGCTCGCAATGGTCGGCGGTTTCTCGTTCGACCAGAGCCAGTTCAACCGCGCCACGCAGGCCTACCGGCAGCCGGGTTCGTCGTTCAAGCCGATCGTTTATTCGGCGGCGCTGGACAACGGCTACACGCCGTCGACCGTCGTGCTCGATGCGCCGATCGAAATCGACCAGGGGCAGGGCGCCGGCGTCTGGCGGCCTGAAAACTTCTCGGCGAACAAATATCAGGGACCAGTGACGCTGCGGAACGCGCTGCGGCAGTCGCTGAATACGGTGACCGTGCGTCTCGCACAGGACATCGGCATGCCCCTGATCGGCGAATATGCGCGCCGTTTCGGAGTCTATGACGAACTGCCGAACTATCTCTCCTACGCGCTCGGCGCGGGCGAGACCACGGCAATGCGTATGGTCACGGCCTATTCGATGCTCGCCAACGGCGGCCGTCGCGTGAAGCCGACCCTGATCGACCGAATCCAGGATCGTTACGGACACACCATCTTCAAGCACGACCAGCGCGAATGCCGCGGCTGCGACGCGCCCGGCGGCTGGAAGAATCAGGCCGAGCCGCAGTTGATCGATCGCCGCGAGCAGGTGCTGGATTCCATGACCGCCTATCAAATCACCGAGCTGCTCGAAGGCGTGGTGCAGGCCGGTACCGCGACCGTCGTGAGGGAAGTCGGCAAGCCGATCGCGGGCAAGACCGGTACGACCAACGAAGCCAAGGACGCCTGGTTCGTCGGCTTCTCGCCGGACGTCGCGGTCGCCATCTACATGGGCTACGACAAGCCGCGTCCGCTTGGCAAAGGCAACGCCGCAACCGGTGGCCATCTGGCCGCGCCGATCGCACGCGACTTTCTCAAGCTCGCGCTCGCCGACAAGCCCGCTGTTCCGTTCAAGGTGCCGGCCGGCATCAAGCTGATCCGTGTCGTCGCCAAGACCGGCATGCGCGCCGGCCCGGGCGAGACCGGTGGAACCATACTCGAGGCCTTCAAGCCGGGCACGGCGCCGCCGGATAATTACTCCGTCATTGGTGTCGCTGATGCTGACGGCCGCGGCATGCCGGGACCGCCGCAGCAGGCGCCGGATTCCGGCTTCTTCATGCGGCCGGGCACCGGCGGGCTCTACTAGAGCATGATCCGGAAAAGTGTGAAGCGGTTTTCCGAAAGATCATGCTCAAACAACGAGAGCCTTTCGGATAACGGCACTGAGTTGAAGCTCCGGCGGTTGCGCTTTGCAGCCGCCGCCGCTACATCCCCATTCTGAATTGCACGCGGGATTCCGCGAGACCAGAGAACGACATGCGCGCCGAAATCGAACGGTTGGTAGAAGAGATCAAGCAGTCAGTCGGGCTGCTGAGGAGGCATCTTTGACGTCGAGAAATCGACGGCGCGC
>JAEWHT010000420.1 GCA_023387695.1 Pseudomonadota bacterium | reverse complement strand
GTGCTGCCAAACTTCGGCAGCGAGCCGCCGAAGTTTGGCAGCACCGCGGGCACCTTGCCGGTGGTGCTTTTCACTGAATCAGCCGCCCATTTGATCCAGGGGCTGTCGAAATCGGTGCGCGAGGCGGCAAAGCTCTGCGCAGCCCTCACCTCAACCATTGGGAAACCTTTCGCGACCAGATGCGCACGAACGGCGTCGATCAGGCCGTCGACCTTGGTGCCCACCACGAAACGCAGCTGCAGCACGGCATTGGCGTTGCCGGGAATGGCATTGGCCGGCTTCCCGATATTGCCGGACGACATCGCCAGAACTTCGAGCGTGTTCCAGGCATAGAGCCGCTCGGCCGCGGACAGGCCGTCCTCGCCCCAGTTCTCCGCCAGCGCCGGTTCATCCTCGGTTGGGACCACCTGCACGTCGGCAAGATAGCTACGGATCTGGTTGGTGAGCCGCGGCGGCTTCAGGGCGTCGAGCTGCAGCCGGCCGTGGCCGTCGACCAGCGTCGAGATTGCGTTGACCAGGATGGTCGCAGGGTTGGCGAGCACGCCGCCCCAATTGCCGGAATGATGGCCGCCGTCGCGCAGGTTCACGTCGAGATGAATGCGGATGCCACCGCGGCATCCCAGGAACAGCGTCGGCCTGTCCGCAGAGAGCCGCGGCCCGTCGGAGGCCATGAACAGATCAGCCTTGAGCGCATCGCGGTTGAAATCGCAGACCCTGCCCAGATCGGGCGAGCCGATCTCCTCGCCCATCTCGACAATGAACTTCGCATTGAAGCCGAGCTTTCCGCCGCGGGCCTCGCGCACCGCGCGGAGCGCGGCCATGTTGATGCTGTGCTGGCCTTTGTTGTCGGCGGTGCCGCGGCCGTAGAGGCGAATGCCTGATGTCGTCGTGCGCCAGGGATCGCGGCCATCGCGCCACTCGCCTTCCATGCCATCGACGACGTCGCCATGGCCATAGACCAGCACGGTCGGCAGCGACGCACTCTCGTGATGTTCGGCAAACAGGAACGGCGACTTGCCACTCGGGGATTCGACCATGCGGCTGGTGAAATCGAGCGCTGCGAAGGCCGGCACCATCTCCTGTTCCAGATAGGCGCGCAGCTCGGGGCCGCGCGACGGATTCTGGCTCTCGGTCTTGAAGGCGACGCGGCGGTCGAGTTCAGCGAGGAACGCGCCGGATTTGAAGTCGTCCCGGGCGCGGGCGATGGCGTCGGCTCTGGTCATCAGTATCGTCTTCAACGTCTTGGAACGAGGCAGCGTAGCGGACTACGCGGACGCTCGAAAGTGGCGGGGACTTGCGATTTCGTTCTTGCTCTCTTGAGCCTCGCTTGCCAAGGGCAGGAGTGCCGCCGATTTTGGCCTTGCCAGGCGCAAGCCTTTCTATTCTTGGCCCTTGCCAAGGGCCAATTATATGCAAGAACTTCGCCAAGTTGGGGCGCACGTTTATCATTCGAAGAGCGCTCAGTACAGGGCGCCGGGGGACCAGCATGGCCAAGCAAATCAGACTCAACGCATTTGCGATGAATTGCGTCGCGCATCAATCACCGGGGCTGTGGACCCATCCGCGCGACCGCACCGCCGAATATAACCGCCTGCCATACTGGATCGACCTCGCCAAGACGCTGGAACGCGGTCGTTTCGACGGATTGTTCCTGGCCGACGTGCTCGGTGTCTACGACGTCTATGGCAACAGTCCTGACGCAGCCTTGCGCAATGCAGCACAGACGCCGTCGAACGAGCCACTGCTGCTGCTCTCGGCCATGGCGGCGGTGACGAAAAATCTCGGCTTCGGCGTCACCAGCAATCTTTCCTTCGAGCCGCCCTACCCGTTTGCGCGGCGGATGTCGACGCTCGATCATCTCACCGAGGGACGGATCGGCTGGAACGTGGTCACCGGCTATCTCGACAGTGCCGCGCGCGGCGCCGGCAAGGACAAGCAGACCGGCCACGATGACCGCTACGACATCGCCGACGAATATATGGAGGTCGTCTACAAGCTCTGGGAAGGGAGCTGGGAGGACGACGCGGTGGTGCGCGACCGCAAGAGCGGCATCTTCACCGATCCCTCAAAGGTTCATCGCGTCAATCATGAGGGAGCGAACTGGCGCATCAACAATACCATTCACCTCAGCGAACCATCGCCGCAGCGGACGCCCGTGCTGTACCAGGCCGGCACCTCGCCGCGCGGCCGGCAATTTGCGGCGAAGCACGCCGAATGCGTGTTCATGTCCGGACCGTCAGCCAAGATCATCGCGCCGCGCGTTTCCGCGATCCGCCAAGAGGCCGCCGCGCTCGGCCGCAACCCGGCCGAGATCCTGATGTTCAACATGATGACAATCATCCTCGGCAACACCGAAGCCGAAGCGGCGGCGAAATATGCCGACTACCGCTCGCACATCAATCCGGAAGGCGCACTCGCTCTGATGTCCGGATGGACCGGCATCGACTTCTCCGGCTACGAGCTCGACCAGCAGGTCCGCCACGTCCAGAACGATGCAGGCCGCAGCGCGCTGGACAACGTCACCCGCGGCGACCCCGACCGGGTCTGGACCGTGCGCGACGTGATCGAGCATGTCGGCATCGGCGGTGCCGGCCCGGTCGTGGTCGGCACGCCCGAAAGCGTCGCCGACAAGATCGAGGACTGGTTCGAGAAGACCGACGTCGATGGCCTCAACGTCGCTTTTGCGATCTCGCCCGGCGATTTCGAGGACATCTCCGACATGCTGGTGCCGGAGTTGACCAAGCGCGGCCGCTACAAGCCGGAATATGCAAAAGGTACGCTGCGGGAAAAGCTGTTCGGCGACGGCCGCGCGCGGCTCGATGCGCCGCATCCGGCGGCGGGATATCGGGTGGGGAAGAAGGGGTAGGCGCCAAACACTCGCTGTCATGCCCCGGCTTGACCGGGGCATCCAGTACGCCGCGGCCTATCGAGGAATCACAGGCGTCTCTGGAATACTGGATCGCCCGATCAAGTCGGGCGATGACAGCCGAGGATGTCGCCGCAGCGCTGCTGCATAGGCTCAGCGCGCCGCCTACACTTTCCCGTCCACCATCACCTCGATCAGCTTGGTCC
>JAEWHT010000410.1 GCA_023387695.1 Pseudomonadota bacterium | reverse complement strand
GAGGGCAACATGGCCAAGAAAGCGAAGAAGGCGAAGAAGGCGAAGAGCGCAGTGAAGAAGACTGCGAAGAAGACCCGCAAGGTCGCGAAGAAGAAGAAGTAACTTCGCTTCTGAAGTCGCCGGCTCTCGCAGCCGGCACGTCATCAGCGCCTCCTAGAGGTTCTGGTCGACGATAGAGGGTGTCGGCGAGACATCAGGTCAACGGTCGGATCGCTTCTCTTCGCGGTCCGGCAGAAGAAACAAGTTTTCTTCGTTCGGTGCGGTTCTCTGCAAGGAGCTCCGCAATTCCACAAGCGGCCTTCGGGTCAATTTGGAATCTGGTCCTGACGTGTTCGCCGACGCCCTCGTTCCCTGAGGCCGGGGTATTGCCGGCATTCCCTTTCCCCACATTGTTGATCTGATCGCGACGTAGCAGCGCTGTGTCGTTGCTTCGCCTGGTCCGTGCTGCCGTGAGGCGGGCGAGGGCAGCGTCGAGCGGTCGTTACCTCGACGGCACTGCCCGGGTGCAAGGCCCGAGGCGAGCGGGCGGCCTTTCCAGCGCGCCGTACCCCCGCAAATTGTAGCCACAGCACGCGATCCACCGCGCGCGATGGTTATCGATGTCCCAAAATCCCAGGGTAAACCAAATCTGACGAATCGCAGAAGTGCCTGCAAATCAGGGACTTCTCGGAATTCCCGCGCGCATGGCGGGCGTTGCCGTTTACGTCTGCTTCATCGCGATACTTAAACTGCGATTCAAATTTCCCCGCCATCATCGCCTCCAACAAGCCGGCAAACGGCTTCGACAAGAAGACTTGGGGACGAGTTGAACAGGGCGCGGTCCAGAAGGATCACGCAAATCAGAGTTGGACGGGAGCCGCGCTCGGGGGACGAGGCGGCATAAGAAAAAAGGGGATGCGTTATGTTTCAGGGTACTTTCGATCTCGATGCGGCCACGCCGATCGACGCCAGCGCACTGTCGGACGTTCTGTTCGAGCGTGGGATTTATTGGGCGAGCGGCCGCTCGGGTCTGGTCGACCTCGTCGCCGCGCACAAATGGTTCAATCTCGCTGCGCTCAAGGGCCGCAAGGACGCCGTCGCGCTGCGCCAGGAAGTGGCCGGCCAGATGTCGGAGAGCGAGATCTCCGCTGCGCAGCGTGATGCGAGAGCGTGGGTCTCCGCGCACTAAGCAGACAGCCATATCCGGCCTCGTGTTGTCACGAGGCGATCCGGTTGGGCTGAATCAAGTTCCCGCGTCGTGCCGACGCTCACGAATCCGCGCGGCACAGGCGATACCGACAAGACAGACTCAGGACTGAGTCCACGAAACGAATGCTGCCGAGTCAGATCGCGCGCGACGATTGCGATCTGGAACTCGGATGGCCGCATCAGGCCGACGCTTGATTCAAATTCGGAGCGGAGAGGCGATGGCTGATGTCGCCCAAGCGCTTGCGAATCTGGCGATCCCGGATCCAGGCGTTCGCACACATATATAAGGAGAGCGAATCGGCTGGCTTCAGGCCCACGCGAATCCTTGCGCCAGGCTGTCGCAGCCGTGTTGCGATCGCCCTCAGACGAGGGAATGCACTCAGTTTGATTCTGGATTTGGCTGGTGGGTGGCGGAGAGAGAGGGATTCGAACCCTCGATACAGCTTGAGACCGTATGACGCTTTAGCAAAGCGTTGCCTTCAGCCACTCGGCCACCTCTCCGGTGCGAGCCTTATGCATCTAATTGGTTGGGCGGGTCAATTTGGAAGCGTGTGTTTTCGTTCAAATATTCCCAACGAATTCCGCGGCTCAAGGCGTTAATGAAGACGATCTGCTCCCGCGCCGAGAATCGTCACGCCGAAATCGCCAATTCATTATGAGAGTGCTCGGAGCGAGCGCTTTGTGGAATGACGGGCAGGGGCGTACGGGCGAACGTGCTCTTTCCGCCTCAAGCATCTGAATTTGCTGTAGTTTTCTTGTCAGATTGACGCCACGAGGACAGAATCGCCGCTCGCAACACCATAAGGAGCCATGTTGGGGGCCCCTAAACCCGCAGCCGGCTAGGATGCCGGTCGTGAATCTCCAATCGCCCAGCCGCTAGCGGCCAACGCTCTATATGTGTCCAACTCGAGATCACCGCGCGTTACGGGCCGTTACATATCCCGCTGAGTCTCCGAGCTGATTCCACGATTTGAACGCCTCAAACCCCGGGGCTGTGTGTAAGCCCGCCCGCGCGCCGCCTGACCGGGAATTTTGACGGCAAATGGAACCGTCTTAAAAATCATAGTAAAAACAATATGTTGCAAGCGCCGCGCGATCACATCTGCGTGTTATTTGTGCAACACTCTCCGGGAAACACGCTTCGTAGGCCCGTTTTGGAGCGTTCTCTTGTTGTGTGTGCAAGGACGTTCGGTAATTGTGATCGGGCGACGGAGGGGGGCATCCCAAGGTCGTCCCGTTTAGGTCTTTCGCTTAAGTCCCTCGCGTTCATGCGGGTGTGTCCGAAGACGCGAAGGCGGCCAAGGCGGTGATTTAAAGGGGGTTGGGGAATTGGCCGTCCGGGTCAGTGACCTTCCCTGAAGAGCAACTTGGAGGTTTAACATGAAGTTGGTTAAGAGCCTTTTGCTCGGCTCAGCGGCGGGTCTGATCGCCGTGGGCGGAGCTCAAGCAGCCGATCTCCCCGTGAAGGCCAAAGCGGTCGAATACGTGAAGATCTGCTCGCTGTACGGTGCGGGTTTCTACTACATGCCCGGCACTGACACTTGCATCAAGCTGGGTGGTTACGTCCGTGCCGACATGATCTTCGGCGGCGCCAACGACTACGGCTTCAACAACAGCCAGGCCACCGCGAACGGTGGTTCGAACAACCGTCTGACCAACTACTACTACTCCCGCGCTCGTATGGACTTCACGGTCGATACCCGCACCGCGACCGAGTACGGTGTTGTTCGCACCTTCGCCGACATGGTGTTCAGCTATGACACCGGCAACGTCACCGGCTCCAACCCGGGCGCGTTCACCGCTGGTGGCGCTTCGCTCGGCCTCTACCATGCGTTCGTCCAGTTCGCTGGCTTCACCATGGGCCGCACCGTGTCGATCTTCGACGCTCCGTGGCAGAGCTACAACGCGGGCGGTCCCGATACCGTTCCGGGCGGCTCCAACCACGTCACCGGTGTGAACCAGTTCGCCTACACCGCCGACTTCGGCCAGGGCATCACCGGTTCGATCGCTTTGGAGAATCCGGATACCCAGTCCAACGGCAACGGCAACCTCTGGAACGTCAACGGCTTCGCCGCCAGCGCCGCTGCTAGCGCTGCTACCGGTGCTGTCGTCGTGACTCCCGCCGCTGCTGTCGCCGGTGCTGCCCTCATCACGGGTCAGTACGGTACGTATGCTTGGGGTGGCACGCGCTCTCCCGACATCGTCGGCGCTATCCGTGTTGACCAGGCCTGGGGTCTGGCTCAGTTCTCGGTTGCTGCTCATGACCTGCATCCCGCTTACTACGGCGGTACGGAACCCACCGGTCATCCGTCCGACAAGTGGGGTTGGGCTGTGCAGGGCGCCTTGTCGATCAAGAACATCCCGACTGGTGCGGGTGACTCGATCAACTTGAACGCCGTCTACACCGATGGCATGTCCCGCGAAAACTTCCAGGTCCTGTTCCCGCAGCAGTTCTCGATGTATAGCGGCACGGGCGTGGCTGGTGCTTACCAGAGCGTTGGTTTCGCTGGTATCGCTGACGGCGTCTTCGGCGCCGGCGGTCAGATCGAGACCGTCAAGACCTGGGGCGTTCGTGGTGGCTACACCCACAACTGGAACCCCTACTGGGCAACTGGCGTGTACGGTGGCTACGCTTCGCTTAGCTACACCGCGACCGCTAAGGCTCTGATCTGCGGCAACTTCGTCGCAGCTGGTTTTGGTGCAACCGCGACCTGTAACCCCGACTTCAACTTCGGCGTCGTCGGCGTCAACACCGTGTGGACCCCGGTTAAGAACCTGTCCTTCACGGGTGACCTGAGCTGGTCGCGTCTCGACCAGAAGTACTCCGGCACGATCGCTGCTCCGGCCGTCGCCGTCTGGGCGAAGCCGGCTGGTGTGTACGAGCTGAAGGATCAGAACTCCCTGACCCTGATGCTCCGCGCTCAGCGCAGCTTCTAATAGCTAGAAGTCAGCTTGAGCCCCCGGCGGGAAACCGCCGGGGGCTCTTGCTTTTTGTCGACATGGCGATGGCCTCGCGACGCGCAGATCGACAGCGTCGACGGGGGCCGGGGGCGGATGACCGCCGATATCGTCTGCCGAAACGAAAGAGGCCGCCTCGTAAAGGCGGCCTCTTCGATTCCAGCTTCGATCGTTTTTAGGTTCGGTCCAGGCCGAGCGCTTTCGATGTCGTTCTAGTCCCGATCCATCCTGCTGCACGGCCAGGCGCAGCACATCCGAATGCTCGAATCCTTCCGCAGTCCTGGCTGCGCCGCCTGACAACATGCATGCGACCGAGAGTTGGCACCCGTTTTGTTGGCGGCGGCTGCCAAGGCTGCGCACGCTGGCGCCCTCGACGAGATAGCAAGAGAAGCCCCCGGGGCGTGGCCGGCGCATCGTTCTCTCTTTGCTTCCCTTGTTATCCGAAGCCGCAGATACTTCCCGGGACAGGGGACAAGAGAGTGGGCGCGGAGCCGCGCCGCTCAATCCCGAGCATATGGCTAGCAGTTAAAGCGAGCTCTGACCGATCGGGGGAGGACAGCTCTATTCCACGCTGCCGGCGCCGCGGCGCAGGTCAGCGTCGATCTGTAGCTTCGTGCCGCCGCCGAAGCGAGCGCGGTAGACTTGAAGGTTCTCCATGATGCGCTGCACGTAGTTGCGCGTCTCGGAGAAGGGAATCAGCTCGACCCAGTCGACAGCGTCGATCTTCGATTCCCGTGGGTCGCCGTAGCGATCGATCCACTTCTTCACGCTGCCGCGGCCGGCATTGTAGGCCGCGAAAGTCATGATGTAGGAGCCGCGATAGTCCTCGAGCAGGCCGCCGAGCTCGGCCGCACCGAGCGTGGCGTTGTAGGATGAATCGTTCTTCAACCGCGACAGATCGTACGTCGCGCCGTGCCGCTTGCAGACGTAGCGCGCAGCGTCTGGCGTCACCTGCATCAACCCATAGGCCTGCGCCGGCGAGACCACGGCCGGATTGAACGCACTCTCCTGCCGCGCAATGGCGTAGACGATGCTGCGTTCGACCTCGGGACCGATCTGGGTGAATTGCGGGATGCCGTTGACGGGATAGGCGTAGAAATCGAACGGCAGGCCGCGATTGAGCGCGGCCTTGCCGACCAGCAGCATGCCGCGCGCGTCGCTGTAACGCTGGGTCAGCTCGCCGAGGCCGGTGAGCGCCTCGGGATCGCCGTTCTCGCCCATGTCGGCGAGCATCGGTATCGCCAACTCGCGCTCGTCGAGCTCATAAAGCAATTGCGCGGCGCGTACGATCTCAAGCCGCTCGGCGCTGCGGCCGCCGCGCGGCTGGCTGTTCAGCTCGATCTGCGGCAGGCCGAGCTTTGCGCGCGCGAGCTGGCCGTAGTAGCTGGTCGACTGCTCGGCGGCACGCGCGTAGGCGTTGCGCGCCTCTTGCTGGCGGCCGGCGGCCTCGGCCGCGCGGCCCTGCCAATAGCCGGCGCGTGCCAGCGTGGTCGGATTGACGCTGCCGACGCCGATGCGGGCAAAGTGCTGGCTGGCGGCAGCGGGATCGTTGAGGAAGCGGAGCGCGATCCAGCCCGCCGTGAATTCCTGCTCGGTCTTGTAGATATCGCGCGAGGGAAGCGCCGCGTCGCGCGCGATCAGATAGGCGCTGCGGAATTCCTCGGTGTCGATCATCTTGCGCGCGAGCAGGCGACGCTCGATCCACCATTCGTCCACATTGTAGAGGCGGTTCGGATCCTTCGGTGCCGACAGCATGAGCTGGGCGGCTTCGGCAAACTTCTCTTCGCGGCGCAGCAGCTGGATCTTGCTGAAGATGAAGCCGGGATCGCTGTGCAATTCGCCCGGCACCTGCTCCAGCAATGCGCGCGTGTTGGGCGCCTTCTTGAACGAGGCGATACGGGCCTTGGCGAGCGCGACATAACCTGAGCCGAGGCGTCTTGCTGCGCGCAGCGCGGCTTCGGTCTCGCTGCCATAGAGCAGCGTGTCCATCCGCGCCTTCTGGTCGCCCGGCGTCAGCAGGGCGCCGAACTGGTCGAGCGCGTTGTTCTCGGTGTCTTCCGACATCGGGTCGCTGCGCCAGGCCTCGCGCACCAGCCGTTCGGCGTTGGCGCGGTCGCCTCGCGCCAGCATCGCCTTGGCGAGCACGAAGCGGCCCTTGGCCGAAACGGGGGATTCGTTCTCGAACCACGACCAGCCAACCGAATCGTCGCGCCTGTCGTCCCACATCGCAGCTTCCAGGCGGCGACGCAGGAAAGTCTGTGACGGCCAGCTCGGATTGGCGGAGAGGAAGGCGCGGTAGCGCTCGACGCTCGCGCCGTTGTCCTCGCTGCGCAGAATGATCCATTCCGCAAGTTTTCGCGCGACGGGATCCGAGATCGAGTCCGCGTAACTGGTGGCGTCGCCCGGCTTGCGCTTGCGCACGAGCTCGATGACGTTTTCCAGCGTGTCCTTGTCGGCTTGCGATGTCGACGATGTCGCCGCGACCGCGGCCGGCGTCACGGGTTTGCGCGGCGCGGCGTGCTGGCGGGTCGCGGGCGCCAGCACGGGCGCTGCGACCGGTCTGGCGGGGGCCGGCGCGGTCGGTCTGACAGTAGCCGTCACGGATGGTGCGCTCGCAGTCGGATGTGACTTTGGCGCAGCGGCCGCAGCCGCAGGCTTGGGCTTATCCTTCGCCGCGTCCTTGCTGGCAGGCTTCTTCGCGGCATCCTTGGCTGGGGCGGCGGCTGCTCCCTTGCTCGCGCCTTTGGCTGCTTCCTTACCTGCGCCCTTTGCCGGCTCTTTGGCGGATCCCTTTGCGGTGTCCTTTGCGGGCTGCTTGGCGGCCGGCTTCGCGGTTCCCTTTGCCGCCGGCTTGGCCGGTTCCTTCGCGGTGTCCTCGGTGGTCTCATTGGACTTGGCGAGGGCAACGCAACCGACGGACAAGCCGGCCATCAGGCACAGGGCCAGACCGGCGGATCGCCATACTGCACGAGGAATAGAGGTCACGGCGGTTCGTCGCCCCGAATCAGTCAATTGGCTCAAGACCTATCTGTACAAGATATGGCTGTATTTGATTGAATATGCGGACAAAATACCAACAGCCGCTTACCGCCGCCGGGTTTGCACCAATACCGCGGCAAAATCGCGGCCTAAACGGTGCGTCACACGGATGCAGCCCTTTTACCCGCGGGTCAGACCCGATATGAAAGGGGCTTGCTCTAAAAACTCGCCGCGTACGGAGGAAGTCCATGGCAGCCAAGACGAAATTCCGGGGGTCGTTCACCGCCTTGGTCACGCCGTTCAAAAATGGCTCGCTCGACGAGGCGGCGTTCCGCTCCCTGGTCAACTGGCAGATCTCGGAAGGCACCAACGGCCTGGTCCCGGTCGGCACCACCGGCGAGAGCCCGACGCTCAGCCATGACGAGCACAAGAAGGTCGTCGAGTGGTGCATCCAGGAGGCCAAGGGCCGGGTGCCCGTGATCGCCGGCGCCGGCTCCAACTCCACCAAGGAAGCGGTCGAGCTTGCCCAACACGCCGAGAAGGCGGGCGCCAACGCCGTGCTGGTGGTGACGCCCTACTACAACAAGCCGACCCAGGAAGGCATGTACCAGCACTTCAAGGCGATCAATGATGCGATCGGGATTCCGATCATCATCTACAACATCCCGCCGCGCTCGGTGATCGATATGTCGGTCGACACCATGAAGCGGCTGTGGGAGCTGAAGAACATCGCCGGCGTCAAGGACGCCACCGCCAGCATGGTGCGGGTGTCGCAGCAGCGCGCCGCGCTCGGCGAGGACTTCAACCAGCTTTCCGGCGAGGATGCGACCATCATCGGCTACATGGCGCATGGCGGCCATGGCTGCATCTCGGTGACCTCGAACGTCGCGCCGCGCCTGTGCGCCGAGTTCCACGCGGCCTGGCAGAAGGGCGACACCAAGGCGGCGCTCGCGATCCACGACAAGCTGATGCCATTGCACAACAACCTCTTCATCGAGAGCAACCCGGCGCCGATCAAGTACGCGATGTCGCTGCTCGGCAAGTTCGACGAGACGCTGCGGCTGCCGATGGTGCCCGTGTCCGAGCCGACCCGCGTTGCCGTGCGCGACGCGATGGTTCATGCTGGCCTGATCAACTAGACGGCCATCGTCGTTTCATCGCCACAGGCAACTCAGGGGATCACCGATGCTGAAGGAATTCCGCGATTTTGCGATGAAGGGCAACGTCGTCGACCTCGCCGTTGCTGTTATCATCGGTGCCGCCTTCGGTGCCATCGTGACGTCGATGGTCAACGACATCATCATGCCGATCATCGGCGCGATCACCGGCGGCCTGGATTTCTCGAATTATTTCGTCGGACTTTCCAGCAAGGTCACCGCGACCAATCTTGCCGACGCCAAGAAGCAGGGTGCGGTACTGGCTTATGGCAGCTTCTTCACCTTGGTCGTGAACTTTGCGATCGTCGCTTTTGTGCTGTTCATGGTCATTCGCACCATGAACCAGTTCAAGCGCAAGGAAGAGGTCAAGCCCGCGGAACCGCCGAAGCCGTCGGCGGAGGTCGCTCTGCTGACCGAGATCCGCGATCTCCTCAAGAAGTGACGCGCGCGCTTCATCCAAACTGTTAGCATCGCTGCGTATCTTTCTAAGGTTTGTCGTCCAGGTTTTTGAAGGTCATGGCCGATAAGAACGAACGTCCTATCAAGGTCATGGCGGAAAATCGCAAGGCCCGCTTCAACTATGCGATCGAGGATACGATCGAGGCGGGCATTGCGCTGACCGGCACCGAGGTGAAGTCGATCCGCACCGGGAAAAGCACGATTGCGGAGTCCTATGCCGATTCCAAGGACGGCGAGATCTGGCTGATCAACGCCACCATCCCCGAATATCTTCAGGGCAACCGCTTCAACCATGAGCCCAAGCGGCCGCGAAAGCTGCTGCTGCACCGCCGGCAGATCAACAAGCTGATGGGTGCTGTCGACCGCGAGGGCATGACGCTGATCCCGCTCAAGCTCTATTTCAACGAGCGCGGTCGCGCCAAGCTGCAGCTGGCCGTTGCGAAGGGCAAAAAGCTGCACGACAAGCGCGAGAGTGAGAAGAAGCGCGACTGGAGCCGGGAAAAGGGCCGGCTCATGCGGGCGAGGGGATAGGCCAAGAAGACGGCAAGAGGACGGAATGAGGACGGGATGACCCAGAAGAACCTGCTCGAGGTCGATTGGAGCCAGATTCCCGCCCCCGCCGACGACGGTGGCACCGCGCATCTCAAGGGCCTGAGGCTGCCTGCTATCAACCTGCTTGCGACCGACGACAATACGGTTGATCTGTCGGCGCTCCGCGGCCGCACCGTGGTGTTTGCCTATCCGCGCACTGGCGAGCCCGGCAAGATCGCGCTGGTCGACGATTGGGACATGATCCCGGGCGCTCGAGGCTGCACGCCGCAGACATGTGCGTTTCGCGACCTGTTCGCCGAGCTGAAAGCCGCCGGCGCTGCGCAGGTGTTCGGCCTCTCGACTCAGAGCAACGCCTACCAGACCGAGATGGCGTCACGGCTGCATCTGCCGTTCCCGGTGCTCTCGGACGAGAAGCTGGCACTGACGCGCGCGCTCAACCTGCCGACCATGGAAGTGGCGGGGCTGACGCTGATCAAGCGGCTGGCGCTGGTGATCGACGATGCCGGGATTACCAAGGTGTTCTATCCGGTGTTTCCGCCTGATCGGAACGCCGGCGATGTCTTGGACTGGCTGAAGGCCAACCCAGTCCGGACCTAATCGAGATCCGCTTTCACTTTCGCGAACACGCTGCGGAACATGTCCGTCGTCAGCACGCCTGTGTTCGTGTTGTAGCGCGAGCAGTGATAGCTGTCGTAGAGCTTGAACGCGCCGGCCTGGTGCACCGCGCCATGTCCGAAGGGAGCTTGCGAGGCCTTCAGCTTCAGTGGCTTGAGCACGCTGTCATGCGCAATACGTCCAAGCGCGACGATCGCGCGCAACTTCGGCATCGTTTCGAGGTTCGCGACGAGAAACTGGCGGCAGGTGTTGATCTCGACCGGCAGCGGCTTGTTCTGCGGCGGAACGCAATGCACGGCATTGGCGATCCGGCAGTCGACAAGCTTCATGCCGTCGTCGGGACGGGCCTGATAGGTGCCCTTGGCGAAACCGTATTCGAGCAGCGTCGCGTAGAGCAGATCACCGGCATAGTCACCGGTGAAGGGGCGGCCTGTCCGGTTGGCACCCTGCATCCCCGGCGCGAGGCCGACGATCAGCAGCCGCGCCGTGATGTCGCCGAACGGCGGCACCGGCGCGTTGTGCCACAATGGCTCGCGCGCGCGGTTCGCGTCGCGAAAGGCGACCAGGCGCGGACAGAGCGGGCAGTCACGGTCGGGAACGAGGGTGGGTGGCTGGCGGCTTGACCGGGCCGCCTCACTCCTCGAAGTCGTCATCGCCCCTCGGCGCCATCGTGGTCGCGCGCTGGAGGAACTGCGGGGCGTGGTGGCGGGCCTCGCGCTCGCCGCGATCACGCGGGGCGGGGCGCTCGGACGGGTCGCGGCCAAGCTTGGACTGCAACTCGACGAGGTCGGTGAAGACGTCGGCCTGGCGGCGCAGTTCGTCGGCGATCATCGGCGGCTGGCTGGCGATGGTGGAGATCACCGTGACCCGGACGCCGCGGCGCTGCACGGCCTCGACCAGGGAGCGGAAGTCACCGTCACCGGAGAACAGCACCATCTGGTCGATGTGCTCGGCGAGCTCCATGGCGTCGACCGCAAGCTCGATGTCCATGTTGCCCTTGACCTTGCGGCGGCCGGAGGCGTCGATGAACTCCTTGGTCGCCTTGGTGACGACGGTGTAGCCGTTGTAGTCGAGCCAGTCGATCAATGGGCGGATCGAGGAGTATTCCTGATCCTCGATGATCGCCGTGTAGTAGAACGCCCGCAGCAGCGTCCCGCGGCTCTGAAACTCCTTCAGAAGGCGCTTGTAGTCGATGTCGAAGCCGAGAGTTTTCGCTGTCGCGTAAAGATTGGCCCCGTCGATGAAGAGCGCGATCTTGTTGGTAGGGGAAGGTGACATTCAGTTGCTCGCGTAGTGTTCGTGAAAATTCGTTTATTGTTGGCGCAGCGGCAGCAAGCCGCGCAGTTCAAAGTCCCGCCGAAACCCGCCGAAACCGTAAATCCGGAGAAGTCGGGGCAATCAAGGTATAGTTATGACGGACTCTCATACACCCGGCACCGCCCTCAATGGCAGTCCGGGAAACCACCCATCCCAGCCCCAATGTGGGGGTAGCAGAGGCGTTTGGCGAGGCCAAATCACAAATTAGCCTTGCGAAAACGCCCCGGTCCCTATAACTAGCCCCAATCATCCACATATTTCGTCCCACCCACAACGGAGCGACAGTCCATGGCTCGCGTCACCGTAGAAGATTGTATCGACAAGGTCGACAACCGGTTTGACCTGGTCCTGCTGGCCGCCCACCGTGCCCGCATGATTTCGTCTGGCTCGCAACTAACGGTTGATCGCGATAACGACAAGAACCCTGTTGTATCTTTGCGCGAAATTGCTGACCAGACCATCTCCCCGGAGGACCTCCGCGAGGAGCTGGTGCACTCCCTCCAGAAATTCGTCGAGGTTGACGAGCCCGAGCCGGACACGGTTCCGTTGATCGGATCCGCCGGCGCCAGCGTCGATGCGGACGATACCGAAGTTGCCGTGGAGCGCATGACCGAAGAGGAGCTCCTGAAGGGCCTCGAGGGCCTCGCGCCGCCGGAAGAGCAGCCCGAAGAGGACGAGTAATCGTCTTACTCGCGATCGTCGACTTCTTGTGATCTTATCAAAGGCCCGAACCCGCGTTCGGGCCTTTGCTTTTGTTGGCGTTTTCGTGGTTACCATAGCGTTGCCGGTTCGCACCGCGCGCCTGTCATTGAATTGATCGGCCGCGTCCGCGATCGGAGCTTAGGATGTATACAACGGGCCGTTTGAGGGTCCGTTTGAAGGCAGGACGGCATGGTGTATCGACGCCGCAGACCCACGCAGATGCTGGCCGCAACCGAATCGGTTGCCGTGGCCCCGACTGCGCCGGTGGCACGGCCTGCGAAGCCGCGCGCGCGGATGATGCGCCAATATGACCTCGTCGAGCGCGTGCGGTCGTACAATCCGAACACCAACGAAGACCTGCTGAACCGCGCCTATGTCTACGCCATGAAGGCGCACGGCTCGCAGACCCGCGCCTCCGGCGATCCCTATTTCTCGCACCCGCTCGAAGTGGCGGCGATTCTCACCGACCTGAAGCTCGACGATGCGACCATCGTTGCCGCGCTGCTTCACGACACGATCGAGGACACGGAAGCCACCCGCGCCGAGATCGACCAGATCTTCGGCCCCGAGATCGGCGCGCTGGTTGAAGGCCTGACCAAGCTGAAGCGGCTCGAGCTGGTATCGCGCGAGGCCAAGCAGGCCGAGAACCTGCGCAAATTGTTGCTCGCCATTGCCGACGATGTCCGCGTGCTCCTGGTCAAGCTCGCCGACCGCCTGCACAACATGCGCACGCTGGATTTCGTGCCGACCGAATCGCGGCGTCGCATTGCCGAGGAGACGCTCGACATCTACGCGCCGCTGGCCGGGCGCATGGGCATGCAGGAAATGCGTGAGGAGCTGGAGGATCTGTCCTTCCGCACTCTCGATCCCGAGGCCTATTCGGTGGTGATGCAGCGTCTCGATGCGCTCGCCGAACGCAACCGCAATCTGATTGGCGAGATCGAGGACCAGCTCTCCAACAATTTGCGCCACAGGGGTCTCGGCGCGCGGGTCTATGGCCGCCGCAAGAAGCCGTTTTCGATCTGGACCAAGATGGAGCGCAAGTCGGTCGGCTTCGAGCAACTGTCCGACATCTTCGGCTTCCGCGTCGTCGTCAACGATATCGAGGCCTGCTATCGCGCGCTCGGTATCGTCCACACCACTTGGCCGGTCGTGCCGGGGCGTTTCAAGGATTACATCTCGACGCCGAAGCAGAACGACTATCGTTCGATCCACACCACCGTGATCGGCCCCGGCAACCAGCGCGTCGAGCTGCAGATCCGCACCGAGGCGATGGACCAGATCGCCGAGCGCGGCATCGCCGCGCACGTGTTTTACAAAGAGGGCGTGGGCTCGCCGACCGAATTCCTCAAGCGCGAGTCGAACGCGTTCGCCTGGCTGCGCCACACCATCGGTATCCTCTCGGAGAGCGCCAACCCCGAGGAATTCCTCGAGCACACCAAGCTCGAGCTGTTCCACGACCAGGTGTTCTGCTTCACCCCGAAGGGCAAGCTGATCGCGCTGCCGCGCCATGCCAATGTGATCGACTTCGCGTATGCCGTGCATACCGACGTCGGCAACAGCGCCGTCGGCTGCAAGATCAACGGCAAGTTCGCACCGCTGTCCTCGGAGCTGCAGAACGGCGACGAGGTCGAGGTGCTGACCTCGGAAGCGCAATCGGCACCGCCTTCTGCGTGGGAGACGCTCGCGGTCACCGGCAAGGCGCGCGCAGCGATCCGCCGCGCGACCCGCACCGCCGTACGCGATCAATATGTCGGCCTTGGCCGGCGTATCGTCGAGCGCCTGTTCGAGCGCGCCAAGATCGAATACGCCGACGACAAGCTCAAGGGCGCGCTGCCGCGGCTTGCGCGCACCTCGATCGAAGACGTCATGGCGGCTGTCGGGCGCGGCGAGATCAAGGCCTCTCACGTCGCGCGCGCGATGTATCCCGACTACAAGGAAGAGCGCGTCGCGCGCTACGGCGCCAAGAAGATAGGCCTCGCGGCCAAGCTCAAGGAGAAGTCGCCGGAGCCCTCGCGCAGCCCCGTTGCGATTCCAATCGGCGGCAACAATGCCGATTTGCCGGTCAAGTTCGCGCCGAACGGCGGGGCCGTACCTGGCGACCGCATCGTCGGCATCGTCACGCCAGGCGAGGGGATCACGATCTATCCGATCCAGTCGCCGGCGCTGAAGGATTTCGAGGAGGAGCCGGAGCGCTGGCTCGACGTGCGCTGGGACATCGAGGACTCCGCGCCGCAGCGTTTCCCGGCGCGCATCAAGGTCGAGAATGTCAACGAGCCCGGCGCGCTGGCGCAGATCGCGACTGTGATCGCCGAGCACGACGGCAATATCGACAACATCAGCATGCATCGCCGCTCGCCCGACTTCACGGAGACGACGATCGACCTCGAAGTCTACGATCTCAAGCATTTGAGCGCGATTCTGGCCCAGCTGCGCGCGAAAGCGGTCGTCGCCAAGGTCGAACGTGTTAATGGATAGGCGTTCGTCGCATTCGCCTGTCTTTCTGATCCCGTGAGTCCTGAAATGCCTGCATCTCCGCTCCGCCTCGGCGTGAATATCGACCACGTAGCGACCGTCCGAAACGCCCGCGGCGGCCGCCATCCCGATCCGGTCCGCGCGGCGTTGCTTGCGATCGAGGCCGGCGCCGACGGCATCACCGCGCATTTGCGCGAAGACCGCCGGCATATCCGCGACGAAGACATGGCGCGGCTGAAGGCCGGGATCTCCAAGCCGCTGAATTTCGAGATGGCGGCGACCGACGACATGATGCGCATCTCGCTTGCCACCAAGCCGCACGCCGTGTGCCTGGTGCCGGAGCGCCGCCAGGAGGTTACGACCGAGGGCGGCCTGGATGTGGTCGGCCAGCACAATGCGCTCGCGCCCTATATCGCGCGGCTCAACGATGCCGGCATCCGTGTTTCGCTGTTCATCGCCGCCGACCCGGCGCAGATCGAGATGGCGGCGCGGCTGCGTGCGCCGGTGATCGAGATCCACACCGGCGCCTGGTGCGACGCCGTTACCGACGGCCACACCGACAAGGCCGAAGCCGAATGGAAGCGGATCGTAGCGGGCGTGAAGGTAGCAAAGGATGCCGGCCTCGAGGTCCATGCCGGGCACGGCCTCGATTATGCGACCGCGGAGAAGATCGCTGCGCTTCCTGAGATCATGGAGCTCAACATCGGTTACTACATGATCGGCGAGGCGCTCTTTGTTGGTCTGGCGGAGACCGTTCGCAACATGCGCGCGGCCATGGATCGCGGCCGGAGCCGGGCATGATCATTGGGATCGGCTCTGACCTGATCGACATCACCCGCGTCGGCAAGGTGATCGAGCGCCACGGCGAGCGCTTCCTCGACCGCATTTTCACCGCGGCCGAGCGGGCCAAGGCGGAGCGGCGGGCGAAGAACGAGAAGATGGTTGTGGCGACCTACGCCAAGCGCTTTGCCGCCAAGGAGGCCTGCTCCAAGGCGCTCGGCACCGGCATCAGGCAAGGTGTCTGGTGGCGCGACATGGGGGTGGTCAACCTGCCGGGTGGGCGACCGTCGATGCGGCTGACCGGGGGCGCGCTGGCCCGGCTCCAGGCCCTGACGCCTGAGGGATTTGAGGCCCAGATCGACCTGTCGATCACCGACGACTGGCCCCTGGCGCAGGCCTTCGTGATCATTTCCGCGGTGCCCCTGGCCAAGTCCTGAGCGGCTCACGGCCATTTTATAATTCTCATTAAAAATCAATGATTTATTGGTTTTTGATGCGATCCTTGATTGCGTGGCCTGCGACAACCGTCTAAAAGTCCGCAGACGCAAATCAGGCTGGGCGAATTCGGCTTTACGCCGGAATTGGCCCTCACTATCAGAATCAGGACAATCTCCTTGCGCCGCGAACCGGTGGGCCGTTCGCGGGAGGAGGGCGTTCTGTGATCGCCGGCCGGAATTGAGAGAGCAATGAGCGTGACGTCAGGAACCAAAACTGAGAGCGGCGTCGGCGAGACGATCCGGGTCGTGATCCACGCTCTCCTGATCGCGTTGGTGATCCGCACGTTCCTGTTCCAGCCCTTCAACATCCCGTCCGGTTCGATGAAGGCGACGCTGCTGGTCGGCGACTACCTGTTCGTCTCGAAATATTCCTACGGCTACAGCCACTATTCGATTCCGCTCTCGCCGCCGCTGTTCTCGGGGCGGATCTGGGGCTCGGATCCGAACCGCGGCGACATCGTCGTGTTCCGTCTGCCGAAGGATGATTCCACCGACTACATCAAGCGCGTGATCGGCCTTCCCGGCGATCATATCCAGATGAAGGACGGTCTGCTCTACATCAACGACACGCCGGTCGAGCGCCAGCGCATGAGCGAATTCGTCGGCGAGGATCCGTGTGGCACCGAAGGCGGCGGCATCTCGCGGGTGAAACGCTGGAAGGAAACGCTGCCGAATGGCGTCTCCTACGAGACGCTCGATTGCGCCGACAACGGCTACATGGACAACACCAACGTCTACACCGTGCCGCCCGGCCATTTCTTCATGATGGGTGACAATCGCGACAACTCGACCGACAGCCGCTTCCTTGGCCAGGTCGGCTATGTGCCGCGGGAGAATTTAATCGGCCGCGCGCAGATGATCTTCTTCTCCATCGGCGAAGGCGAGCAGGCCTGGATGTTCTGGCGCTGGCCGTGGTCGGTGCGCTGGACCCGCTTCTTCAAAATCGTCCGATGAAAGACGAAGCCAAGGACATCGCGACCCAATCGATCGAGGCGCAAGCCGCCCCTGAGGGCGACGCTGCAACAAAGACGCTTGCGCCCAAGACCGGTGAGACAAAAACCGGTGAGACCAAGGCCGCTGATCCCAAGGCTGCAGAAGCGAAGAGTCCTGCGAAGAAGAAGCGGACGCGGAGCAGCAAGGCCAAGGACAAGGCGAAAGCTACCGCTGACGCCAACGCTGCGCTCGAGGCGCGTATCGGCCATAGCTTCACTGATCCCAACCTGCTGATGCAGGCCATCACACACGTCTCGGCGCTGAAATCCGGGCGCAAGCGCGGCGACAGCTATCAGCGGCTGGAATTCCTCGGCGACCATGTGCTGGGGCTCGTCGTTTCCGACATGCTCTATCACGCCTACCCGAATGCCGATGAGGGCGAGCTATCCAAGCGGCTGGCCGAACTCGTGCGCAAGGAGAGCTGCGCCGACGTCGCCAAGTCGCTCGGTCTGCTCGACGACATCAAGCTCGGTTCAGTCGGCTCCAGCGCCGATGCCCGCCTGCGCAAGTCCATTCTGGGTGATATCTGCGAGGCCGTGATCGGCGCGATCTTCCTCGACGGTGGTCATGAGGCGGCGGACGAGTTCGTCAAGCGCAACTGGACCGAGCGCATGCACAAGCCGCGGCGGCCGCTGCGCGATCCCAAGACCGTGCTGCAGGAATGGGCGCAGGGGAAGGGACTGCCGACGCCCGTCTATCGTGAGGTCGAGCGCACCGGCCCGCATCACGATCCACAGTTCCGTGTCGCCGTGGATTTGCCGGGTTTAGCGCCGGCCGAAGGCATCGGCGGCAGCAAGCGCGCGGCCGAGAAGGTGGCGGCATCAGTGATGATCGAACGCGAAGGCGTTGGCGGCGGCAATGACGGCTGAAACAAGCGGCGAAGCGTCCACTCCGACGCGCTGCGGCTTCGTTGCGCTGATCGGCGCGCCGAATGTCGGCAAGTCCACGCTGGTCAATGCGCTGGTCGGAGCCAAGGTCACGATCGTCTCGCGCAAGGTGCAGACCACGCGCGCGCTGATCCGCGGCATCGTCATCGAGAACAACGCGCAGATCATTCTGGTCGACACGCCCGGCATCTTCCTGCCCAAGCGCCGGCTCGACCGCGCCATGGTCTCGACCGCATGGAGCGGGGCACATGACGCCGATCTCGTCTGCGTGTTGCTCGACGCCAAGAGTGGCATCGACGAGGAGGCGGAGGCGATCTTCGCTAAGGCCGCCAGCGTCAAACACGACAAGATCCTGGTCATCAACAAGGTCGATCTGGTCCAGCGCGAAAAGCTGCTCGCGCTGGCGCAGGCCGCCAACGAGCGCATGAAATTCGTCAAGACGTTCATGATCGCGGCGATCTCCGGCGACGGCGTCGACGATATTCGCAGCACGCTCGCAGAGATGGTGCCGGCGGGCCCGTTCCTATATCCCGAGGACCAGATGTCGGACGCGCCGATGCGGCATCTGGCTGCCGAAATCACGCGCGAAAAAATCTACCGCAGGCTGCACCAGGAATTGCCGTATCAGTCCACGGTCGAAACCGACAAGTGGGAGGAGCGCAAGGACAAGTCCGTGCGCATCGAGCAGACCATCTTCGTCGAGCGCGAAAGCCAGCGCAAGATCGTGCTCGGCAAGGGCGGTGCCAGCATCAAGTCGATCGGCGCCGACTCGCGCAAGGAGCTCGCCGAGATCCTGGGCGTGCCGGTGCATCTCTTCCTGTTCGTCAAGGTACGCGAGAACTGGGGTGACGATCCCGATCGCTACCGCGAGATGGGCCTGGAATTTCCCAAAGAATAAGCAAGAACAGATCGGTCACCGATGAGCGTGCCTCGCAACGTCCAGCGCTTCGAAGCGCTGCTCTATGCCTCGCTGATGCTGGACTCCCTGTCGGTCGCGGTGCAGGACCGCACGCCCACCGCCGAGACGACCGAGCAGATGATCATGACGGGAACGGTGCTTGCCGGCGGGATGATCCTGCTGCTGATGTACTTCGTTTGGCTGGCTGCGCGTTGGCGCAAGAACTGGCCGCGCTGGGTGCTGATGGCGGCCTTGGTGCTGTCCGTGATCTCGCTCGCCCAGATCCTCGGCGAAAAGGGCCTCGAGCTCGACAGCGCCATCGAGATCGTGTCGTGCGTTCTGACGTCGTTTGGGCTGTATTTCTCGTTCACCGGCGACGCGCAGGGCTGGTTCAACGCGTAAGGTCGGCGGATTACGCCTTCGGCTAATCCGCCCTACGAATGAAGAGCGGAATCCGCTACACTTCTTTCCATGGAATGGACCGACGAGGGCATCGTACTGGGCGTGCGGCGGCATGGCGAGAGTAGTGCCATTGTAGAATTGCTCACGCGCCAGCACGGCCGGCATCTCGGTCTGGTGCGCGGCGGTGCCAGCTCGCGGCTGCGGCCGCTGCTGCAGCCCGGCAACAGCGTCAGTGCGGTGTGGCGGGCGCGGCTCGACGAGCATCTCGGCACCTACGCGATCGAGGGCCTGAAGCTGCGCGCGGCGACGCTGCTGGGATCGTCGCACGGTGTCTACGGCGTTACCCATCTGGCCTCGATGGCGCGGCTGCTTCCCGAACGCGATCCGCACGAGGAGATCTTCTCGCTGCTCGAACATTCGCTCGATGATTTCGACGACATCGGCAGTGCGGCCGTGCATCTTATTCATTTCGAGCTGGCGATGCTCTCCGAACTCGGCTTCGGGCTGGCGCTCGAAAACTGCGCGGTGACCGGCGAGACCACCGACCTGATTTATGTCTCGCCCAAATCCGGCGGCGCGGTCTCGCGCGGCGCGGGCGAGCCGTGGCGCGACAGGCTGCTGCGGCTGCCGCCGTTCCTGCGCCAGGGTGAGGTGCACGACGACCTCACCGACGAGGATCTCCAGGACGGCTTCCGACTCACCGGCCTGTTTCTGCTGCGCCACGTGCTGGAGCCGCGAGGGCAGGTCCATTCCGACGCGCGCGCTGGCTTCATCAACGCCCTGACCCGGCAGCAGGCCAAAGCGGCATTGCCGGCGCCATAAGCGGCTAGCGCTGCTGAATTGCCTGAGAAAATCGGGTTCCCATGGGAACGAAATCCCGTTGACCGAGTTGGCGGGGCAGGGTTCCACAACCGGGGAAAGCCTAAATGTTGATCAAGGGATTGGCCGTGTCCGCGGCGCTGATCGCTTTTGCGCCTGATGCGATTGCTGGCGAGCCGCAACCCGGCGTTTTTCGCCGCGCCTCCTGCACCGTCGTCCGGTACTATGTGGCGAAATATTCCGCTGCGGCCGCAGAGACATGGGCTCGATCCCATGGGGCAACCGATGCCGAGATCGAGACGGCTCGCCGCTGCGTGGCCAATGCGCCGGCGACATCTCCGGCCAAGGTCCAGCCGACTATGACAGCAGGCTGGGCAGGGCAGTAGCAGCCCACAGGGAACCAATCCATCCTTGCCCGATTCGCTTCCACGGTTTAACCGGGCGGAATGGGAAAACGAATCGTTCCGCCGGAAGAACCGGCCGAAATTCACGAAGTCCGGCTGCAGGAAGCGCTGGAAGAGCGCTACCTCGCGTACGCGCTCTCCACCATCATGCACCGCGCGCTGCCCGATGCGCGCGACGGCCTGAAGCCGGTGCACCGGCGCATCCTCTACGGGATGCGCCTGCTCAGGCTCGACCCTGGCACGCCTTTCAAGAAATCCGCCAAGATCGTCGGCGACGTGATGGGCTCATTCCATCCGCATGGCGACCAGGCGATCTACGATGCCATGGTGCGTCTCGCGCAGGACTTCTCCTCGCGTTATCCGCTGGTCGACGGCCAGGGCAATTTCGGCAATATCGACGGCGATAATCCAGCCGCCTATCGCTACACCGAAGCGCGCATGACTGACGTCGCGCGGCTTCTGCTCGACGGCATTGACGAGGACGGCGTCGAATTCCGCGCCAACTATGACGGCCAGTCGAAAGAGCCGGTCGTGTTGCCCGGCGGCTTCCCGAACCTGCTCGCCAACGGCGCGCAAGGCATCGCGGTCGGCATGGCGACCTCGATCCCGCCGCACAACGCGGCCGAGCTCTGCGAAGCTGCGCTGCATCTGATCGAGAAGCCCGACGCCAAGTCCAAGGCGTTGATGAAGTGGGTCAAGGGACCGGACTTCCCGACCGGCGGCATCTGCGTCGACTCAAAGCAATCCATCGCCGAAGCCTACACCACCGGCCGCGGCTCGTTCCGCGTCCGCGCCAGGTGGACGCAGGAAGAGGGCGCACGCGGCGCCTGGGTCGTCGTCGTCACCGAGATTCCGTTCCTGGTGCAGAAGTCGCGGCTGATCGAGAAGGTCGCCGAGCTGCTGGACCAGAAGAAGCTGCCGCTGGTCGGCGACATCAGGGACGAGTCGGCCGAAGACGTTCGTATCGTCATCGAGCCGAAGTCGAAGAACGTTGACGCGGCGCTGATGATGGAATCGCTGTTCCGGCTGACCGAGCTCGAAAACAAGATTCCGCTGAACCTCAACGTGCTGATCAAGGGCCGCATCCCCAAGGTGGTGGGACTCGCGGAGTGCTTGCGCGAATGGCTTGACCATCTGCGCGACGTGCTGATCCGACGGACCAACTTCCGCAAAGCCGAGATCGAGCGCAGGCTCGAAATCCTCGGCGGCTTGTTGATCGCCTATCTGAACATCGACGAGGTCATCAGGATCATTCGTACCGAGGACGAGCCGAAGCCGGCCTTGATCAAGGCGTTCAAGCTCACCGAGGTGCAGGCGGAATCCATTCTCAACATGCGCTTGCGTAACTTGCGCAAGCTCGAAGAGATGGAGATCCGAACCGAGGACAAGGATCTGCGCAAGGAGCTGAAGGGCATCGAAGGCCTGCTCGCCTCGGAGCCCGAGCAGTGGAAGAAGGTCAGCGAGCAGGTCGGCAAGGTCCGTGACATGTTCGGACCGAAGACACCGCTCGGCAAGCGCCGCACCACTTTCGCCGATGCGCCCGAGCACGATCTCGCGGCGATGGAGGAAGCCCTCGTCGAGCGCGAGCCGGTGACGGTCGTCGTCTCCGACAAGGGTTGGATCCGCACCATGAAGGGTCACGTCGAGGATCTCTCGGGGCTCGCCTTCAAGCAGGACGACAAGCTCGGAATCGCCTTCTTCGCGGAGACGACGTCGAAGCTGCTGCTGTTCGCGACCAACGGCAAGTTCTTCTCGATCGATGTGGCGAAGCTGCCGGGCGGCCGCGGCCACGGCGAGCCGATCCGCCAGTTCATCGATCTCGAGCCGGAGGCTGCTCCGGTCACGCTGTTCGTCAACAAGGGCGGTCGCAAATTCCTGGTCGCAAGCCACGAGGGCCAGGGCTTCGTCGTCAACGAGGACGATTGCGTCGGCACGACGAAGAAGGGCAAGCAGGTCCTCAACGTCGACATGCCGAACGAGGCGCGCACAGTGACCGAAGTGCTGGGCGACACCGTTGCTGTCATCGGCGAGAACCGCAAGATGCTGATCTTCCCGCTCGACCAGGTGCCGGAGATGGCGCGTGGCCGCGGCGTGCGCCTGCAGAAGTACAAGGACGGCGGTCTCTCCGACGTTTCTGTGTTCGAGGCGAAGGCTGGCTTGACCTGGAAGGACTCCGCTGGTCGCGAATTCTCCGCGACCATGAAGGAGCTCGCGGAATGGCAGGGCACCCGGGCCGATGCCGGTCGCCTGCCGCCGAAGGGCTTCCCGAAGTCGAACAAGTTCGGCAAGGTGATCGGGTAGGGGCGGCTCTCGCTGCAGATACAATGTGGATCGGCGCGCTGCCTCCTCATCGTCATTGCGAGCACAGCGAAGCAATCCAGAATCTTTCCGCGGCGGCAGTCTGGATTGCTTCGCTGTGCTCGCAATGACGACGGGTGAGAGTGCCGCCCTCCAACTCGAAGTGCGCATCTCCGCGAACGCGTGGCAGATAGTCCTGAGCGCATAAGTGCCTGCGCCGTATGGGCACGAACATTGCTTTTTCCTGGCGACTGCAATTCGTCAAAAGGCAAAAAGAAACCAATGTTCAAACTGAAGTCCTTCATTCCGGCGCTGTTCGCCCTCGCTGTTGTCGCGGCGCCGGTGCATGCGGCGGGAAATCTTGTCGCAGTGCTCGAGGCTGAGATCGTCACCCTCGATCCGCATTTCTCGACCGCCTACATTTCGCGCACGTTCGGCTACATGGTGTTCGACACGCTGTTCGCGAAGGACTCCAAGGGCGACGTCAAGCCGCAGATGGTGCAGGACTGGAAGGTCTCTGCTGACGGAACGACCTATACATTCACGCTCCGCGACGGCTTGAAATGGCACGACGGCCAGCCGGTCACTGCCGCGGATTGTGTGGCCTCGCTGCGCCGCTGGGGCACGCGTAGCGCGCTCGGCCGTCGCATCTTCGCAATCACGAGCTCGCTCGAGCCGACCGATGCGAAAACGTTCGTGCTGACGCTGAAGGAGCCGTCCGGCCTCGTCATCGACGCGCTCGGCAACCCCGTCAGCCCCGTGGCCTTCATGATGCCCGAGCGTATCGCCAAGACGCCAGGCGACCAGCGCATCACCGAGATCATCGGCTCCGGTCCGTTCGTCTACAGCAAGGCCGATCACCGCTCTGGCGATCGCATGATCCTGAAGAAGTTCACCGACTACGTGCCGCGTCCCGAGCCCGCTGACTTCCTCGCCGGTGGGAAGCGCGTCAATATCGACACGCTGGAGGTCCGCGTCATTCCGGATGGTGCGACGGCGGCCTCTGCGCTGCAGGCCGGCGAAATCGACTTCATGCAGTATGCGCCGTTCGATCTTCTGCCTCAGTTGGAGAAGAACTCCCGCGTCAAGCTTGTCAATTTCACCGGCGGCAACATGTTTGCGGGTGCCTATCGCCTTAACGCTGCATCGAAGCCGTTCGACGATCCCGCGATCCGGCGCGTGCTGTGGAAACTGGTCGACCAGCGCGAAGTGCTGGATGCGCTCGGCCTCGATGCCAAATATGCCGCGCCTTGCGCGACCTTCTTCACCTGCGGCACCACCTATGAGAGCAAGGCCGGTACTGAGGCTGCGGCAAGCCCGTCGATCGAAGCCGCGAAAGCTGCGCTGAAGGCGACCAAATATGCCGGCGAGCCCGTCGTCGTCATGGAGGCCAACGATCTCGAAGCACCGCGCGTCTCGGCGCAGGTGCTGGCCGAGCGGTTGAAGGCCGCCGGCTTCAACGTCGATCTTCAGGTGATGGACTGGGCGAGCGTGCTCGCGCGCCGGGCCAAGAAGGAGGGCTGGAGCGTCTATGGCGTTCATGCCGGCGGCTTCGACCTCGGCTCACCCCTGACCAATGTGATGGTCGCTTTCAACTGCGCCGACTTCACGGGCTGGCAGTGCGATCAGCGCATCACACCTTTGATGGAAGCCTTTGCCAAGGCGCCTGCCGAGGAGGATCGCAAGAAGATTGCCGGCGAGATTCAGAGCATCATGTACGATCAGGCGCCCGCGATTCCGTGGGGCCAATTCGCGCAACCCGCGGCCTATCGCGCCACGCTGCGCGGTCTGATACCGTCCGCCATCCCGGTGTTCTGGAACGTTGAGAAGTAGCGCGATGTACGATGTCATTGTTGTTGGCGGCGGCTCGGCCGGCGCTGCAGTTGCGGCACGGCTTTCCGAGGATCCGTCGCGGCGTGTCTTGCTGTTGGAGGCGGGTCTCGACTGGCGCGCTGACGAAGCGCCCTGGGAAGTCAGGACGCCGAACCCGATCCCGATCATCCACAAGCGCGAGTACCAGGAAAAATGGCAGTGGCCTGATCTGCTGACGCGCCGGGTGGCGGGGCAGGAGCCGCGTTTCTACTGGCGCGGCAAGGGGCTCGGCGGCTCATCGATGATGAACGGCCAGATCGCAATCCGTGGTGTGGCTGACGCGTTCGACGGATGGGCGGCCAATGGCTGCGCCGGCTGGTCGGCCAAAGAGGTGATGCCGCTTTTTTCGGTGATCGAGGATGATCTGGAGTTCGGTGATGCCGCAGGCCATGGCCGCGGCGGACCACTGCCGGTCTATCGCGCGCCGCCGGAGAAGTGGGGGCCGATCGATCGTGGCTTGCGCGATGCGGCGCTCGCGAGCGGTTATCCCTGGTGCGCCGACCTCAACGGTCCTGACGGTGAGGGCGTTGCCTGCTACCCCATCAACAGCCGCGACAGCCGCCGCATCACCACCAATGAGGGCTATCTCGAACCCGCCCGCGACCGCGCCAATCTGGAGATCCGCGGCAAGACGCTGGTCGATCGCGTGCTGATCAGCGACGGCCGCGCGACGGGCTTGCGCGTTCACACCGAAGGGCAGGGCACCAGCGAGATCAGCGCGCGTCAGATCGTGCTCTGCGCCGGTGCCATCCACAGCCGCCATTTCTTCGATCACCCGCTGTTTCGCGCCACGATCCAGCTGCACGACAACCTGCGGCCGACCGACCCGGACACCCGCCACACCAATTGCTGCGTAACCTATTCCTCGGGTCTCGCCGATGGCGGCAAGCGCGACATGATTTTGATTGCGTTCAACCACCGCGGCATCGGCGTACCCGGAGCGATCGGCGCCGGCCTGTTCAACGCCTATTCGCGCGGCACACTCAAGCTCGCGTCTACCGACCCGTCGATCGATCCCGTTGTCGAGGAGAACATGCTGGCCGATCCCCGCGACATGCTGCGGATGATGGATGCGGTGAGGCGGCTCGCCGTCATCACCTCCCAGCCGGCGCTATCAGGCATCGCCGACTGGATTAGGCTCGCGGACACCGATCTGACATTGCAGCAGGCAGCGGCGCTGCCGGACCACGAGCTCGATGCGGTGCTGCGCCGTGAAACCGGTGACATTCAGCACGCCGCCGGCAGTTGTCGCATGACCGGTGTCAATGATGCCGATGGCGTGGTCAATCCTGATGGCTCGGTGAAGGGCATCTCGGGCCTCCGTGTTGCCGACGCCTCGATCATGCCATCCGACTGCCGCGCCAACACCCACTTCACGACGGTGGTGATCGGGGAGGCGATTGCGCGGATGATGATGCGGTAAGCGTCTCTCAGCTAATCTCGTCATTGCGGGCGCAGGTGGCCACAATCAGCCCATCATCCATCACAGGGATTCTCTCGTACTTCGGAGAAATCGTTCTTTTTCGCCCGGTGCGTAGCCCTGGCAAGCTCCATAGTAAGCTTCATTGCCTTGATCGCACGGTGTAGCCCGAGGGTGGATCGGCGGCTTGGGTGACGTGGATGTCTGTCGAGAATGACGCGGATTGTTCCGTCTGGCCGTTGTGCCGGCGTAATACGGATTGAGGACGCACATCTGACCGTTGGCCGACGCCCTGCACTGGTCCATCGTCGCATAGCTGCACCGATAGTATGGACTGGTTCCGAAAGAGACGACGTACAAGCAAACGGGAAAAGCCGGATCGTATCTTTGAGCCCGGGCGTGCCCCGCCGTTAAGGCGATGCTCACGGTCAAAATCGTGAAAGCCCATTTGCGCATTGGAGCGTCCTCCAAGTCGGACCATCACACCGGTGGCACGCCGGCCGTCGGAAGCGTTGATCCACCTCAATGGACGCAACGAATCTAGTGGGACATGCCCTAGATCACCCCCAGCATCCGCAACGCCACGCCGGCGCCGCAGCTGCCGGCCAGCACCGTCAGCATGCCCAGCTTGAAGCGGAAGATCGCGGTGGCTGCCGCGATCGACAGAACGAGCGCGGGAATATCGACGCTGGTCAGTACCGGCCTGTCGAAATCCAGTGGGAATACATGCACCGGCACGGTTTCGCGGAACAGGGTGTGCAGCGCGAACCAGATCGAGAGGTTGAGGATCACGCCGACGACGGCGGCGGTGATTGCACTGAGGGCGCCGGCAAGCCCCGTATTGCCTCGCAATCGCTCGATGTAGGGGGCGCCGACGAAGATCCAGAGGAAGCAGGGCGTGAAGGTGACCCAGGTCGCGAGCAACCCGCCGAGCGTCGCCGCCAGCATCGGCGATAGGCCGCTGGCATCACGATACGCCGCCATGAAGCCCACGAACTGGAGCACCATGATCAGCGGGCCGGGCGTGGTCTCGGCCATGCCGAGGCCGTCGAGCATCTCATGCGGCTTGAGCCAGTGATAATGCTCGACCGCCTGCTGGGCGACATAGGCCAGCACGGCATAGGCGCCGCCAAAGGTGACGAGCGCCATCTTGGTGAAGAACAGCGCGATCTGGCTGAACACGCTGGCCTGGCCAAGGACCAGCAGCAACACGATCACCGGCACGAGCCAGAGCGAAAGCCACAGCGCGGCGGTGCGGGTGGCGCGCGCGGTGTCGGGACGCACGTGTTCGGGCACGGCTTCGCCGAGCATGCTGTCGATCACAGCGCCATTGCCGCCATGGCCGTGGCCGGCAGGAGCGAACTCCGGACGACCGGCACGAGCACCGGCATAGCCGATCACGCCGGCGGCAATGATGATGATCGGGAAGGGGACCGCGAAGAAGAAAATCGCGACGAAGGCGATCGCCGCGAGCGTGATCATGATGCGGCTCTTGAGCGCGCGCTTGCCGACGCGGAAGACGGCCTCGATGACGATGGCGAGCACCGCGGCCTTCAGGCCGAAGAACAGCGCCTCGACGAAGCTGACATTGCCGTAGGCCGCGTAGATGTAGCTCAGGCCCATGATGGCGATGATGCCGGGCAGGATGAACAGCCCGCCCGCCATCAGTCCGCCGGCGGTGCGGTGCATCAGCCAGCCGACATAGGTCGCTAGCTGCTGCGCCTCCGGGCCCGGCAGCAGCATGCAGTAGTTTAGCGCATGCAGAAAGCGACCTTCGGAGATCCAGTTCTTCTCCTCGACCAGGATGCGGTGCATCACCGCGATCTGGCCCGCGGGCCCACCGAAGCTCAGGCAGGCGACACGGAGCCAGACGCGAAAGGCTTCGCCGAAGCTGATGCCGTGACCGGCATCAGCTCCCGTTTGATTGGCGCGCGTGTCCATCACGCCTTGACCTTGTTGGTCGGCCAGTTGTGGGTTTCGCCGGTCGCATCGCGGCACCAGCGATAGAACGCGTCGTAGAGCAGCATGCCGGCCTCGAGCTGTTCGAGGTCGTCGTCGTACATGCGTGACAATCCGAGCGAGGCCGCGAGCAGGCCGGGTGCCTCAGGCGCGAGGTCAGGCCGTGCGGTGTCGGCGCCGCGCACCAGCGTGGCGAGCCGCAGCAGCGTCGGCGTCGCAATGCCGAACTCTTCGATCATCACGTCGAAGGTGCAGAGCTCGCCGCGGTGGCTCCAGAACACGTTCTCGATGTCGAAAGGTGCGGCCTTGAAGCGTTCGCCGACGGCGACCACCTCGGGCGGCGCGACAAACAGGAACACCGCGTTCGGATCGACGAAGCGGCGGATCAGCCAGGGGCAGGCAATGCGATCGACCTTCGGCCGCGCCCGCGTCACCCACACGGTGCGCCCCCTGGTGTCGCGCGGCGGAAGCTTGCGGGTATCGACCAGCGGCAGCCTCGCTTCCTTCCACCCTTCGAAGCCGCCGTCGAGCGTCTCGGCCTCCACGCCGAGCTGGCGGAGCCAGGCCGCGGTACCCTGCGCGAGCTTGCCGCCGCGCAAGCACGAGACGATGGCGGAGTGGCCGGCGAAATCGGCGCCCCAATCCGCAACATTTTCGTGGCTGAGCCTGATGGAGCCGGGGATCAGCCGCCGGTCGGCGGCGAAATCCTCCTCAGTGCGGACATCGATCAGGGCAGGGGCATTGGCCGTGCCGATCAGGCGCGCCAATTTGTCGGATGAAATGGTCGTGAATGTAGGCATGTTGATGCGTCCTCGTAGGAACCGGGACGCGATACTTGGGCATGTCGCCTCGTGGGGAGATCGCTCAAATCCCCATGGACCAATTACAGCGAAACTACGTCGGCCTGTCAATCGCCAGGTGCATCGGCATTGACCGTTAAAGGATATGTTGCCGAATCCTATAGTGTGTGGAAGCGGAATTCTGCGGCCGGGGCGGGGTTGATCCTCCGTCGCAGCAAGCAGGCGCTGCCAGGAGGGACCAAGGATGACACGCAAGATCACGCTCGCTCTCGCCATCGCCGCACTCGCATTGTCCGCCCAGGCTGTGTTGGCGCAAAAGCCCGGCGTCGAAAAACTCTACATCCTCAATTGCGGTGAAGGCGTTGCCGGCGACATCGGGCGCTGGTCACCCGGGGTGAACGAAGGCAAGTCGATGGACTTCGTGGACACCTGCTATCTCATCAAGCACAGCCAGGGCTGGTTTCTCTGGGACACCGGCATTCCCGACGCCGTTGCAACGATGCCGAACGGGCTCGCGCCGGCCGATCCCAAGGCCGTCGCCTGGAAGCGTCCGAAGACGCTGGCCTCGCAGCTCGAGCAGATCGGCGTGAAGCCCGCCGACGTCAAGGCGATGGGTATCTCGCACACGCATCCTGATCACATCGGCAATGTCGAGCTGTTTCCGCAGACAACGCTCTACGTGCAGAAGGCCGAATATGATTGGCCCGGCGCGAACAACGAGCCGCGCTTCAAGCCCTCGCATCCGGTCGAATTGCTTGTGGGCGACAAGGACGTGTTCGGCGACGGCAGCATCACTATCCTCTCGACACCCGGCCACACACCGGGGCATCAGTCGCTGATGGTGCGGCTCCCGAAGACGGGCGTGGTGGTGCTGTCGGGCGATGCTGCCCATTTCAAGGACAATTACGACAACCGCCGCGTCCCCGTGAACAATTTCAACAAGGATCAGTCGCTGGCCTCGATGCAGAAGATCGCCGATACCGTTTCCAAGGAGAAGGCGCAGTTCTGGATCAACCACGACAAGGCGCTGCGCGATACCCAGAAGATGTCGCCAGAGTTCTACGACTAGCGCGTTCGCCGGCCCCCCTGTTGCCACCATGGTGGCAGCAGGGAGATGCTAGCGCCTCCAAGTACTCCGGTCAGGGAGGCGAAACGTGGGGGAATGGCTCGGGGTCGCGATCGCTCTGGCGTCGAGCAGCATCGGCGGCACGGCCGCGGCAATCACCCGCTATCTCGTCGTCGGCGCTGATCCCGTCATGCTTGCGATCCTGCGCTGGGGGATCGGTTTCCTTTGCCTTTTGCCGTGCGCGCTTCTGCTTGGTGTGCGCTGGCCGCAAAGGTCGGATTGGCCGGCGGTGATGGCGCTCGGCGTCTGCTTCTTCGGCCTGTTCTTCATCCTCTACAATATCGCGGTGTCCTACACGACCGCCGCGCGCGCCAGCCTCGCGCTGGCGACGCTGCCGCTCCACACCATGGTGGTCGGTGCGATCCTGGGCGTGGAGCGGCTGACGGCACGCAAAGTCATCGGCGTCGGCATTGCCGTGCTCGGCGTCGCTGCGGCGCTAGCGGCTGGCCTTGCGCAAAGCCCACCGGGCGCGTGGCGCGGCGAGCTGATCATGACAGGCGCGGTGTTCTGCATGGCGTTCTATAACGTGCTGTCGCGACCGCTGATGCAGCGCTCGAGCGCGCTCGGCTTTCTCACCGTCGGCATGGGCGCGGGCGCTTTGGTGCTGGTGTTCGTCGGTCTTGCGAAGGGCAGCTTCGCCGCTCTCGCGCAATTCACGAGCGCGCAGTGGATTGCCGGGATTTATCTCGGTGCCGGCGGCGGTGCGCTCGCCTTCATCCTCTGGGTCATGGCGCTGGCGCGGGCGACGCCAACCAGAGTGGCCAATACGATGACGGTCAATCCGATCGCCGCGACCCTGCTGGCGGCGCTGCTCATCGGCGAGCCGATCACGCCCAACCTTCTGATCGGGCTGGTGGCGGTGTTCGCTGGCATCTGGATCGCGACCAGCCAGCCGAAGCCGGCTTAGCTCTTCGGCACAGTCGCGGCGGGTGGGCTGGCGTCGGGCGTCTTCTTTGGCTTCAGCGAGCCGGCATAGAATGAGACGAGCCACACCAGCAGCACGGCAAGGAGATAAACGCCCCAGGCTTGCGGCGGCGTCATCGCCCAGCGCAGGATGCCTTTGAATGTGCGGGGCGGGGGGCTGTTGTCGGTCATGCCAGCGCTTGTGCGCGAAAGCGGTGGTCCGGTCAATCCGGCCTTCAATCCGGTTTTGGCTCTGCGCGGATCAGGAACAGGGCCGCCAGCGCCGACAGGCTGAGCGCGGAGGAGACCATCAGCACCTTGGCGCCCATGACGTCGATGAGTAGCCCAAAGGCCAGCGGTGCAACGGCCTGGGCCATACGTGCCGGCGCGCCGATGATGCCGAGGCGATAGCCAAAATCCTTCGGACCGAAGATCGAGAGCGGCAGTGTTCCGCGGGCAATGGTCAGGATGCCGTTGCCCGAGCCGTGCAGCAGCGCAAAGGCGGTCGCCGCCGGCGCGCCGAAGATGCCCACGACTGCAGCGCCAATCGGGTGGGTGATGCAGGCAAGCCGAGTCGACCAGAGCGGATGGAAGCGGCTCAGAACGCTCGCTTCGAGAATCCGCGCGATCACCTGCGCGGGGCCGATCAGCGCGCCGGCTGCAATTGCCTCGGTATGGCTCGCGCCGGTGGCTTCGAGGATGCGCGGGAAATGCACGGCCATGGCGCCGGTGACGGTCCAGACCGCGGCGAAAACGAAGGCGAGCAGGATCATCGTGCGATCGAGCGGGACGTGTGGCTTCTCCGCCGTCGCCGCGGCCTGCTTCGCGCCCTTGATCGAAGGCAGCATGAAGAAGTTGAGGGGCAGGCCGATCAGGATGTTGGCGGCGGCCCAGGCGAAACACGTATCGCGCCAGCCGATATGAGCGAGGCCCCAGGCGGTGAGCGGCCAGCCGACGGTCGAGGCGAAGCCAGCCATCAGCGTGATGCCGGTGATCGAGCCGCGCGCCTCGGTGCCATAGATGCGGCCGAGCGCGGCGAAGGCGGCATCGTAGAGCCCCATCGCCATGCCGATGCCCAGCACGAGCCAGGCCAACGCCATCACCGGAACGGATTGCGAGAACCCGAGGAGCACGAGACCGGCGGCGATGGTCAGGTTCGACGCCGACAACACCTGGCGCCCGCCGACGAGATCGATCTGCCGGCCGATCCGCGGCCCCAGCATCGCGGAGATCACAAGCGAGGCCGAGAATGCTCCAAAGATCCAGTTGGTGGAGATGCCAAGGTCGTGCGCCATCGGATCGGCGAGCAGGGCCGGCAAATAATAGCTGGAGGCCCAGGCCAGGGTCTGCGTGGTGCCGAGCGCCAGGATGATCGGAAGCTGGCGCTGGCTCATATTCCTAAATTTCTCGTCGTCAGTGTCATCATTCGCATTTGCGGCCCGACGCGAGAGCGCGTCAACAGCATCCGCGACATATTCGATCTGCTATGGGTGGGAGCCTCGGTTTGCGCACGGTCTGCGTGTGGCCTTTCGTTCGTCACGAATGCACGCCATAATGGCGCATGCAACTCACCTCCCGTCTAGCGCTGATGAACTGGCTGACCGGCCAGGGGCTCACCGGTCTTCCCGAAAGCGAGCTGCTGCGTGGTTTCTGCGAGCGCTTGCGCGCCCAAGGGCTGGAACTCTCGCGCGGGCTCGTCGTCATCGACACACTGCATCCGATCTATGAGGGCCGCGGCTTCCGCTGGAGCGACCGCGCCAGCAACGAGAGCGACGTGTTCGAATATGGCTCGACCGCCGAGGGCGACGCGGCCCAGAACTGGCGCCGTTCGGTGTTCTTCCACATGCTCGAGCACGGCCAGGACGAGATGGTGATCGATCTCGCCGACGCACCCTCACTCGATTTTTCGCAGATCGGAGATCTCGCCGAGAAGGGCCACAAGCACTTTCTCGCCTTCGTGCATCGCTTCGGCGAAAATGGCGCGCTAGGCCTGATGGATTGCCTCTACTCCTGCTGGACGACGCGGCGCGATGAAGGCTTTGACGAGGCCGAGCTGGAAGCCCTGCGCGATTTGGTGCCGGTGCTGGGGCTCGCGATCAAGTCGGCCCAGCAGGTCGACATCGCGCGTACGCTCGGGCGGGTCTATCTCGGGCGCGGCGCCTCCGAGCAGGTGCTGGGCGGGCGGATCTCGCGCGGCGTCACCGAGCGCATCAACGCCGTGCTGTGGTATTCGGATTTGCGCGGTTCGACCGGGATCAGCGAGAGCATAGGCCCTGACGAGATCATCCCGTTCCTCAACGACTACGCCCAGGCCGTGATCGACGCGATCCACGAGGCCGGCGGCGACGTGCTGAAGCTGATCGGCGACGGCGTGCTGGCGATGTTTACCGGCGAGGACATGGCGCATGCCCGCCGTGCCGCGCTACGCGCCGAGCATCTGTTCCGCAAGAACGTCGCGTCGCTGAACGTGCGGCGCGAGGCCGACGGCCGACCGACGACGTCGGCCTATATCGGCCTTCACGTCGGCGAGGTCTTCTACGGCAATATCGGCAGCGAGGATCGGCTCGATTTCACTGTGGTCGGGCCGACTGTCAACGAGGTCAGCCGCATCGCCTCGATGAGCCGCTCGGTCGATCGCGAACTCCTCGCGTCGGCCGAGTTCTACAAGGGTCTTGATGCCGCCGGCCGCCGCTATCTCGTCTCCACTGGCCGCTATGCTCTGCGTGGCATCGGCCGCGCGCAGGATCTCTACACGCTCGATCCCGAAGTCGACGCGAGCGAGCCGGTGACGGGAAGCTACGAGCGGTACCTGGCGAATTAGGCCCGCACCGCTGCGTTGTCGTCCACCATGGCGGGTTGCCTATCGAGCGCCACGGCCGGCGACAACCAGATGACCAGCGCCTGCACGCCGAACACGACGGCTGCGAGATAGAGGCACGCTTCCGCGCTCCAGAAGCCGCCGACGATGGCGCCGAGTGCCGAGCCGAGCGGGCGGGCTCCGTAGCTCATGATGTTGATGGCGGAGACGCGCCCCAACAAGCGCGGCGGCGTCACCGACTGGCGTAAGGTCGTGGTGGAGATCACCCACAGGATCGGCCCGACGCCGAGCAGGAAGAAGCTGAGGGCCGCAAGCCAAGGCGAGGGCACCAGCACCGTCAACGCCATCACGACAGCCGCAACGAAGCCAGTGATAGGGCCGAGGCCGACCACGGTGCCGAAGGCAATGCGCTTCATCACGCGGGTTGCGAACAGTGCGCCGATCACCATGCCGACGCCGTACATCGTCAGCACGGTGCCGACACCAGCGGCGGTGAGGCCGAGATGGCGTACGGCGTAGGGCACGAATACTGCGATCTGCAGGAACCAGCCGGTGTTGAAGATAAATTGGGTGATGAACACCGGCCGCAGCAGTGAATGGTGGAAGACGAAGGCTGCGCCTTCGCGGATGTCCTGGAATGGATGCCGCCGTGGCATCGGCGCACGTACCGGTTCATAGAGGCCGGAGAGCAGCACGACAGCGACAGCCGAGAGCGCCGCGGCAAAACCGAATGCCGGGCTCGCGCCCCACCATCCGACCAGCGCGCCGCCAAGCGCAGGGCCGCTAGCAAAGGCAATGGTCCGCGCGAGCTCGATGCGTGCATTCGCGGCCGGCAACAGCTCCGCGCTCACCAGCGATGGCACCAGCGCCGGCGCGGCCACGCTGTAGACCACCGTGCCGCACACGGCGGCAAAGCCGAGCAGGGCCAGCAGCGACAGGTTGAGCGCACCAAGCACAAGCAGCAGTACGATGGCCGCGAGCGCCACCGCTCGCAGAGCCTCCGCGCCCGCCATCAGCGAACGGCGGGAGATACGATCGGCGAGCAGGCCGGCCGGAATGGCGAACAAGACGAAGGGCAGGGTAAGGGCGGTCTGCAGCAGGCCGGTCTGGCCTTCCGCCACGCCCAGCGTCAGCACGGCGACAATGGGGGCCGCGGCCAGCGCAATCTGCTCAGCCGACTGCGCTGCGAGGTTGGACCAGGCGAGGCGATTAAAGGTGTCGGGGAGGCGGGACGGATTTGACATGGCTCATTTCCTGCAAACTCGGATTGGCGCCAGTATTCGCGTCTGCGGACCGCCGAACCCACCCGCTTTCCGACAGGGCGCGGCAAAACGGCGTTCCCGCGGGAACCGGCGCGGCTAGATGCAGTTGCAAATGAGTTGCAATAAGGATCAACTCCGGTATTGTGCCAGCATGGATGCCCGATCGCCCGATCTGACCCAGGACCTGACTCACGACACTGCCGCCGGCTGGCGCACCGATGCGCCGGCCACCAAGAGCCTCGCCGAAGTGAATGGCACGGTAGCGATCCCTGCGGCGGGTGCGTGGTGGCGGCGGCTGCTCGCCTTTGTCGGCCCCGGCTACATGGTGTCGGTCGGGTACATGGACCCCGGCAATTGGGCGACCGATCTCGCCGGCGGGTCCAAGTTTGGCTACACGCTGCTCTCGGTCATCCTGCTCTCGAACCTGATGGCGATCTTGCTGCAGTCATTGGCGGCGCGGCTCGGCATCGTCACTGACCGCGATCTCGCGCAGGCGTGCCGCGCGACCTATTCGCCGGCGGTGAATTTTCTGCTCTGGCTTGCCTGCGAGGCGGCGATCATCGCGTGCGATCTCGCCGAGGTCATCGGCACCGCGATCGCGCTGAAACTCCTGTTCGGCATTCCCCTGATCGGCGGCGCGCTGATTGCTGCCCTCGATGCCTTCCTGCTGCTCGTGCTGATGAACCGCGGCTTCCGCTTCCTCGAAGCCTTCGTGATGGCGCTGCTTGCGGTGATCGCGGTCTGCTTCGCAGTCCAGATCGTGGCGGCGGCTCCGCCGGTCGCCGAAGTGCTGAAAGGATTTGCGCCGAAGAGCGAGATCTTCACCAATTCGGAGATGCTCTACATCGCGATCGGCATCATCGGTGCGACCGTGATGCCGCATAATCTCTATCTGCATTCCTCGATCGTGCAAACGCGCGCGTATCAGCGTAACGACGAGGGCCGCCGCGAGGCGATTAAATGGGCGACGACGGATTCGACCATCGCTTTGATGCTGGCGCTGTTCATCAACGCCGCGATCCTCGTGGTGGCGGCCGCGACCTTCCACACAAGCGGCCATTCGGACGTTGCCGAGATCGGCCAGGCGTTTGAGCTGCTGTCGCCGTTGCTTGGCCTCGGCATCGCCTCGACGTTGTTCGCAGTGGCGCTGCTCGCCTCCGGCCTCAACTCCACGGTGACCGCGACGCTCGCCGGCCAGATCGTGATGGAGGGCTTTCTCGATCTACGCCTGCCGAGCTGGGCGCGACGCCTCGTCACCCGCGGCATCGCCATCATTCCAGTGATCGTCGTCACCGCGATCTACGGTGAGCGCGGCACGGCGGATCTGTTGGTGTTCAGCCAGGTCGTGCTGTCGATGCAGTTGCCCTTCGCCGTCATCCCGTTGGTCCGCTTCGTGTCGGATCGCCGCAAGATGGGCCAGTTCGCGATTGCGCCGTATGTTGCTGCGACCGCGTGGGTCGTCGCGGGCATCATCGTGGTTTTGAACGTGAAGCTGCTGGTGGATACGCTGGCCAGCTAGTCACACGCCGCTGTCGTCGCCCGGCTCGACCGGGCGACCCAGTATTCCAGAGACGGTCATTGTTGAGCCGAGAAGCCGCGGCGTACTGGATGCCCCGGTCAAGCCGGGGCATGACAGAGAGTGTGAGGCACCTAGTCCTGCGGCTCGGACGTCGCATCGCCTTGTGCGTCGATGCGCAGCCAGCCTGAGGGCGCGAGGCGCTGCTGCGGCAGGAAGCGGGCCTTGTAGTCCATCTTCTTGGAGCCTTCGATCCAGTAGCCGAGATAGACGTAAGGCAGGCCCTGCCGGCGCGCGCGCGCGATGTGATCGAGGATCATGAAGGTGCCCATCGAGCGGGAGACCTGGCCCGGCTCGAAGAACGAATAGACCATCGACAGTCCGTCGCTGAGCACATCAGTCAGAGCCACCGCGATCAGTTCTTCGCCGCGACCGGTGATGCCGCTGTCGGGGCCGCGCTTGCGGTACTCGATGATGCGGGTCTCGACGTGGCTGTCCTCGACCATCATGGCGTAGTCGAGCACGGTCATGTCGGCCATGCCGCCATGGCGGTGGCGGGCGTCGAGATAGGCGCGGAACACCGAATATTGCTCGGAGGTCGGCACCGCGCTGCGCTGCTCGCCGATGATGTCGGCGTTCCGCGCCATCACCTTGCGGAAGTTGCGGGACGGGCGGAACTCGTTAGCGACCACCCGGACCGAAACGCAGGCGCGACACTGGTCGCAGGCGGGGCGGTAGGCAATGGACTGGCTCCGGCGGAAGCCGCCATGGGTCAGGAGGTCGTTGAGGTCGCCCGCGCGCTCACCCACGAGGTGCGTAAACACCTTGCGCTCATGCCGACCCGGCAGATACGGGCAGGGGGAGGGCGCCGTGAGGTAAAATTGGGGGGTGTCGCGCGAGTGCTGGGTCAAGGGACGTCGTGGGCCTCCGAAGTGAGTATCAGCATCGCGCTACGAAAGCTCCCGGTCAATCGGTCCGCTCGGCTGGTCAGGTCACTCAGTCTAGCGGATCCGGGTTAGTAGGTTCTTGATCACCACGTTCTGGCCGTCTGAGCCACGGGCGCGCGAACGGAATTGTTGATCACCACCGTTCCCAGCACGAAATCGTGCAGCAGGCGCCGGCGGCCATTGAACAGGCCGAGCAGCACCACGAAGGGCGACAGGAACGAAACCGTCACCCAGAACAGCACGGCATGGGTGGCGCCGAGCGCGAAATAGCCGGGCGCGCCGTACCAAGTGCGCAACTCCAGATCCATCACCCGCATCCCGATCGTCGCCGACGAAGGACCACCGATGCAGGCGCCGTAATAGACGATGGCCCAGATCACGGAGGCCGGCCAGGCCAGCCAGAACAGCGCCCAGCCGATGCCGAGCGTCACCACGCCGAACACCGCGATGAAGATGTAGCCGAGGATGACGGGAACGGAGATCACGACCATGTCGATCAGGAACGCAAACGCGCGCCGCGTCGCGACGCCGCGGAACAGTTCCGGATGCAGATAGGGATCGTAGGCGTGCTGGTGCGCGCCGCCGTCGTTGCGCCAGACATTGCCTTCGTCCGAATAAGACATCTTTCCGTCCTCCAACGGGGAAACTCCGCAAGGCAGGACATGGGAACAGGCTCTTCCCCTGCCAAGGGCGCAGCGGGATTAACAAGCCGAAATATTCCGGCGATTCGGGGGCGGGATGGGCCGCGCGGGGCTTACCCCTGCGCGCGCAGCTTTTCCGCCGCCTTCGGCGCAAAATAGCTGAGCACGCCATCGGCACCGGCGCGCTTGAAGGCGAGCAGGCTTTCCATCATGGCGCGGTCGCCATCGAGCCAGCCGTTGTTGGCGGCAGCGGCAATCATCGCGTATTCGCCGGAGACCTGGTAGGCGAAGGTCGGCATCGCGAACGTGTCCTTCACGCGGCGGACAACGTCGAGATAGGGCATGCCGGGTTTCACCATGACCATGTCGGCGCCCTCGGAAATGTCGAGCTCGACTTCGCGCAGCGCCTCGTCGGTGTTGGCGCTGTCCATCTGGTAGGTGCGCTTGTCGCCGGTCAGTGTCTTCGCCGAGCCGATGGCATCGCGGAACGGGCCGTAAAAGGCCGAGGCGTATTTGGCCGCATAGGCCATGATCTGCACGTCGAGCAGGCCGGAACGATCCAGTCCCTCTCGGATGGCGGCGACGCGGCCGTCCATCATGTCGGATGGCGCGATGATATCGCAGCCGGCTTCCGCCTGCACCAGCGCCTGGCGCACCAGCACGGCGACCGTTTCGTCGTTCAGGATCTTGCCGTCGGAGATGAGCCCGTCATGGCCGTGGCTGGTGAAGGGATCGAGCGCGACGTCGCAAAGGATTCCAATCTCCGGAAACTCCTTCTTGATCGCACGCACGGCCTGACAGACCAGATTGTTCGGGTTGGTCGCTTCCGAGCCTTCCTCATCGCGCAAGGACGGGTCGGTGTAAGGGAACAGCGCGAGGCAGGGGATGGTGAGCTTCATGGCGCGCTCGGCTTCGCGCACGGCCTGGTCGACGCTGAGGCGGTCGACGCCGGGCATCGAGGCGATCGCCTCGCGCTTGTTGCTGCCGTCGATGAGGAACAGCGGCCAGATCAAATCGTCAGTGGTGAGGACGTTCTCGCGCACCATGCGCCGGGCCCATTCGGCCTTGCGGTTGCGGCGCGGACGGATGGTCAGGTCGAGGGCAGGCGAGGCCGTCGTGCCATCCCGACGCGATACCTCGCGCAACTCGATCGGACGTCCGTATTTGATCGCCATTACTCTTCTCCAGGCTGGAATTATTCTTATACCAGCTCGCATGGTTCCCGTCACCGCGGCTTGACCTCCCGCAAGGGATGGGCTGCCGATTGATTTTGCAGGGCGAACCAGCCAGAAAGGGGCCATGTCCGATATCTCCACCCGCGATGCGGCCCGCGACAGCGCCAATGCCAGGGACGCCGTCCGAGACAGCACAAGAGACAGCGCGCTGTCGGTGGCCGCGATCTCGTCGGAGCGGGCCGAGTCCGACGACAATGTCTGGACGCGCCGGCTGGTGCTGTTCCTGCGGGTGATGGCGCTGCTGTCGATCCTCAAGGGTCTCTATCACTGGGCGCAGGTGACGGGCTTCGTCGGTGGCGAGGACGAGGCCTTCGAGAACCAGTCGATGGCCTGGCAGGCCTCGACCATCTATTTCGCGGTGATCGAGCTCGTTGCTGCCGTGGGCCTCTGGCTCGCCACGCCCTGGGGCGCGGTGGTGTGGCTCACGACCGTGGTCTCGATGGCGGTGATCGAGTTGATGTTCCCGGGCATCTACGGCGGCAGCCTGATCGTCGTCGCAATCGAAGCCTTCATGCTCGCCGCTTATCTCGCGCTCGCCTGGATGGCCGCGCGCGAACGGCCGCCGTAGCGCGCAGGCACTCTCACACGCACTCTCTCGTGGCCCGGACGCTGCGCAGCACCGACAGCGCGCTTACGCGCGTCTTCAACGCGCTATGGTGATGCGCTGCAGAGCCGGGGCCCATCCATCTCCGATCTCAATTTGCGGCTTTCTGGGTCCCGGATCTTCGCTGCGCTCGTCCGGGACACGCGCGAAGTTTATCCAGTCGTGGTGACTTGGTTGACCGCTGGTTGCTTCAAATTCGAGGTAACTTTTCATTGACCTAGCGATATCCGCCACAGCTCTTACGCGTGCGTTTCGAAACGGAGCGGGGCTGTTCTGGAATGTGACAGAAGGTGCGGACGGAGGGTGAACAGGACCTTGCGACGGTCAACAGAGGGTTGCGAAAAGTCCTTGTGGCACAGGCTTAATACGCAATTCACTCTCTTAAATTCATGATCTCTTTATTGTCTTGTTTAAGCCGATCTTCAAACGCCCCCCTTAAGTTGCACCTATCAGGCGGGACACAAGTTTCGTCGAATAAGTGTCGATAAAAACGACAACAGGGGAAGTGTCATGATGAAAGCCGTCGCAACTGCGGCAGATACCGCAGAGCGCGTTTCCGGCCCGCAGGGTTCGGTGCAGTCGCTCTATCTGGAAGCTCTGACTCTTGTGGAGCGGCTGCATCGCCGGCTCCTCGACGTGATCAAGGACGAGTTCGATCGTCGTGGCCGCGCCGACATCAATTCCGTGCAGGCTCTCCTGCTCTATAACATCGGCGACAAGGAGCTGACCGCGGGCGAACTGCGTACGCGCGGTTACTATCTCGGTTCCAACGTCTCCTACAATCTGAAGAAGCTCGTCGAGCTCGGCTTCCTCGATCATCAGCGCTCGCGCGTTGATCGCCGCTCGGTGCGCATCCGCCTGACCCCGCAGGGCCAGGAAGTCCGCCGCATCGTCGACAGCCTCTACCAGAAGCACGTCAAGACGGTGGAGCAGGTCGGTGGCATCTCCGGCGAGGAGTTCTCGACCCTTAACAAGTCGCTGCACCGTCTCGAACGGTTCTGGACCGACCAGATCCTGTATCGCCTCTGAGTTTCAGCGGGTTCAAGGCCAAGCCGGCCCACAACAAGACCGGCAAGCCTTTCCCGAACGTGCCTGACTTCCCCAAGCGCATCGGCCCGGTTTGTCCCGGACCGGTGCGTTTTGACGTCTTTTTTGCACTTGCGAAAAATTGGCCTGATCCGCGGAACCAGGTTCTCGCGTCGCAGTTGTCTCTCCGGATCGGAGGATGCGATGCTGGTCGAGCGCGGGTTGCAGGCAATGAACGTCGAACTCGTGAGCGATTCCTACGCGATCGCCGCGAACTATCTCCGCCGTTCCGGCGCAATTCCCGACACGCTCGTCACCAATGAGCAGCTGCTCGGGATCATCGTCAGGCTGCTTCAGCACGGTGAATTCAACAAGATCAGGCTCGCCAACAAGGCGATCGTGCGCTTCGAGGCGCAGTCCGGGGCCCGAGCGGTTGCCTGATCAAGATTCCCAAAATTCAATAAGACCAGAGGGTGCCATGGAAGCTGCCATCGACCGCATCATGCAGACCTATGACTTGCTCGCCAACCGCACGGCAGCGGCGAGCGAGGAGGCGCGGGCAAAGGTGACGAACTACCTCAACACCCTGATGGAAGCCGGCGAGAAAGACACCCACAGGTTGACGGTGTGCGGCCTGACCTATCTGCGCCAGCTCGATGGCAGCGTGGACCCCGTCAAGGCGGGGTATACTGGGCTCTAGGAGAGCTCATCTTGGGTCCGAAGCGGACCCTTTAGGGATGATCGGATGAAGCCGGCCCGGTGAGCTGTCTTCATGCAAAATCCTTCAATCCCCACCATATCTTGCATAAATATCAGGCCCGACCCGCAAATGCTTGGCCGGGGGCGGGCGATGTGGTAGATCGCGCTCGCCGCTTCCGATCGCCACACCAAGACCCCCGTAGCCCGCCAAGAGGCTGCGGCGGTGGAGATATTCGCAAGATGACCCTCGCCAAGACCGCCTCCGCCCCCGATTCGTTTTTCAGCGCCTCGCTCGAGCAGGCCGACCCGGAAATCGCAGCCGCTATCAAGGGCGAACTCGGCCGGCAGCGCCATGAAGTCGAGCTGATCGCCTCCGAGAACATCGTCAGCCGGGCCGTGCTGGAAGCGCAGGGTTCGGTCATGACCAACAAGTACGCAGAGGGTTATCCGGGCGCGCGCTACTATGGCGGTTGTGAGTGGGTCGACGTCGCCGAGAACCTCGCGATCGATCGCGCCAAGAAGCTGTTCGGTGCCAACTTCGCCAACGTACAGCCGAACTCCGGCAGCCAGATGAACCAGGCGGTGTTCCTGGCGCTGCTGCAGCCCGGCGACACCTTCATGGGCCTCGATTTGGCGGCCGGTGGCCATCTCACCCACGGCTCGCCCGTCAACATGAGCGGCAAGTGGTTCAAGGCCGCGCACTACACCGTGCGCCGCGAGGACCAGCTTATCGACATGGACGCGGTCGCCAAGCAGGCCGAAGAGGTCAAGCCGAAGCTGATCGTGGCCGGCGGCTCGGCCTATTCGCGGGCATGGGACTTCAAGCGCTTCCGCGAGATCGCGGACTCGGTCGGCGCGTATCTGCTGGTCGATATGGCGCACTTCGCCGGTCTCGTCGCCGGCGGCGTGCACGCTTCGCCTGTGCCGTACGCGCACGTCACCACCACCACGACGCACAAGTCGCTGCGTGGCCCGCGTGGTGGCCTCATGCTGTGGAATGATGAGGCGCTGACCAAGAAGTTCAACTCGGCGATCTTCCCGGGCCTCCAGGGCGGCCCGTTGATGCATGTGATCGCGGCGAAGGCAGTCGCCTTCGGCGAAGCGCTGCGTCCGGACTTCAAGGTCTATGCGAAGAACGTCGTCGAAAACGCCAAGGCGCTGGCTGAGGCGATGAAGAGCCACGGCTTCGACATTGTGTCCGGCGGCACCGATAACCATCTGATGCTCGTTGACCTCAGGCCGAAGGGCCTGAAGGGCAACGTCTCCGAGAAGGCGCTGGTCCGCGCTGCCATCACCTGCAACAAGAACGGCATTCCGTTCGACCCGCAATCGCCGTTTGTCACCTCCGGTATTCGTCTCGGCACCCCGGCGGCAACGACCCGCGGTTTCGGCGTCGCTGAATTCCAGCAGGTCGGCGGCATGATCGCCGAGGTCCTCAACGCGATCGCGCAGTCGGACGACGGCAAGGCGCCGCTGGTCGAAGCCGCGATCAAGGAACGGGTCAAGGCGCTCACCGACCGGTTCCCGATCTATCAGTAAGGCCAAAGAAAACTCGTTAAGGTCAACGGATGCGCTGCCCGAACTGCAACAGTCTCGATACGCAGGTAAAGGACTCGCGTCCGACCGAGGATTCTTCCGTCATCCGCAGGCGGCGCGTCTGTGTCGCCTGCAATTTTCGTTTCACGACATTTGAGCGCGTGCAGCTGCGCGAGCTCACCGTGATCAAGCGCAACGGCCGCCGCGTTCCATTCGACCGTGACAAGCTGATGCGTTCGGTGTCGATCTCGCTGCGCAAGCGGCCGGTCGAGCCTGAACGGGTGGAGAAGATGGTCTCCACCATTGTGCGCGAGCTCGAGACCGGCGGTGAAGCCGAGATCTCCTCCGAGGTGATCGGCGAGACCGTGATGGAGCATCTGCGCACGCTCGACGACGTCGCCTATGTGCGCTTCGCCTCGGTCTATCGCAATTTCCGCGAAGCCAAGGATTTCGCCGAGGTGCTCGGCGAGCTCTCCGGCGAGGAGGAAGCGCGGCTCGCCGCGGTCCGCAAATGATCTTCCGTATTCTGGAAGATCAATTCGCCCAGAAGATCCGCGAGACCAAGGACGCCGATCGTCGCTTCATGCAGCTCGCATTGGCATTGGGCCGGCGCGGGCAGGGGCGTACCTGGCCCAATCCCGCCGTCGGCGCGGTTATCGTCAAGGACGGCGTGATTGTCGGCCGCGGCTGGACGCAGCCCGGTGGACGGCCGCATGCCGAGGTTGAAGCGCTGCGACGGGCTGGCGAGGCCGCGCGCGGCGCGACGCTCTACGTTACGCTCGAGCCATGCTCGCATTTCGGCAAGTCGCCGCCTTGCGCCGACGCGGTGATCGCAGCGGACATCAAGCGCGTGGTCGCAGCGATCGAGGATCCCAATCCTGAGGTGGCTGGCCAGGGGCACGCGCGCCTTCGCGCCGCTGGTATCACCGTGGATGTGGGTCTGTGCGCGGCGGAGGCCGCGTTCGACCATGCCGGCCATTTGCGCCGTATCAGGGACAAGCGCCCGCATGTCATCCTGAAGCTCGCGGTCTCCCCCGACGGCAAGATCGGTGCTGCTGGCGGCAAGCCACTCGCGATCACCGGCGAGGCCGTGCGTGACCGCGTGCATCTCTTGCGCGCGCAGAATGACGCCATCCTGGTCGGCATCGGAACGGTGCTGGCGGATGACCCGCAGCTCAATTGCCGCCTGCCGGGCATGGCCGCGCGTTCGCCGGTGCGCGTGGTGCTTGACCAGAGCCTGCGTATCCCGGCGTCGAGCCAACTGGTGCGCTCCGCGCGCGAAACGCCGCTGTGGGTGATCGGCTCGGAGCTCGCGGAAGCTGCTGCTGCGACCCGTCTTGGCGCGGCCGGTGCGCAAATCATGCGCATGCCGCCGAATGGTGCAGCCGGGCTTGATCTTCCGGCCGTGCTACGTGCGCTCGCCGAGAAGGGCGTCACGCGATTGATGGTGGAGGGCGGCAGCCGTGTTGCGGCGTCGTTCGTGTCCGCTGACTTGGTCGACGAGATCTGGCTGTTCCGCGGAGCGGAAGACGTAGGCGCTGGCGGCGTCGATGCGCTCGATGCATTGCCCCTGTCGAAAATCACGCAGTCGCAGGCCTACAAGGTTCATGCTAGCGAGACATTCGACAACGATACTCTCACCATCTACGAGCGCGCCTAACATGTTCACCGGCATTGTCACCGATATTGGCGAGATCGTCAGCTTCAAGCCAGTTGCGCAGGGGCAATTGCACCGGCTGCGCATTGCCTGCAGCTATGATCGGACCACTATCGCCGACGGCGCCTCGATCGCCAACAACGGCGTCTGCCTCACGGTGGTCGCGTCGGGCGTTGCCGGCGGTAGGACCTGGTTCGACGTTGACGCTGCCGCGGAGACGCTGGCGCTGACGACGGCCAAGCACTGGAAGCTCGGCACGAAGCTCAATCTCGAGCGCGCGCTCAAGATCGGCGACGAACTCGGCGGCCACATCGTCGCCGGCCATGCCGACGGCATCGCGACCATCGTCAGCCGCGAGGACCTGCCTGACATGGCGCGGTTCGAGCTCTCGACCACGCGCGAGCTGGCACGCTTCATCGCCACCAAGGGCTCTATCACGCTCGACGGCGTCTCGCTCACGGTTAATGCGGTGACGGACACGACTTTTTCGGTGCTGATCATCCCGCACACGCTGACCGTCACGACCATCGGCGGCTGGAAGGCGGGCAGCGAGGTTAATATCGAGGTCGATCTGATGGCCCGCTACGCGGCGCGGCTGACGGAAATGACGACGTAGCCGTCATTCCGGGATGGTCCGTAGGACCAGACCCGGAATCTCGAGATTCCGGGTTCGATGCTTCGCATCGCCCCGGAATGACAGTTTCTAACTTGGCTTAACAGCCCGCGGCGACTACATAACGCGCCGACCCCAGTAGAACGGATTTGACGATGGCTGACGCACGGCGTGCCCCCCTGAAGGACCAGACCGACATTTCCGGCGCACGTGCGCTGATTGTCGAGGCGCGGTTCTATGACGATCTGCAGGATGCACTCCTGGATGGCGCGGTCACCGAGCTGAAGGCGGCTGGCCTGACCCATGACGTCATCACGGTTCCCGGCGCGCTGGAGATCCCGGCGGCGGTTGCCATCGCAGTCGATGCGGCCGCGGCGAATGGCAAGCCCTATGATGCGGTGATCGCGCTCGGCTGCGTCATCCGTGGCGACACCATCCATTTCGAGATCGTCTCGCAGGAATCCTCGCGCGCGCTGATGGATCTCGCGGTGGCGCGCAAGCTGCCGCTCGGCAACGGCATCCTCACCGTCAACAATGAGGACCAGGCCTGGGCGCGGGCGCGCGCCAGCGAGCTCAACAAGGGCGGCGATGCTGCGCGCGCAGCACTTGCGATGCTGCGCATCAAACGTCGCCTGGCGCGGGCTTGAGCGATGGCTGACAGCAAGAAACCGGCAGGTCCTGCGGAGAAGAAAGCGAACCGGCGCGGTGCGGCGCGGCTCGCTGCCGTCCAGGCGCTGTACCAGATGGATATTGCCGGTGCCGGCATCAACGACATCTTTGCCGAGTTCGAGAGCCACTGGCTCGGCAACGAAGTCGAGGGCGAGACTTACCTGCCGGCGGAAGCCGCCTTCTTTCGCGACGTCGTCTCCGGTGTCGTGCGCGACCAGAGGAAGCTCGACCCCTTGATCGACGAGGCGCTGTCGAAGGGCTGGCCGCTGAAGCGGATCGAAGCGATCCTCCGCGCGGTACTGCGGGCAGGGGCCTACGAACTGCAGCATCGCAAGGACGTGCCGGGCCGCGTCGTCGTCTCCGAATATGTCGATGTCGCCAACGCCTTCGTCGACCGTGAGGAGACCGGCATGGTCAACGCCGTGCTCGACCAGATCGGCCGCCAGTTTCGCGGTGACGAGTTCGGGCGGGGTTAGGCCACACATTCCGCTGTCATCGCCCGCGAAAGCGGGCGATCCAGTACGCCGAAGCAGCGGTAATTTGGATCAGGCGTCTCGGCGTACTGGATCGCCCGGTCAAGCCGGGCGATGACAGTGGAGAGTGGGCTAGGCAATTGGCAAATCCGCACAACCCTTCCGCTGAAGACTCCCTCATCGCGCGCTATTTCAAGCCGCTGGCGACTGATCCTGGTGCGTTCGGGCTGGTCGATGATGCGGCGGTGCTGTCCTCGTCAGGCGACGACATCGTCGTCACCACCGACGCCGTGGTCGAGGGCGTGCATTATCTTGCCACTGATCCCGCGGATACCGTCGCGCGCAAGGCGCTGCGGGTGAATCTGTCCGATCTCGCAGCCAAGGGTGCTGCACCCGCCGGCTTCGTGCTGACGCTGGCGCTGCGCAGCAAGGAGGATTCCTGGCTCAGGCCTTTCGCTGATGCGCTTGGCGAAGATGCAAAAAGCTTTGGCTGTCAGCTGCTCGGCGGCGACACGGTGTCGACGCCGGGGCCGCAGATGATTTCGATCACCGCCTTCGGCCGCGTGCCGAAAGGCCGAATGGTCGGCCGCACGGGCGCCAGGCCAGGCGACCGTATTCTGGTGACGGGAACGATTGGCGATGCCGCGCTCGGCCTCGACGTGCTCACTGGCGGCGCGGTGACCGCGGCGCTCGCGTCCGATCCGGCTGCGCGGGACGCGCTCGTTTCGCGCTATCGGATCCCCCAGCCGCGCAATGTGCTGGCGCAGGCCGTGCGCGATCATGCGACGGCAGCGATGGATGTTTCGGACGGGCTCGCCGGCGATCTGACCAAACTCTGTGCGGCATCCGGCGTCTCGGCCACTGTCGACGTGGCGAGTGTGCCGCTTTCATCTGCTGCAGCTGGCTTGATCGCGCGCAATGCGATTTGTGTTGAGACGCTGCTTGCCGGGGGCGACGACTACGAAGTGCTGTGCATCGTACCGCCGGAGCACAGCGACGCGCTGATCGCTGCCGGAAAGGCGGCAGGTGTGGCCGTCACGACGATCGGCACGATCGTCGCGGGCCATGAGCGGCCGCGTTTTCTGGACGGGCAGGGCCAGGAGCTCGCCCTGAAGCGCCTGTCCTACAGTCATTTCTAGAGCCGCAATCCCCGCGCCAGCCAACAGCCGTATCGCATCCATTGGTGCAAAGGCAGCCAATGGGTGCGTTTTGATGAATGCGGCCGTTTCGGGTTTGGGCGAGGCGCTGGCGGCGAGCGGGCGGACGTGCGGAAGCTGCACGCTGTGCTGCAAGGTCTACAACGTGGTCGCGTTCGGCAAGCCGGCTGGTACGTGGTGCTCGCATTGCGAGCCAAGCCTGGGCTGCGCGATCCACGACACCAGGCCCGGCGAGTGCGCGGCATTCGACTGTCTGTGGAAGACCATTCCGGCGCTGCCCATGCACTGGAAGCCCGATCAGGCGAAGATGGTGCTGACCGTGCATCCCCAGACCAACAACATCCAGGTTGCGGTTGATCCCGACCTGCCATCGGCCTGGACCCGGCAGCCTTATCACGGCCAATTGCGGCTGCTGGCGAAGAGCAACATGGCCAAAGGCCATCTGGTTATCGTGTTTGTTGGCGAGCAGGCGACACTTATCCTGCCGGACCAGGATGTTCCGCTCGGCGTTCTCACGCTCAACCAGGCTATCTCGGTGACCCTGGACGCTGGCCCCGGCGGCAGCGCCTACGAGGTCAAAATCTTCAACCGACGCGCAGCAGCCGACGGGCAGATGATGGAAGTGGCGTCGACCTCTCGTCATCCCGCGAAGTCGGCGGCTTAGCGGCCTCGGGCCGGGGCGCTTGGGATTAGGTCTAAATACCTGCCGAGATCGACTTTTTCGGCCTTATCTGGCGTTGCACCCTCAATTTGATTTTGGCAAGCTTGTGGCCGACTGGGGCCGCCCCTTCGGGCAAGGGGCGGCCCTGTTCAACATAAGGGCGCCACTCCGCATGACGGAAAAATAAAAGGCGCCGGGGGTACGTACATCAAGGATCTGAGGCAAAAATCAAATGACAGCATTATGGTTGATAGTGCTCTGCGGAGTGCTTTCCGTCGTCTACGCGATTTGGGCGACGTCTTCGGTGTTGAGCGCGGATGCGGGGTCACCGCGCATGCAGGAGATCGCGGCAGCGGTCGCTGAGGGTGCACAGGCGTATCTGCGGCGCCAGTACGCGACGATCGGCATGGTCGGCGTCGTCATCTTCGTCCTGCTTGCCTATTTCCTTGGGCTTTATGTCGCGATCGGCTTCTTGATCGGCGCCGTCCTGTCGGGGGCCGCCGGTTTCATCGGCATGAACGTCTCGGTCCGCGCCAACGTGCGCACCGCCCAGGCGGCAACGACGTCGCTCGCCGGCGGCCTCGAACTCGCCTTCAAGGCGGGCGCGATTACGGGCATGCTGGTGGCCGGTCTCGCGCTGCTTGGCGTGACGCTGTATTTCGGCTTCCTGACCTATTCGCTGAAGCTCGCGCCTGACAGCCGCACCGTCATCGACGCCATGGTGGCGCTCGGCTTCGGCGCGTCGCTGATCTCGATCTTCGCCCGTCTCGGCGGCGGCATCTTCACCAAGGGTGCGGACGTCGGCGGCGATCTCGTCGGCAAGGTCGAAGCGGGTATCCCGGAGGATGATCCGCGCAACCCGGCCACCATCGCCG
>JAEWHT010000400.1 GCA_023387695.1 Pseudomonadota bacterium | reverse complement strand
GCGATGCCTTGTGGGGTGATGCCGAATTCGCGGTAGAGCACCGGCGCCGGCGCCGACGCGCCGAAGCCGCGCATGCCGACGAACTCGCCGTCAGCGCCGATCCAGCGATGCCAATCGCCGGCGACGGCCGCCTCGATGCCGACGCGCGGTGCTGTGCCAAGCACGGCGGCGCGATAATCGTCCGGCTGCTCTTCGAACAGGGCGAAGCACGGCGCGGACACCACGGCGGCACGGACATGCTCCGTTGCGAGCAGGCGAGCGGCTTCCAGCGCGATCGAGACTTCGGAGCCGGTCGCCATCAGCGTCACGTCACGTCCGCCATCGGGCGAGACAATCACATAGGCGCCGCGCGCGACGCGATTTCGGCCGCGGACGTCGCTGCGGAAGGTCGGCAGCGCTTGGCGCGACAGGCACAGCACGGAGGGACGATTCTCCGATTCGAGCGCGCAGTTCCATGCTTCAAGCGTCTCGACCGCATCGGCGGGGCGGAACACCAGCAAGTTCGGAATGACGCGCAGCGCGGCGAGATGCTCGACCGGCTGATGCGTCGGCCCATCTTCGCCGAGCCCGATGGAATCGTGCGTCATCACATGGATCACACGCAACCGCATCAGGGCGGCAAGGCGGATCGCCGGCCGGCTATAGTCTGAGAAGGCGAGGAACGTGCCGCCATAGGGAATGAAGCCGCCATGGAGCGCGAGGCCGTTCATCGCCGCGGCCATGCCGTGCTCGCGGATGCCGTAATGAATGTAGTCGCCGGCGAATGCGTCGCGCTTCACGGGTGCCTGCACTTTTGCATGCGTCAGGTTCGAATGCGTCAGATCTGCCGAGCCGCCGACGAATCCCGGAATTGATCCGGCGATTCCTTCGAGCACCTGTTGCGAAGCCTGCCGCGTGGCGAGCTTTGGACGCTCGCTGGCAAAGCGTTCGCGCAATTTCGCCGAGGCCTGGGCATAGGCGTCCGGCAGGGCAACCGCTTTACCCTCGATGAAGAGCTCACGCTGCTCGGGCGTCGCGTCTTCGTAACGGTCGAGCCAGGCGAGGCGCTCGACCTGTCCCCGCTGGCCGATCATCCGCCACGCCTTCGCAATGGGAATTGGCACGACAAACGGCTGATAGTCCCAGCCGAGTATTCGCCGCGCTGCCTCGGTTTGTTCGGTGCCGAGCGGCGAGCCATGCGCCTTCTCGGTGCCCTGCCGGTCCGGCGCGCCGTAACCGATGATGGTGCGGCAGGCGATCAGCGACGGCTTTGCGGTCTCACGTTCCTCCGCGATCGCCTGAGCAACGGCCTCGGGATCGTGCCCATCGACGCGGCGGACCGACCAGCCGGAGGCGGCGAAGCGCGCAAGTTGGTCGTCGGACGTCGCGAGCGACGTCGGCCCATCGATGGAGATGCCGTTATCGTCGAACAGCACAATGAGACGGCCGAGCCCGAGATGGCCGGCGAGCGAGATCGCCTCCTGGCTGATGCCTTCCATCAGGCAGCCGTCGCCAGCGATGACATAGGTGAAGTGATCGACGAGGCCGTCGCCATGCCGCGCATTGGCCATACGCTCGGCCAGCGCCATGCCGACGGCCGTCGCAATCCCCTGCCCCAGCGGTCCCGTCGTGGTCTCGACGCCAGGCGTGTGACCGTATTCGGGATGGCCCGGCGTCTTCGAGCCCCATTGCCGGAAGGCCTTGATATCATCGAGGCTGACATCGCCGCCGGTGAGATGCAGCAGCGCATAAAGCAGCATCGAACCATGGCCTGCCGAAAGCACGAAGCGGTCGCGGTCCGGCCAGTTCGGATGTGCGGAGTCGAACTTCAGGAAGCGCGAGAACAGCACCGTCGCAACGTCGGCCATACCCATGGGCAGACCGGGATGCCCTGACTGCGAGGTCTCGATGGCATCAACTGCAAGGAAGCGGATGGCGTTGGCGAGATCGCTGTGCGCCACGGCCGTGAGGTCGGCATCGGCATGAACCGAGATGTTCATCGGATACTCCTTGTCACTTCAAGCTGCGCTTGCGCTCGATGAGCTGCATGATCAGCGGCGTCAGGATGAGCTGCATCGCCAGATCGAGCTTCGCACCCGGGCAAACGATGGAGTTCGCGCGCGACATCCAGCTGTGCGGGAGCATCGAAAGCAGATAGGGAAAGTCGATGCCGCGCGGGTTCTTGAAGCGGATCACGACCATTGATTCGTCCGGCGTCGGGATCCAGCGCGCGATGAACGGATTGGAGGTATCAACCGTCGGCACGCGCTGGAAGTTGATGTCGGTCTCGGTGAATTGCGGGCAGATGTAGTGGATGTAATCCGGCATCCGCCGCAGGATGGTGTCGGTGACAGCCTCGGTCGAATAGCCGCGCGCGCTACGGTCGCGATGCAGCTTCTGGATCCATTCGAGATTGATCACGGGCACGACGCCAATCTTGAGGTCGGCATAGCGCGCGACATTTACCCTGTCGGTGACGACAGCGCCGTGCAGGCCCTCGTAGAACAGCAGGTCCGAGTTCTCCGGCAGCCGTTCCCAATCGGTGAAGGTGCCGGGCGCCGCACCGTGCAGCGCGGACTCTTCGGCGTCGTGCACGTAGTGTCGCGTCGTTGCCGTGCCGGTCTCGCCATAGTCGCGGAAGGCGCGCTCCAGCTCCTCGAACAGATTGGTCTCGGGGCTGAAATGGCTGAAATGCTTGTTGCCGCGTTCGGCCTCGGCCGCCATCTGCGTGCGCATCTCGGCGCGGTCATAGCGATGGAACGCATCACCCTCGATGTAGGCGGCGTTGACCTTCTCGCGGAAGAAGATCTGCTCGAAGGTCTTCTTGACCGACGTCGTGCCGGCGCCTGAGGAGCCGGTGATGGAGATGATCGGATGCTTCCTGGACATGGATCACCTCGCTCACAACCGGAAGAAGCCGCGCCGCGCGAACAGCGGCGCTGAGACACTATCGACCTGCGACGGGTCGCCATGCAGTTCGGCGACACGCTGCACTTCATTGCTCGAGCCCATCACCAGCGGCACGCGCTGGTGCAGGTTCTGCGTGGAGAGATCGAGGATGCGTTCGCGCCCGGTCGAGGCCGAGCCGCCAGCCTGCTCGATGATGTAAGCCATCGGATGCGCCTCGTAGACGAGGCGTAGGCGACCTTCGCCGTAGCCGGGCCGCGCGTCGGAGGGATAGAGGAACACGCCGCCGCGGGTGAGGATACGATAGGTCTCCGCGACCAGCGAACCGATCCAGCGCATGTTGAAATTGTGGTTGGCGGGCCCGTCGACGCCCGCGAGGCATTCGTCGATGAAGGCACGCACCGGCGCCTCCCAATAGCGACGATTGGAGACGTTGATCGCGAACTCCTCGCAGGCCTCGGAGATCTGCACCGCGCTACGCGCGAGGCGAAAGCAGCCGGCCTTACGGTCGAGCGTGAAGATGTCGACGCCCTCGCCAAGCGTCAGCACCAGCGAGGTCTGGGGACCGTAGGTGACGAAGCCCGCCGCGAGTTGCGCCGCGCCGCGCTGTTGGAAAGCGAGGCTGAGATCATCCGGCGCCGGCAGGATCGAGAAGATCGTGCCGACGGTCATGTTGAGGTCGATGTTGGTGGAACCATCGAGCGGATCGATCGCGACACAGATTTTGGCGTCGCGGTCACCAATCTGCGGCTCGCGCATTTCCTCTGACGCGAGCGCCGCGATTGGCAGCTTGCCGAGGCGGCGGCGCAGGATCGCATCCGCCTGCACGTCGAGATCGCGCTGGATGTCGCCATCGCTGTTGCAGCCGGTGGTCAGGCCCGAGGCGTCGGCGAGATCGCCGGTGGCGATGAGGTCGGAGATCTCGATTGCGGCCGTCGCGATGGCGTCGACCGCGGCCGCGACGGCGAGCGCGTGCGGCGCCGTCTCGGAATAGCGTTGAAGGCGGTCGTCCAGCCTGAGTTGCCCGGTCATCTGCGTCCATCCCCTGTGGGCGCCGCATCCAGTTCCCTCCGGTGGTGGAGGCAGGTAGCGGTCGGTCCCAACACGTTGAGATTGACAGGGCAGGCTTAATAAGGAAAATTTCTATTCATAATGAGTGCCAAAGAAATTCCTTATAATGGATCCGGCCATCCGGCGACCCAGCTCCGGCATCTGACGATCCGGCAGCTGCGTTCGCTTGCGGCGCTCTCGGCCAAGGGCAGCGTGACGGCGGCCTCGACCCAACTCGGGCTGACACAGCCGGCCGTGACGCAGCAGCTCCGGCAGCTTCAGGACCTTGCGGGATTGCCCCTGGTGCAGCGGACCGGCGACGGCATGCTGCTGACGGAAGCGGGACGAGAGGTGCTGGCACTCGCTGTGCGCGTCGAAGCGGCGATCACGGACTGCCAGGGCGCGCTCGATCTGCTTGCGGGCAAGACGGGCGGCACGGTGCATATCGGCGCGGTCTCGACCGCGAAATATTTCGTGCCGCACGCGATCGCGGCATTTTCCAAGCGCTCGCCGAGGATCGAGATCAAGCTCACCATCGGCAACCGCGAGGATATCCGTGAGGCCATGCACGGCTACGATCTCGATTTCGCCGTGATGGGCCGGCCGCCGGCCGACGTCAGCGTCGACGTGCGCCAGCTTGGACGCAATCCGCACGTCATCGTCGCGCGCAAGGGACACTGGCTGGAGAAGGATTCAGGCCTCAGCCTGACCGATCTCGTGCACGAGACCTTCCTGACCCGCGAGCCCGGCTCGGGTACGCGCACGCTGATGGAAGGGATGTTCCAGAAGTCCGATCTCGAACCGATCATCGGCATGGAAATGAGCAGCAACGAGACCATCAAGCAGGCCGTGATCGCAGGCCTCGGCATCGCCTTCATCTCGGCGCACACGGTGGCGCATGAGCTCGCCGAAGGTCGCCTGATCGTGCTCGATGTCGCCGGCCTGCCGATTGTCCGGCAATGGTACGTGATCCGCCGCAGCGACAAAGTGCTGCTGCCGCCAGCGCAGGCGATGTTCGATTTTCTGGGATCGGAAGGCGCGAACTATCTGCCGGAAGTGCCCGATTTCGGCGAGCGATAGCGTAGTCGGGCTCAGCCCATCAGCTTCATTGCGACGGTCGCTGCCAGGATGACGATGATCTGGAGCAGACGCTCTGTCGTGAAGATGCGATTGAAGGTGGTCACTACGCGCCCCGCCGTCGTGATGGTTAATGTCTAGGCGGCGAGCGGAGCAGCGTAATCGGCGCTAGCTGCGAAATAGGCTTCCAGCTCGGACAGCGCACGGGCTTCCCACTCGCTGGCCTGCTCCAGCAGCGACCAGCGCTGGCCGGGCCGAAACGCCGCGGTCTGGCGGTAGAGCGATGCGATCCCGCGATAGCGGCGCACGTTCTCGAAGATGGCGTGTCCGTTCATGTCGAAAACTCCCACGTATTCCCGCGGGAGAAATTGCCGCCAAATCTTTTTTGAAAAGTTAGCGGCGTGATCTGAGCGCGCCGATGGTTGCCGGACTGTTGCACGCGCGCAACGCGCGCGCCGGGCTACTGCGAATTGGCAGCCGTGCGCTCGCCTGTCGATTTCAATCCGCCGCGGCGATTAATCATCATGGTCACGCGGCAGAGGTCGGCGAGGCCGATCAGCAGCACCGCAAGCAGGAAGAACAGATTGATGGAATCGGCGTCGGCTGTCGTCAGCGGCGCGATCTCGAAGAATGGCGGCATGAAAGCCCACCACACCACCGGAATGGTGAGCATCGCGGCAAACGCCGCCGCGGGCGCACCGGCGAGAATGCCGACGACGAAGATGCCGGGCACGAACGCCGCGAAATACAGCTTTGCGCCGAACGCGACGCAAATGCCTTGAAGCGCAGCCGACGCTGCGACGACGACAAATCCGAGCAGAAACGCCTGCCACGACCATGGCCGTACTCGCGGTACGCCAACAAGTCCCGCACGCCTCATAGGGCCTCCCCTGCCGCCGTTAACCAGGCCGCTTGCGACCAAAGTACTACAGCGGCAAGGAATCCGCGAGACGGAAATCGCGCCATCCGGCCTGCCCGTTCCAAGGCTGGTAAACGGCTACAACAACACAATCGTACCGCTATTCGGTTGCCGCGTAGAGCAGGCTGGCGATGGGCAGTGCAAGGCCAATGGCCGAGGCCAGCGTCCAGCCGCCCTGCGCGAACGCCCAGACGCCGAGTGCAGATCCGGCGGCACCTGCGGAGAAGAACGTCGCCATGTAGAGGCCGTTGAGGCGGCTGCGGTGCTCGTGCCCGAGCACGAAGATGGCACGGAAGCCCAGCACGACGTTGCCCTGGACGCCGAAATCGATCGCGATCGCGGCCACCACGAGGCAGGCAAGGTTGAGCATCGAACCGGCCGCACCGACATGCGTCACCAGGAAGCCCAGGGCGACGAACAGCATCGCGGCGATGGTGGCGATACGACTGTGGCCGCTATCGGCCAGCCGTCCTGCGATCGGCGCCGCGAACACGCCGGAGACGCCGGCAAGCGCAAATAGCGCGATGCCGCCCTGGGTGAGGCCGAATTGCGCCGCCAGCTGGAGCGGCACCACCGTCCAGAAGAGGGCAAAGGCGCCGAACAGGCCCGCCTGGTAGAGCGCGCGGCGCCGGAGCAGCGGCATCGTGCGCACCAGATGCGGCATCGACAGCAGCAATTCGCCGTAATGCATCCGTGCCACCGGCTTGCGCTTCGGCAGCGTGAGGCGAAGCACGATTATGAGCGCGATCATCAGTGCGGCCGAGCAGAAGAACACCGCGTGCCACGACAGCATCGCGGTGACGAAGCTCGACACCGGCCGTGCCAGCATGATGCCGAGCATCAACCCGGTCGAAACGTTGCCGACGACGCGGCCGCGAATGGCTTCCGGTGCGAGGTGCGCGGCATAGGGAATGATGATCTGCACCGCGACCGAGCCGAGCCCGATGAACAGCGCCGAGACCAGGAACGGCAGCGCGTGGGTCGCCAACCCGGCCGCGAGCAGTGACGCTGCACCGAGCGCGATGACGCTGCAAATCAGCGTGCGGTTTTCGACGAGATCGCCGAGTGGCACGATGAACAGCAAGCCCGTGCCGTAGCCGATCTGCGTCATGGTCACGATCAGGCCCGCGGCTGCGTGCGACAGGCCGAGCGCGGCGCTGATCGGGCCGATCAGCGGCTGCGCATAGTAGAGGTTGGCGGCGACCATGCCACAGGCCGCGGCCAGCACGAACGTCAGTCCTTGCGAGACCGCGTCCGGCTCCGGCGCAGTCTCGATCGTGGCATTCATCGTCATTCCCAATACTCCGACACTTCAACGTCTCCCGCGATAGGGAGCGTTCATTTCCTAATTTGACAAAATTTCAATCAAGCAGCTTCAGCGCGACGTCGACCAGGCGGTCGCCGTCGAGCGGCAGGCGCGCCTTGCCGACGACGCGTAGGCCCTGCGTCATGCAGATCATCAGCCGCGCGGTATCGTCGGCGTCGACATGGCGGGGAATCGAGCCGTCGGCCTGTCCCTCGCGAATGAGGCCGGCCATGAAGGTCTCGTTGGTCTTGAGCTGGGCGGTGACGCGCGCACGCATCAAGGGATCAACGGCCGACAGCTCGACCGCACTGCCGACCACGATGCAGCCGCGGCGCCCTTCGCTGCCCTGGGAGTGCTCGACATAGGATAACAGCACGTGACGCACCCGCTCGCGGCCGTTCGCACCGCGCGCGGCCGCGCTGCGGGTCTGCTCCCGCCGCACCTCGACGTAGCGTTCGAAGGCGGCGAGGAAGACGGCGTGCTTATCGCGAAACGCCTTGTAGACGCTACCGGTCGCAAGCCGCATCGCCGCCGTGAGGTCGCCGATCGAGGTGGCATGATAGCCACGCTCGCAAAACACCCGGATCGCGCCATCCAGCGCGGTGTTCATGTCAAACTCCCGGGGGCGGCCGGGGGGGTTCGGGGCAGGCTCGGCTTTGCGGGCGGTCTTTTGCATCGCGGCATATTAGGGAACGATTGTTCCCGAATAAAGACACAGGGTTGTGATTGGGAGGAGCTTAGCAAATAAGCAACGGCACGTGTCCCGGACGCGCTGCAGCGTGAAACGCTGCTGCGCAGAGCCGGGACCCAGGGGCCACGCCAATTGCTTGGAGACATGGGCCCCGGCTCAGCAGCGCACCGCAAGGGCGCTGCGCTGCGTCCGGGGCACGAGAGCCGGATTCGACGCACAGCTATCACCACTCGTCATTGCGAGCGCATCACCCCTTCGGCCGCACAGCCGTCCCATCCGCCATAACAGTCACGCCCTTGCGCTCGACGATCATCCCGTACGCCTGCGGCTGGCGGTGAACGTCGAAATTGAAGGTCGTGCGCTTGTAGGAATTGCAGAGATCGAGATCGCAGCGGGCGAGCGCGAGCTCGTCGCCCTTGGTCGTGCATCGCGCGATGATCTCGCCGGATGGCGCGATAATGCAGCTGCCGCCGATGTGGTCGACGCCCTCTTCAACGCCGGCCTTGGCGACGCCAACCACGAAGGTGCCATTCTGATAGGCGCCCGACTGCATCACCAGATGATTGTGGAACAGCGAGAGATCGTCATGCTCGGGCGCGGGAGGATTGTGCACCGGCGTATTGTAGCCAATCATCACCATCTCGACGCCCTGCAGACCCATCACCCGATAGGTCTCGCTCCAGCGGCGGTCGTTGCAGATCGCCATGCCCATCACGCCGCCGAAGGCGTCGACGGCACCGAAGCCAGACCCGGGTTCGAAATAGCGCTTCTCCAGATGCTGGAATTTGCGCCATGGCTCATGCTCGGCATGACCGGGCAGATGGACCTTGCGGTATTTCGCGACAACCGCACCGCTCTTGTCGACGAGGATCGACGTGTTGTAGCGCCGGATGATTCCAGCCTCGACGGTCAGTTCGGCATAGCCGAGATAGAAGCCGATGCCGATTGTGCGGGCGAGATCGAACAGCGCCTGCGTTTCGGCGCCCGGCATCTCGCGCTCGAAAAAGCTGTCGATCTCGGCCTGGTCCTCGAAGTACCAGCGCGGAAAGAATGTGGTCAGCGCCAGCTCGGGATAAACGATCAGGTCGCAGCCGTTTGCGTGCGCCTGGCGCATCAGCGCCATCAAGCGCTCTACCACCTCGCCCCTGCTCTCGCTCCGCGCGATCGGGCCAAGCTGGCCCGCCGCCACATTTACAAATCTCGCCACGAATCATCCCTCATGCGCTGCCCATCATCGTGCCCGCGCCCATGCAGGTTCTGCGCCTCTTGGCGCGAATGCGGCCGCGCGAGCAGTCCACAAAGGTATTCCAGGAACTTTCGTTGCCAATCTGCAACGGTTCCCCACCGTCTCATGCCAGACAAGAGAAATGCCCATTGCCGCCACGAACCCTGCTCACAACGCCGTGAGACTAGCAGGGGAACGACGATGCGTGCACAGCGCGT
>JAEWHT010000253.1 GCA_023387695.1 Pseudomonadota bacterium | reverse complement strand
CGCCGTGCGGTGTAGGCCGGCGTCTCGGCGCGCGGTTGTTCGAGGTCGGCGGGATTGTCGATCATGGCAGCCAGGTTGCGCTGGCTGGCGCAGCCGAGATTGAAGTAGGGCTTGTTCTCGTTATAGCCGGGGTCGAGGATGGACGGCCCGACGTCTTCCGGCCACAGCCCGCAGGGACCGGCGACCGCCGTCATCTTGGAATAGCTCAGCCGGATGGTCGGCAGCAGGCCGGGATCATCGGGGCGATAGGAATGCTGCACGATCGCGCGGGAGGGCACGCCGCCGCTGCCGAGCACGGCGCGGATCTCGTGATAGGTTGCAGCGGCCGCGCGCGAATTGGCGGCGTCGACGGGCACGTCGACGACGACCGAGCCGGTGCCTTCGCGCACCCAGTCCCGGGCAATGCCCATGACGTCCGCCTGCTGCGGGGCCGAGAGACCACCGCGCGACTTGCCGACGAAAATGACGATCGAGCGCTTGCCTTCCTGCACCGCGATCGGGTGGCGCATGCGGTAGTCGGTCGGCACCGTCTCGGTGGTGACGACGTCGCCGGTCGTGTTGCAGGCTCCGAGCATGACGGAGAGGCCCGTCAGTGCGAGCGCGATACGCAAATTGCGACGTCGATCTGATGTCTTCGTCATCGCCTGATCCCCTCTTGCCCCGTTTCTCGCCCCGGTCCCCAAACCGTTCACGTCAGTCGATGATGAAGCCGAAATCGCCGCGATTGTTGTCGATCGGATCGACGCGGCGGGCGATGCCGTAGAGGCGGTTCATGCGGCCGAGCAGCGCCGACTGCGCATCCGACGAGGGCGCGAAGCCGTCATCGGGCCGCGCCAATTCCTTCTGGGCGACCGCGCGCACCACATAGGGTGTCACGATCACCATCAGCTCGGTCTCGTTGTTGACGAAGTCCTGGCTGCGGAACAGCGCGCCGAGGACCGGGATCTGATCGACACCGGGCAAGCCGTTGACGGCCTGCTTGGTCTGCTGCTGGATCAGGCCGGCCATCGCCATCGAGCCGCCCGAGGGGATTTCCAGTGTGGTCTCGGCGCGGCGGGTCTGCACCGAGGGGATCGTCACGGAATTGGTCGTGCCCGAGGACAGCGCCTGCGACACCGTGATGGAGTTCTGGTTCGACAGCTCCGAGACCTCGGTCATCACGCGCAGACTGATGCGGCCTTCGCTGAGCACGACCGGGGTAAAGTTCAGGGAGATGCCGAACTTCTTGTAGGTGATCTGGGTCGTACAAACATGGGTTACCGGGTCGCAGGCGTAGCCGCCGGGAATTGGAAATTCGCCGCCTGCGATGAAGGTCGCCGACTCACCCGAGATCGCGGTCAGGCTCGGTTCGGCCAATGTTCGCATCACACCCGCGCTTTCCATCGCGCGCATCGTGGCGTTGACGGTGGCGACGCCCTTGGCGAGACCGGTGAGGCCAAGCCCGTTATTGCCGACCAGCGGTCCACTACTGGCGGTGAACGGGTTGGAATTGTTGAAATTCACCACCGCAGTGCCGGCATTCAGGCTGGCGCTCAGATCGACGCCCAATTGCTTGATGATGTCGCGGCGGACTTCGCCGACGACGACCTTCAGCATGACCTGGTCACGGCCGCGCACGACGATGTTGTTGACGACCTTGTCGGCCCCGCCGACGAGCTTGGCGGCGACGTCGCCGGCCTGCTGGGCCTCGACCGGGCTCGACACCGAACCGGTGAGCATCACGCTCTCGCCGATGCCCTCGATCTGCACGCCCGGCAGCGTCTGGCGCAGCGCCGCGCGCATGCCGTTGAGATCGCGCTTCACCGCGATGTCGTAGGCGGCGACCTGCTGGCCGTCGGCGGTGAAGAACACGACGTTGGTCTGGCCGACCTGCCCGCCGATGATGTAAGCGCGCTGCGACGAGCGGATCACCGCATTGGCGATCTTGGGGTCCGCCACAAGCACGTCCTTGACCTCGCGTGGCAGGTCGATGACGACCGATTTGCCGACACCGAGCGACAGCGAACGCGTCCGCGTGGACGCAATGGTCGCGACCGACGATACGCCGAGGTCAGGCGCCTGCATCGGCGCCTGGTCTCCGACCGCTGCATCCGCGGCGTGAAGGAGATCGGGGGCTGCGACCAGCCCCAGCATCAGCATTGCCCCTGCCCAGAACGAGCCGGCGCGCTTCCCCCGAATGCGCAGGCCCATCCGATAGTCCCCGTAGTTCATGATGTCCCCATCACTTCTGTGACGTCATTTGTCGTGTCTGTACGCCGTGGCGGATCACGTTCACGCCGGCGTCCTGGCGCTGCTTGAGCGCCTCATCGGGCGAACCATCGGCGGCGCTGGCATCGGCGATGCTGCGCAGTGCAAGTGTCAGCGTGCCGCCCTGGCGCGAGGCTGAGAGCGTGCCGACCTGCTCGGGCTTCAGCTCGAGCGTGACGGTCTTGCCGAGCACGGTGGTTTGGCCGTCTTTTTCCTTCGGCGCCTGGTCGATCGCGAGCACGCGGATATTGGTGAGCACGACCTCGGACAGGATCAGGTCATTGCCGCCGGAAGGGCCGTTAACGTCCGGGTTCTTCAGGCGTCGCGTCAGTACGATGTCGACGCGGTCGTTCGGCAGGATGAAGCCGCCGGCGCCGGTCTCGGCGGTGATCTCGGTGGACACAGCCCGCATGCCGGACGGCAGGATCGCGGCCATGAAGCCGGAGCCGTCGGCCTTCACCAGTTTCTGCTCGCGGATCGGCTCGCCCTGCATCAACGGCACGCGCGCGATCGAACCGCCGATCTCGTTCTGTGCGTTGGGTCTGCTGTCGCGGCGGATGAAGGCGCTGCTTGCGGTTGCTTGCGGCCAGGTCTGCCACAGCAGATCATCGGCCTTTACGGCCTGGCCGAGCTGAATGTCGGATTTGGCGACGAGCACCTCGACCGTCGGCAGCTTTTCGGCCACCGGAGCGACGGGCGCGGGCTTGTTGTCGTAGCCGCTTGCCAGATACGCAGCGACACCGCCGGCGGCGAGCGCGATGACGAGAACGACAATGCGTGCGGTGTTCATACGCTTCTACTCTTACGCGGGGCACTCGGTCCGCACGTGGCGGGTTCCCCCGCATCGATGAGTAGGGAGTAAAAGTATAAGGGGTGTTGCGAGGCCGAGTGTGATGCCCCGTGACGGAGCGCGTTCTCGGCAGATGGTGAACGCCGCGTTATTCGGGCGGCGCCGACCCCGTAGATTCACGCAAGCGCGCTCATGCGTTCGCACGAGACGCGCGGCGTCATGGTGAATGGGTGGTTAGTGAAGCGCAGGCTGCGAGGACGCGCCTACTTCGCCCGCTTCTGCTCGATCGTGTCCCAGATCCTGGCCGCCACATCGGGGCCGCCGAGACGCGCGATGGCGCGGATGCCCGTGGGCGAGGTCACGTTGATCTCGGTCAGATTGCCGTTGATGACGTCGATGCCGACGAACAAGAGGCCGCGCTCGCGGAGCGCAGGTCCGACGGTGGCGCAGATCTCGCGCTCGCGCGGCGTGAGCTCGGTCTCCTTGGCCGCGCCGCCGCGCACCATGTTGGAGCGAAGATCATCGGCGGCGGGCACGCGGTTCACGGCGCCCGCGAACTCGCCATTGACCAGGATGATGCGCTTGTCGCCGAGCTTCACCTCGGGGATGAACTGCTGGATCACCCAGGCTTCCTTGAAGGTCACCGAGAACATGTCGTACAGCGAGCCGAAATTCATGTCCTGCGGCATCACGCGGAACACCGCCGCGCCGCCATGGCCGTGCAGCGGCTTCATCACCACGGCACCGTATTTGTCGCGGAACGCGTTGATCTCATCGAGGTCGCGCGAAATCAGAGTCGGCGGCATCAACTGCGGGAAATTCATCACGAATAACTTTTCGGGCGCGTTGCGCACCGAGGCCGGATCGTTGACGACCAGCGTCTTCGGGTGAATGCGCTCGAGCAGGTGGGTCGAGGTGATATAGGCGAGATCGAACGGCGGGTCCTGCCGCAGCAGCACCACGTCAAAGCCGTTCAGCACCTCGCGCTTGGGCTCGCCGAGGGTGAAATGATTGCCGGGCTCGTCGCGCACGGTCAAAGGCTGCACCGGCGCGACGATCTCCTCGCCGACCATCGAGAGCTTGTCGGGGGTGTAATAGGATAGGCCGTGGCCGCGCTTCTGCGCCTCCAGAAGCAGCGCGAAGGTGGAATCGCCCTTGATGTTGATGCGGGCGATGGGGTCCATCTGGACGGCGACGTTCAATTTCATGGTCTGCCTTTCAGGTCGAGGCGTCGAATGCCGCCAACACATGGCGTGGAAGTGACCGCGGCGCAATCAGCATGGCGTCGAATCGCAATTCGAATTCCGCATGCTCGGGATGCGCTGCAAGCCAGCCCTGCGCGGCGTCGATGATGCGCTGCTGCTGGCGCGGCGTCACCGCATAGGCGGCCTCGTCGAGGCTGCCGCGCGCCTTGACCTCGACGAAGGCGATCAGATTGCGGCGGCGGGCCACGAGGTCGATCTCGCCATGAGGGGTGCGGTAGCGTTTGGCGAGGATGCGGTAGCCCTTGGCCATCAGGAAGGCGGCGGCGCGGCTCTCGGCCGAGATACCCGTGCGGAACGCGGCGACGCGTTCGGGCGAGGCCACCTTGGGTTCTGCAATGCCCTTAGTCTTCGCCATCATCGCCCCGCAGATCCTTTGCGAGTTCGAGCGCGCGGGCATAGACCTCGCGGCGCGGCCGGCCCGACAGCGCAACCGCATGCGCGACGGCATCCTTGACGCTGTGCGTGGCGAGCTGCGTGCGCAAGAGACCGTCAAGCGCATCCGATGTCAGGACGTCGGCGTCCGCAGCAGGCGGGGCGATCACCAGCACGAATTCGCCGCGCGTCTCCAGGCTGTCGGCATCGCGCGCGAGATCGCTCAGCGTCGCGCGCGAAATCTCCTCGTGCAGTTTTGTCAGCTCGCGACAGATCGCGGCTTCACGGTTGCCCATGATTTCGGCGAGTTCGGCGAGCGTATCCTGCACGCGGTTGCCGGATTCGAACATCACCAACGTCGCATCGATGCGGGCAAGCTCGGTGAGGCGCGACTTTCGCGCAGCGGATTTCGCCGGCAAAAAGCCCTCGAAGAAGAAGCGGTCGGTCGGAAGCGCGGCGACCGACAGCGCTGCCAGTACCGAGGACGGGCCGGGAAGTGCATAGACGGCATGACCGGCAGCGCAGACCTCGCGCACCAGCTTGTAGCCGGGATCGGAGATCAGCGGCGTGCCGGCGTCCGACACCAGAGCGATCGAGCCGCCTGCAGCCAGCGCCTCCAGGATCCTAGGTCGCGCGGCCTCGGCATTGTGCTCGTGATATTGCTTGAGCTGCGCATTGATGGCGTAGCGCTCGGTCAGGCGCCGCGTGATGCGGGTGTCCTCGCAGCAGATGACGTCGACGCCCGCGAGCGTCTGCAGCGCCCGCAGCGTGATGTCGCCGAGATTGCCGATGGGGGTCGCGACCAGATAGAGCCCGGCCGCCGCCTTCGGCGCCGTGAGCCGGTGGGCGTCGATGGAGAAACCGCGCGGGGCGGCATCCGTAGCTTCAGTCGTATTTATCGGGGCCGGCTTTGCGCGCATAATAAATCGAACTTAGGCATGATCCCCGGGGCTGGGAACCGGTCCCCTGAAAAAGATCATGGCCGGCCAACATATTGAACCGGGGCGAGGAAGGACTGGAATGTGATCCATCCGGCATCACATTCCCGAGGGAATGGAGTGTCAGCGCCATATTCGCGGCGGAAACCCCGCCTTGATGCTTTCGTGACCGACGGCGGAGAGCTGGCCAGGGCTTTAAGGAACGACCGCGTTAAACGGTTATTATCCTTTTGTTTTGGTTAACTATTTGCCGACAATATGCCTGAATCTGCGGCTTGTGTCGTGGGAAGAGTGTTGTGACTGGCTGCTCGCGGCCGGTCAGAAGAGAAGCTGCGATGGTCGGCCCGCGTGATCTGAAGTCTCCCGTTCAGGGGCCCCGGTTAACAGGGGCAACCCGGCGGAGTGCGCTTGGCCTGCTGCTCGGCACGCCCCTGCTCTCGGCCTGCGCCGGCGTGCAGCAGAGCCTCAGCCAGTTCTCCAATCCGTTCTCAAGTTCCTCGCCGCCGCCGGCCCAACCGGCCGGTCCGCCGCAGCAGGCGACCAACGTTGGCACCGGCGGCGTGAAGGTTGCGGTGATCTTGCCGCTTTCGGCCGCCGGCAACGCCGGGCTCGCCGCGCAATCCATGCGCAACGCCGCGGAGATGGCGCTGGCCGAGTTCCAGAACCCGAACGTCCAGCTCCTGATCAAGGACGACAATGGCAGCCCGCAGGGCGCGCAGGCCGGCGCGCAGCAGGCGGTCGACGAAGGCGCCGAGATCATTCTGGGGCCGTTGTTCGCGCAGTCAGTCCCCGCAGTGGCGCAGGTCGCGCGCACGCGCGGCATCTCCGTGATCGCGTTCTCGACCGATTCGAGCATCGCCGGCCGCGGCGTCTATCTGCTCAGCTTCCTGCCGGAGTCCGACGTCAATCGCATCATTGAATATTCAGCCGGCATCGGGAAGCGCTCGGTCGCTGTGCTCGTGCCCGATAATGCCTATGGCAATGTCGTCGAAGCCGCGGTCAAGGCCGCAGTGCCACGGCGTGGCGGCCGCGTCGTCGCGTTCGAGAGATACGGCGCCGATCGCGCAACGCCCGCACGCACTGTGGCGCAGCAGCTTGGCAGCGCCGATGCATTGTTCATTGCCGATGACGGTGATGCCGTCGTCTCGGTTGCGGATGCAATGACCGCAGCCGGCGCCAATCTGCGCAACATTCAGCTGCTCGGCACCGGCCTGTGGGACAGTCCGCGCGTCTATGCGAGTCCCATGTTGCAGGGTGGTCTCTACGCCGCGCCGGACCCCGCAGGCTTCCGCGCATTCTCCGGCCGCTATCGCACCAAATACGGCGCCGAGCCGATCCGCACTGCGACGCTCGCTTATGACGCGGTCGCGCTCGTCGCAGCACTCGCGCGCACGCAGGGCACCACGCGCTTCTCGCCCGACGTACTCACCAATCCCTCCGGCTTTGCCGGCATCGATGGCCTGTTCCGCTTCCGCGCCGATGGCACCAATGAGCGGGGCTTAGCGGTAATGAAGGTGACGACGGGTGGCGGTGTTGCAGTCGCCGGTTCGCCGAAGAGTTTTGGCGCGTAATTTTTACGCCGCGAGATCCGCAACCACTGCGTCGAGCACCGGGAATCCGCTGCTGGTCACGCGCAGCCGTCCCGTTGCATCGACCGTGATCGCGCCCTCTTCACGCAAGAGCGCGATGCGGCCGGGATCGAGCGGGCGGCCTGAGAGCGCTTTGTAGCGCTCGGGGTCGATGCCCTCGGCCAAGCGCAATCCCATCAGCAGGAATTCGTCGGCGCGTTCTTCGCTGTTGAGGAGATCGTCGGTGACGACACCGTGGCCGCTGCTCTCGACGCGCATCAGCCAGGCTTCGGGACGTTTCTCGGTCGCGGTGGCGTGCCTGATACCATCGATATCGAGGCGGCCATGCGCGCCGGGACCGATGCCGGCATATTCCTCGCCGCGCCAGTAAACCAGATTGTGCCGGCACTCGGCGCCGCGGCGCGCGTGGTTGGAAATCTCGTAAGCGGGCAGGCCGAGCTTGTCGCAGGTTTCCTGCGTCACGTCGTAGAGCGCACGTGCAACGGCTTCGTCCGGCGTTTTCAATTTGCCGGCCTGGTGCAGGCCGAAGAACGGCGTGCCTTCCTCGATCGTCAATTGATAGAGCGACAGGTGCTCCGCCGCTTCATCGATCGCAAGACGAAGCTCATCGGCCCACATCGCCGGCGTCTGGTCCGGGCGGGCATAGATCAGGTCGAACGAGTAACGGTCGAACGAGCGGCGCGCGATCGCGACCGCATCGAGCGCCTCGCGTGCGCTGTGCATGCGGCCGAGCGCTTTGAGCGAGGCATCGTCCAGCGCCTGCACGCCGAGCGAGACGCGATTGACGCCAGCTGCGCGATAACCGGCGAAGCGCGTGGCTTCGACGCTGGTCGGGTTTGCTTCGAGCGTGACTTCGACGTCATCAGCGACTTTCCAGTGCTTGCCGATGGAATCCAGCACCGCGCCGACGGTCGCCGGCTGCATCAGCGACGGCGTGCCGCCGCCGAGGAAGATGGACGTGACCTCGCGGCCGGGCGAGCGCTGCGCGGTGGTTTCGATCTCGCGCGCGAAGGCCGAAGCAAAGCGCGCTTCATCGATCGCGGCGTGGCGCACATGGCTGTTGAAGTCGCAATAGGGGCACTTCGACAGGCAGAACGGCCAATGCACGTAGACGCCGAAAGCTTCTTTAGCGCGGCTCAAGGCAGATCTCCGCCATTTTCACGAAGGCGCGGGCACGATGCGACAGGCCGAGGCCGAGCGGCGGCAGGCCGTGCTTCTCGATGCTTTCCATTTCGCCGAAGGTGCGCGTGTGACCATCGGGCAAGAACATCGGATCGTAGCCGAAGCCGGCGGTGCCACGCGGCGGCCAGACCAGCGTGCCGTCGACGCGCGCCTCGACCTCTTCGAGATGATTGTCCGGCCAGGCCACGCAGAGCGCGGAGACGAAATGGGCCTTGCGCTTGTCGGGCGTGGTCGCGCCGCGCTCCTGCAGCAGGCGCTCGATCTGCGCCATCGCTGCGGCGAAATCCTTGGAGGGGCCAGCCCAGCGCGCGCTGTAGATGCCGGGTGCGCCGTCGAGCGTATCGACCACGATGCCGGAATCATCGGCGAAAGCCGGTAGCTTCGTCGCCTGTGCCGCTGCGATCGCCTTGATCGCGGCATTGCTGCGGAAATCGTTGCCGGTCTCGTCCGGCTCGGGCAGGCCGAGCTCGCCGGCCGACACCACCTCGACGCCGTGAGGCGCGAGCAGCTCCTTCATCTCGGCAAGCTTGCCGGGATTGTGGGTCGCAATGACGAGCTTTCCGGTGATTCGGCGGTGCATGGGTCTATTGACTACGCGACAGCCAGCTTCTGCAAGTCCACCAGACGCGCGATGCCCTTTTGCGCCAGCGCGATCAGTGCGAGGAACTCGTCCTGCGTGAACGGCTCGCGTTCTGCAGTGCCCTGCACCTCGATGATGCGGCCATCGCCGGTCATGACGAAATTGGCATCGGTCTCGGCTTCGGAATCCTCGGCATAGTCGAGATCCAGCACCGGCTTGCCCTTGTAGATGCCGCAGGAGATCGCGGCGACGTTGTCGCGCATCACGTTGGCTTTGACCATGTTGCGCGACTTCATCCAGTTGATGCAGTCGGCAAGCGCGACCCAGGCGCCGGTGATCGACGCCGTGCGGGTGCCGCCGTCAGCCTGAAGCACGTCGCAATCGACCGTGATCTGGCGTTCGCCGAGCGCCTCGAGATCGACGATGGTGCGAAGCGAGCGGCCGATCAGGCGCTGAATCTCGACGGTGCGGCCGCTCTGCTTGCCGGCGGCAGCCTCGCGGCGGGTCCGTTCGGAGGTTGCGCGCGGCAGCATGCCGTATTCGGCGGTGACCCAACCGCGGCCCTGGCCCTTGAGCCATGGCGGCAGGCGGTCTTCCAGCGTGGCGGTGACCAGCACATGGGTATCGCCGAATTTCACCAGGCAGGAGCCTTCCGCATATTTGACCACGCCACGCTCCAGCGTCACGGGGCGCAATTCGTCGGGCGCACGGCGGCTTGGCCGCATGGGAAATCCTCCAAAACTCAGGGAATAGGGCTATTCGCGGTGCTTGTAGGTGGGGTGAGGGTGGGCGGCAAGGGCTTATTCACCCCTTGATCTGAGGCCCGCAAAAGCCACGCTTGTCAGAACCCTCGGGGATGGACAAATTATGAGTATCTGAGAGGAGTTACCGTCTGTGGCCCATCACGATCCGATCCATCTGATCGCGGCGCGCGCGGGCCTCGCCCAGCTCAACGAGCGTTCCCGCGATATCTTTCGTCAAATTGTCGAAAGCTACCTCGCGACCGGCGAGCCGGTGGGCTCGCGCAACATTTCGCGCCTGATCGCAATGCCGCTATCGCCGGCCTCGGTCCGCAATGTCATGGCCGATCTGGAACAGCTCGGCCTGATCTACGCCCCGCATACGTCGGCGGGCCGGCTGCCGACGGAACTCGGCCTGCGCTTCTTCGTCGATGCCCTGATGCAGGTCGGCGACCTCAATGAGGCTGAGCGGCAATCGATCCAGAGCCAGCTCGCAACAGTCGGCAACGCCCATTCGGTGGAAGCGGCGCTGGATCAGGCGCTGACCCGGCTCTCCGGCCTGACGCGCGCGGCCGCGGTGGTTCTGACGCCAAAGTCCAATGCGCGGCTCAAGCACATCGAATTCGTCCGGCTGGAACCGGAAAAGGCTTTGGTGATCCTGGTCGGCGAGGACGGCCAGGTCGAAAACCGCGTGCTGGCGCTGCCGCCCGGAGTTCCTTCTTCGGCCATGACTGAGGCCGGCAATTTCCTCAATGCGCGAATTCGCGGCCGGACCCTGGCAGAAGCGCGGCTGGAGCTCGAAACCGCGCTCGGCGAGGCCCGCGCCGAGCTCGATCAATTGACGCAAAAGGTCATCTCTGCCGGCATCGCGAGCTGGTCGGGCGGCGAGAGCGAGGACCGCCAACTCATCGTCCGCGGCCACGCCAATTTGCTCGAAGATCTGCACGCGCTGGAGGATCTCGAGCGCGTTCGCCTGTTGTTCGACGACCTCGAGACCAAGCGCGGCGTGATCGATCTGTTGGGGCGCGCCGAAACCGCAGAAGGTGTGCGCATTTTTATCGGCAGCGAAAACAAGCTGTTTTCCCTGTCGGGCTCTTCCACCATCATCTCGCCCTATCGGGATGCCGCCGGCCGCATCGTCGGTGTTTTGGGTGTGATCGGGCCGACGCGGCTGAATTATGCCCGCGTGATCCCGACCGTGGACTACGCCGCCCGCATCGTCAGTCGCCTGCTGGGGGGCTGATCGGCATTTGAGCCGATCACGGGCGCTTGATTTTCAGCGCCCGAAGCACGATATCCGGGCCAGAAAAATTCCCTTTAGACGAGTTCGAGAAGAGAGCCGATGACCGATCGAGACCGGCAACCCGAAGACACGGCTGCGCCCACCGGCGAGCCCGTGGTGTCGAAGCCCTACATCATGCCCGACGATCCCGAGCCAGGCTCCGTCGAGCTGTTGCAGAAGGAAGCCGCCGAGGCGCGTGACCGCATGCTGCGGACGCTGGCCGAGATGGAAAATCTGCGCAAGCGCACCGCCAAGGAAGTCGCCGATTCCAAGCTCTATGGCGTCACCGGCTTTGCCCGCGACGTGCTCGACATCGCCGACAATCTCCAGCGTGCACTCGACGCCGTTCCGGCGGACGCGCGGGCTGCCGCTGACCCCGGCCTTGCCGCGCTGATCGAAGGCGTCGAGCTGACCGAGCGCTCGCTGCATAGCGCGCTGGAAAAGCACGGCGTGAAGAAACTCGACCCGCAGGGCCAGAAGTTCGATCCGAACTTCCATCAGGCTATGTACGAGGTGCCGGATGCCTCGGTGCCCGCGGGCACCGTCGTGCAGGTCATGCAGGCTGGCTACACCATCGGCGAGCGCGTGCTGCGCCCGGCGCTGGTCGGCGTCGCCAAGGGCGGTGCGAAGGCCGCGCCGGCCGCGAACAGCAACGAAGCGAACTGAGCTGTCGTGTCATTCCGGGGCGGCTCGTAGAGCCGAACCCGGAATCTCGAGATTCCGGGCTCGATGCTTCGCATCGCCCCGGAATGACGACGCAAAAACCTTACGCGCTCGCGATATCCGCAGACTGGATCCGCTTCACGCCGGCCTTGGCCATGTCGGCCCAGGCCTTCGCCAGCGAGCCCTGCGTGTCGATGCCGCGGCAGGCATCTTCCACGACATAGACTTCGAAGCCGGCCTTGCGCGCATCGAGCGCTGTCCAGGCGACGCAGAAATCGGTCGCGAGACCGGCAACGAAGACGCGCTTGATCTTGCGCGACTTCAGATAGGCTGCGAGGCCTGTTGTTGTCTTGCCATCGGCTTCGAGGAAGGCCGAATAGCTGTCGACGTCCTTGTGAAAGCCCTTGCGGATGATGAGCTCGGCCTGCGGGATCGAGAGATCCTTCGACAGCGACGCGCCGTCGGTGCCCTGCACGCAATGGTCGGGCCACAGCACCTGCTTGCCGTAGGGCAGGTCGATGGTCTCGAACGGCTTCTTGCCGGAATGGACCGATGCGAATGAGACGTGGCCGGGTGTGTGCCAGTCCTGCGTCATCACCACGTTCGTGAACGCCTTCGCCATCTTGTTGATCACGGGCACGACCTGCTCGCCTTCCTTCACCGCGAGGCTGCCGCCCGGCAGGAAGCAATTCTGCACGTCGATCACGAGTAGCGCGGAGGCGTCGTCGGGCTTGATCGCGGTTGCTGCGAAGAGTGTTGACGGAGCAAGGCTCGCGAGCGCCGTCGTTCCCAGCGCAGTCAAGATCTGTCGTCGATTAAGCATCGTCCGCCTCCCCTCAAGGTTGATCCAATGGAGGGAAGCCTAATTCCGTTCGTGTACGAACGAAAGCCTGAAAATGCAGCCGGCTCTGGTGAGCTCTTAAGCGCCCAAATCCTCGTCGTCCCGGACAAGCGCAGCGAAGCGGAGCGCAGATCCGGGACCCACACCCCCAGGGAGCAGTTTGACGAAGACTAGGGGTGGGTACTTCTACCTTACGCGATCGATAGATCACGCAGTATGGGTCCCCGCCTTCGCGGGGACGACACCGAGTACGTTGCTAGCCCTTGGGCTGGATGCCGTCACGCACGGCGCGGAAGCGGGTGAAGGCGTCGGACCATTGGTCGCGCGGGGCGCTGGCGATGATGCGCAGCGAGGTGCCGCCGCCGAAGCGAATCCACTGCACCACCGTCACCGGGGTTTTATCCTTGCCGCTGATGCCGTCGATCCGGGTCTCAAAGCCCGGCTGGCTGTTGATGCGGATCGGCTCGGACATGGTGATCCTGGTTTCGCGCAGGCCCGGGATCTGGAGCGCCGCCTCCTGGGCGAAGCGGGCGCGATCGTCGGCCTGTTGCGGGGTGGCGCCGATCAGGCCGAGGATCATGAACGGCTTCGATTCATAGCCCGAGGCCTCGTTGCCGTCGGCGATGATGATGCTCGAGCCCGGCACCAGCGTGCGGATGTCCTTGAAGCCGGCGAGATCAGTGATCTTGAACGGCAGCAGCCCAATCTGCTCGTCGGCCGACACTTCCTTGCGGATGGCGGCGGTCGCAAACATCTGCCGCACCGCCTCGTCGGTGTAGATCTTCGAGGCGTTCTCGGGGACTTGCACGGCGACATAGCCGGAGAAGCCGGTGCCCTGCACGATCATCGAATAGCGCTTCACCAGCGTGTCGCCGGCTTTTCCGCTTTCGGTGGTAAAATAGGCAAGGCCCGCAGGCGTCTCGATCTTGTCCGGCTTGATGCCGTTATTGCCGTTCGGGTTGGCGTTGAAGGCGCTGACGACCTCGTTATAAGCCGCCGGCGGCAGCTCGGTCACCAGGACCTTGACGCTGCCGTCCTCGCTCTCGAAGCCCGGGAATGTCTTCGCCTTGCTGAGGCCGACCAAGGGCACCATGCCGAGGCGTAGGCCGGGCGGATAGACCGCGTCGGCGGCGAGCGCCGGAAATGCCGTGGCAATGATGAGGGCGAGCGCAGCGAGGGGGGGGGTCAGCTTCATGGGCACTCTGATTGGTTCACATTGATGCCGTACGATGGTCGGTCATTGGGCCGCTTTGTCGCGCGAAGCAGCCCCATGACGAAGCTGTCCGGCCGGCCCGCCTTTTAGCGGGTTTGGCGCTCGGGTAACAGGGCCGGACCGGTCACGGCGACGGAGGCGGGCTGAGGTCTGAACCTGTTAATAATTCCTCACCCGCAAGTACGGTGGAGCCCGGATACGATCTTCCAAAACCCAATGTTTTCACGGCTGAAACTTGCGTTCGGTCCTTGCGGCCCCCTCCCCCCCTCCTATATGAGCCTCAATCATCGCAATATCGCGGATGTTTGATCTTAGGGGGTTTCGGTTCGGGTGCCTTCTGGGCCCAGCCAACCTGCCGCAAAAACAAGGATATCAGGACCATGGGAAAGGTCATTGGGATCGACCTCGGCACCACGAATTCGTGCGTCGCCGTGATGGATGGCAAAAACGCCAAAGTTATCGAGAATTCCGAAGGCATGCGCACGACGCCTTCGATCGTCGCCGTCACGGACGACGGTGAGCGCCTCGTCGGCCAGCCCGCCAAGCGCCAGGCCGTGACCAATCCGGAGCGTACGTTCTTCGCAGTGAAGCGCCTCATCGGCCGCCGCTATGACGACCCGATGGTCGAGAAGGACAAGAAGCTCGTTCCGTACAAGATCGTGAAGGCTTCGAACGGCGACGCCTGGGTCGAGGCCGACGGCCAGACCTACTCGCCCTCGCAGGTCTCCGCTTTCATCCTGCAGAAGATGAAGGAGACCGCGGAAGCCCATCTCGGCCAGAAGGTCGACCAGGCGGTCATCACCGTTCCGGCCTACTTCAACGACGCCCAGCGTCAGGCCACCAAGGACGCCGGCAAGATCGCTGGCCTTGAAGTGCTGCGCATCATCAACGAGCCGACCGCGGCGGCGCTCGCCTATGGTCTGGACAAGACCAAGACCGGCACCATCGCCGTGTACGATCTCGGTGGCGGTACGTTCGATATTTCCATTCTCGAAATCGGCGACGGCGTGTTCGAGGTGAAGTCGACCAACGGCGACACCTTCCTCGGCGGCGAAGATTTCGACATGCGCCTCGTGGGCTACCTCGCGGACGAGTTCCAGAAGGAGCAGGGCATCAACCTGCGCAACGACAAGCTCGCGTTGCAGCGCCTGAAGGAAGCCGCTGAAAAGGCCAAGATCGAGCTGTCGTCGACGACGCAGACCGAGATCAACCTGCCCTTCATCACCGCGGACCAGACCGGTCCGAAGCATCTGACGATGAAGCTCACCCGCGCCAAGTTCGAAGCGCTGGTCGACGACCTCGTCCAGAAGACCGTCGAGCCCTGCCGCAAGGCGCTGAAGGATGCCGGCGTCACCGCCGGTGAGATCGGCGAAGTCGTTCTGGTCGGCGGCATGTCGCGCATGCCGAAGGTCCAGGAAGTCGTGAAGCAGCTGTTCGGCAAGGAGCCGCACAAGGGCGTCAACCCGGACGAAGTCGTGGCCATCGGTGCCGCGATCCAGGCTGGCGTGCTCCAAGGCGACGTCAAGGACGTGCTGCTGCTCGACGTGACCCCGCTGTCGCTGGGCATCGAGACGCTGGGCGGCGTGTTCACCCGCATCATCGACCGCAACACGACGATCCCGACCAAGAAGAGCCAGGTGTTCTCGAC
>JAEWHT010000421.1 GCA_023387695.1 Pseudomonadota bacterium | reverse complement strand
CCATCCCCGACAAGAACGTGCTGGTGATCGGCGACGCCATGGCCGACTGGCTCGCCTATGGCCTGGAAGACGCCTACACCGAGCAGCCCGATATGGGCGTGATCCGCAAGCACAGGACCACGTCCGGCCTGATCAAGTACCAGCCGAAGGGTGAGCCCTCGGACTGGGCAGCGGCCGCCAAAGGCATCCTCGACACCGAGAAGCCCGACGTCATCGTCGTGATGCTCGGCCTCAACGACCGCATCTCGATCCGCGAAGCTGTCGAGAAAACCGACAAGGCCTCGGACAAGGACAAGAAGAACGACAAGGGCGCGCGCGCGAAACCGCCGGGCAAGCCGGGCGATGCCAAGCCGGACACGGCCGCCAAGCCGGACGACAAGCCCGCCGACACCGATCTGCCGCAGGACGACGCTGACAACGCCGATACGCCGGCCGCCGCGCCCGAGAAGACCGCGCGCAACCCGAACGGCGTCTCCGAATTCCGCGACGATCATTGGGTCGAGCTCTACGGCAAGAAGATCGAGGAGCTCGCGAACGTCCTCAAGGCCAAGGGCGTGCCGGTGCTCTGGGTCGGCCTGCCCGCGATCCGCGGGCCGAAGGGCACCGCGGACATGCTGTTCCTGGATTCGCTCTATCGCGAGGGCGCGGCGAAGGCCGGCATCACCTATGTCGACGTCTGGGACGGCTTCGTCGACGAAGCCGGCCGCTTCCTGCAGAAGGGCCCGGACTTCGAAGGCCAGATCCGCCAGCTGCGCAGCGGCGACGGCGTCTTCTTCACCAAGCCCGGCGCGCGCAAGCTTGCCCACTATGTCGAGCGCGAGATCACGCGTCTGCTTGCGGGACGCTCAGGTCCGATCGCGCTGCCAAGCGAGCCGGCAACGCCAGACACCGCCGCCGAGCCCGGCAAGCCCGCACCGCGGCCGCTCGCGGGCCCTATCGTGCCGCTGGTTGCGGCCTCGATCTCGACCGATCAATTGCTGGGTGGACCGGGCACGCGTCCCGCATCCGTCGATGCGCTCGCTGCAAGGACGCTTGTGAAGGGCGAACCGCTGGCTGCACCTGCGGGCCGCGCGGATGATTATTCCTGGCCGCGCCGCGAAGTCGGCCGCGAGCAGGCCAAGGGCGATACGCCGGTTGCAGCAACGACGCCTGACGGTAGTGCTGCCGCTCCCGGTGCGCCGGGTGCTGCTGCGATCGCACCGCCCAAGCCACTCGCACCGAAGAAGCCGACGCCGCAGCAGCCGGCTCAGACCGCACCGTCGTTCGGCAATTTCTTCGGCTTCGGTTCGCCGCAGCCGCAGCCCGCGCCGCGTCAACTGGCGCCCGCGCCCCGCAACCCGAATCCCGGTCCCGCGATCCCGCGCCCGCCTGGCAACGTCGGGCGTTCGGCGGAAGTGGTGCGATAGGTCACTCATGTCCCGGACGCGCAGCAGCCTGTAACGCTGCTGCGTAGAGCCGGGACCAAGCTTCCCTCACAGCACTCAGAAAAGAATGGGCCCCGGCTCAGCAACGCGGCGCTGCACGCCGCATTGCGTCCGGGGCACGAGAGATACGTACGGAACAACTAGCCGTAATAGCGCCAGCGCGGCGGCGGACGACGCGCGGGGCGCGACATCAACAACGCGAGCGCAAAGCCGATGCCGCCGGCGACGAGCAATGCGCCGAGCGGATTGTCCTGCACCTTCTGCGAGATCGCCTGCGACCCGCCGCGAAGGGTGTCACCGCTGTTCTCATAGGCATCCTTGGCGTAGCTCGTAGCGGTATCCGCGGCATCTCGCACGGCGTCCTTGGCCTGGCCGTAGAGATTCTGCACGGTGCCGGCTGCTTCGCGCGCCTTGCCTGACGCCTGCGTCTGTGCGTCGCCCGCCAAATCTCCAATGGCGCCTTCCGCGCGTCCGGCGAATTCCTTGGCCGATCCGACGATCCTGTCCTTGTCCATGATGCTCCTCCTCGGGGGTCTGCCCAAGTAACTGATCAGGACGAGCGCAGTTCCATGAGGACTTCGAGTTTGCCTAGAGAATGAGCCCGCCGTCGACGACCAGCGTCTGTCCGATAATGTACGAAGACAGCGGCGAGGCCAGAAACAGTGCGGCGCCCGCCATGTCGGCCGGCGTGCCCAAACGCCGCAGCGGAATGCGCGACAATGCACCTTCGAGCCGCTTGGGATTGTCGGTCGTCACCTTCGTCATCTTGGTGTCAACGAGACCGGGCGCGATGCCGTTGACGCGGATGCCATCCTCGGCCCACGCCTCGCCCAGCGTCCGCGTCAATCCGACCGCGCCGGTCTTCGAGGCGTTGTAGGCGGGATTGCCCATGGTGGAATGATAGGCCGCGGTCGAAGACACCATGATCAGCGCGCCCTTGGAATCCCGCAACATGGAATGAAAGCGCGTTGCGCACGCCATCAGGCTCATCAGATTGACCTCGACGACCTTGCGAAAGCCCGTCATCTCGAACTCACCGCGACGATAGAGCACCGCGCCTTGCGCAAGCACGAGGATGTCGAGCTTGTCGAAGGACGGCTTGAACGCTTCGATCGCGCTTGCGTTGCTGACGTCGAGCTGTGCGTAAGCGAGCCCGGTGAGATCGGAGCCCTCCTCCGCCGAATATTCCGCTGCACGAGCACGCGTGCCGCAAACCGCAACATGCGCGCCCCTCGCGCGAAAGGCTTGCGCGATCCCGTTACCGATGCCGCTGGAACCACCGACGACCAGCACCTGCTTGCCAGAGAAATCGAGCTCGTTCGCCATCGCGGCCTCCCTTTTGTTTTGCTTGTTTGACCTGTCTGCCGATCGATGCCAGCCTTGTCCATCTCATAACAAGAAACAAGAGATCACGAGGAAACACCATGTCCGAATTCAAAGAGCTGAGCCGCTCGGTGAAAGGCCTGACCGTTCTCGTCACCGGCGCCGCCAGCGGCATGGGACGCGCCACCGCGCGCGTATTCGCAGCCGAAGGCGCCAACGTCGCCGTCACCGATTATGACGAGCAAGGCGCACACGCCGTTGCCAAGGAGATCGCGGCGAGCGGCGGAACGGCGAAAGCGTGGAAGCTCGATGTCGCCCACAGCGGCGAGATCAAGCGCGTGGTTGGTGATGTCGCGACGCATTTCGGCGGACTCGATGTCGTCGTCAACAATGCCGGCATCTCCGTGCGCGTGGCGATCGACGATGAGGGATATGAAGACGCATGGGCCAAGGGCATCGCGGTGATGCTGACGGCGCATCCGCGCATTATCCGCGCGGCGCTGCCTCATTTGCGCAAGTCGAAGAGCCCGCGCATCGTCAATATTGCCTCCACCGAAGCGCTCGGCGCTACTGCGTTGCACAGCCCCTATTCGGCAGCGAAAGGCGGCGTCGCAAGCCTCACCCGCTCGCTCGCCGTCGAACTCGGCCGCGAGGGCATCACAGTCAATTGCATCTGCCCAGGCCCGATCCGCACCGCGATCACCGATCGTATTTCCGAGGAGCACAAAACCATCTACGCGAAGCGTCGCACCGCACTCGGCCGTTACGGCGATCCCGAGGAAGTCGCGCATATGACGCTGAGCCTGTGCCTGCCGGCGGCGTCGTTTCTCACCGGAGCGGTGATTCCGGTGGATGGCGGGTTGATGGCGCGAAACGCGTAAGAGCCATGCACCCAGGGCGTTGACATCAACCGGCCCGGGAGTAGCTTTTTCATCGACAAGGCGGAGCAACCGCTCGTCTTCGGGAGATACGCCATGACGATCGCCATTCGGCAGCTTCAGAAGCATTTTGTCGGCGAGGTATCCGGCCTCGATCTGCGAAAGCCTCTCACGCCGGATGAGGCCCGTGAGGTCGAGTCTGCGATGGACAAATACGCGGTGCTCGTCTTCCACGACCAGGACATCACCGACGAGCAGCAGATGGCCTTTGCGCTGAATTTCGGTCAGCGCGAGGATGCCCGTGGCGGCACGGTCACGCAGGCGAAGGACTACCGCCTGCAGTCCGGCCTCAACGACGTCTCCAATCTCGGCAAGGACGGCAAGCCGCTGGCGAAGGACAGCCGGACGCATCTGTTCAACCTCGGCAACTGCCTCTGGCACTCCGACAGTTCGTTCCGCCCCATACCTGCAAAATTCTCGCTGCTGTCGGCGCGCGTGGTCAACCCGAAGGGCGGCAACACCGAATTCGCCGACATGCGCGCGGCCTATGACGCGCTCGACGACGAGACCAAGGCCGAGATCGAGGATCTCGTCTGCGAGCACTCGCTGATGTATTCGCGGGGATCGCTTGGCTTCACTGAATACACCGACGACGAGAAGGCGATGTTCAAGCCGGTGTTGCAGCGGCTGGTAAGGACGCATCCCGTGCATCGCCGCAAGTCGCTCTATCTCTCGTCGCACGCGGGCAAGATCGTGAGCATGAGCGTGCCGGAGGGCCGACTGCTGCTGCGCGACCTCAACGAGCACGCGACCAACGCGGAATTCGTCTACGTCCACAAATGGAAGCTGCATGACCTCGTGATGTGGGACAACCGCCAGACCATGCACCGCGTCCGCCGCTACGATCAGTCGCAACCGCGCGACATGCGCAGGGCGACGGTGGCGGGGACCGAGCCGACGGTGCAGCAGCAGGCGGCGGAGTAGGGCTGCTCAGCAACCGGTGTCATCGCCCGGCTCGACCGGGCGATCCAGTACTCCGAGACAGTTGTGATTGAATCGAGAGGCCGCGGCGTACTGGATGCCCCGGTCAAGCCGGGGCATGACAGCTGTGGCTGCCCCTACGCGTGCCCCGCCTCGTTCGACAGCATGCCGGGATCAATCCCGATCTTGCGCAGCGCGCGGCCGTATTTTTCGTCGACGTCATCGCCGAAGATCAGATCCGCATCGGCGTCGCAATGCAGCCAGCCGTTACTCTGGATTTCGGTCTCGAGTTGGCCCGGCGCCCAGCCGGCGTAGCCGAGCGCGAGGATGGCGTGCTTGGGGCCAGAGCCATTTGCAATTGCGCGCAAGATGTCGACGGTCGCGGTGAGACAGACGCCGTCGTCGATCCGCAGTGTCGCATGCTCGATGTAGAAATCACTGGAATGCAGCACGAAGCCACGACCGGTGTCGACCGGGCCGCCCGCCAGCACCTTCATGCTTTCTGCGTTCTCGGGCAGCTTGATATGCTCGCCCTTCTTGATGATGCCGAGCTGCTCCAGCAGCTCCGGGAAATCGATGCTGCCGGCCGGATGATTGACGATGATGCCCATCGCGCCCTCGGCGGAATGCGCACAGAGATAGATCACAGAGCGCTCGAAACGAGAGTCACCCATCACGGGCATCGCGATCAAGAGCCGGCCGTCGAGGTAGTTGGCCGAGCTGGGAAGCGCGGGGCCCGCGCGGCGGGTGCTTTCGCCCGTCCTCTTGCCTGTGGGAGCCATTGGTGAAGCACTCCGGTTTCAATTCCTATCCTGATGTCGGGCCGAGCCGCTGTCAAATCAAGGCTTGCAGCGACTCGATTCGAATGCATCCATCACAAGCAATTCAATGGTTTGCTTAAGGGCGACCCTGTAAAGACGTGCCATGCTGACAAGAGTTCCCCTGCATGCGGCGATTGGCGTCGCGACAACCTTGCTTGCGTCGTCATTGGCGATGGCTGCCCATGCCGACGACGCTTCACCGTGGCTGCGCGACGGACATTCCGCGGTACGGTTGCTCGCGGGATCGCGCAGCGGCGCGGTGCTGATCGGCGGTATCGCGTTCCAGCTCCAGCCCGGCTGGAAGACTTACTGGCGCATGCCCGGCGATTCCGGCGTGCCGCCGCGATTCGACTTCTCCAAGTCGGACAATGTCGAAGCGGTGACTGTGATGTGGCCGGCGCCGCTGAAGTTCGACGACGGCGCAGGCGGCCATTCGATCGGCTATCACGACCAGATCGTGCTACCCTTGCGGATCGTCCCCAAGGCCGCCGACAAGCCGGTGACGCTGCGCGCCGAGATCAATTATGCGGTCTGCGAAAAGCTCTGCGTTCCCGTCGAAGCCAATATCGAGCTCGGCTTCAATAACGTCGCCTCGACCGAAGACGCCAATCTGCGCACGGCGCTCGACACCGTACCGAAGCCCGCCAATATCGGCGATCCCAACCCGCTGACCATCCGCGACGTCAAGCGCGACGGGCCCAAGAACGTGGTTGTGGATGTCGTTGCGCCCGAAAGCAGCAAGGTCAATCTGTTCGTGGAAGGACCGACGCCCGAATGGTCGTTGCCGATTCCTGATCCGGTCGAGCACAGCCCGCTCGGCGTGAAACGATTTTCCTTCGAACTCGACGGATTGCCGCCGGGCGTCAAGCCTGATGGTGCCGCGCTGAAGTTCACGCTGGTCGGGCCGGACAAGTCGTACGAGTTCAATACGAATTTGGAGTGACTGTTGTTCTGGACACGGCGAGTGAGTTGCCGTGCTAACGCTCCAGGCTCTGCTGTCGTCCCGGACAAGCGAAGCGCAGATCCGGGATCCATACGCCGCAGCAGAAGTTTGGCGAAGATTCGGAGTTGCCAGCTCGCGCCCTAACTCCTCCTTGGGGTTATGGGTCCCCTGAGTTCACAAACGAAGTGCAACACTTCCTGGAGGAGGTGTTGCCATGGGGCGGAGTTACGAGCAGCTATCCCTTGACGATCGATGCGAGATTACCCGCCTATCGGCCAA
>JAEWHT010000355.1 GCA_023387695.1 Pseudomonadota bacterium | reverse complement strand
CGCTCGTGACGCCCGCGGACTACGACTACCTGCGTAAGTTCCTGAAAGAACGTTCCGGTCTCGATCTCTCGCCCGACAAGCAATATCTCGTCGAGAGCCGGTTGTTGCCGCTGGCCCGCAAGGCGAGCCTGCCTGGCATCCCCGATCTCGTTCTCAAGATCAGGAACGGCGATGGCCGGCTTGCGACCGACGTGGTCGAGGCCATGACCACGAACGAGACGTTCTTCTTCCGCGACAAGATTCCGTTCGATCATCTGCGCGACAGCATCATGCCTGGCCTGATCCAGGCCCGCGCGGCGCGCAAATCGCTGCGCATCTGGTCGGCGGCTTCGTCGACCGGGCAGGAGCCCTATTCGATCGCGATGTGCCTGAAGGAGATGGGCGCGGCGCTTGCCGGTTGGCGCGTCGAGATCATCGCCACCGATCTGTCGCAAGAGGTGCTGGAGAAGTGCAAGGCTGGCGTCTACAGCCAGTTCGAGGTGCAGCGCGGTCTGCCGATTCAGCTCCTGATGAAATACTTCACCCAGGCGAGCGACGTCTGGCAGCTCAATGCCGACGTCCGTGCGATGGTGCAGTTTCGCCAGCTCAATCTGCTGCAGGACTTCTCAAATCTCGGCACGTTCGACGTGATCTTTTGCCGCAACGTCCTGATCTATTTCGATCAGGACACCAAGGCCCTGATCTTCGAGCGCATGGCGAAGCTCCTGGAAGCCGATGGCACGCTCTTGCTGGGCGCTGCCGAATCCGTCGTCGGCATCACCGATGTGTTCCGTCCGATGTCTGATCGGCGCGGTCTGTACCAGCTCAATCCGACGCGCTCTGGCCGTCCGATGGGTGGCTTGATGCCGCAGCCGCTGAAGGTCGCCGCGGCGAGGTGATCTTCTCTCCGTCATTCCGGGGCCGCGCGTAAGCGCGGAGCCCGGAATCCATAACCACCGGCGGTTGTAACAGGCTGGCTGATAAAGCCGGTCACTTTCGCCTGCCTGTGGCTATGGATTCCGGGCTCGCTCGCTTTGCGAGCGCCCCGGAATGACAAGTCTCTCACAAAATCGCATGCGGCAAAAACCGCGAGCTGTTGCCCGTGATCGGGCTTTCGTCTTCGCGGATCGATAGCCCGCACGGCTCGTGGTTCACCAGCCAGCTTCCGATCACCGGATAGACGCCGGAAAAATTCGGCAGCGGTGACAGCGCCTGGCGCACAAAGCCTTCGGCGCCGTAAGGGCCGGCGTGCTCGTCCAGCGACATTCCACCGGAGACCAGCGTGACGTTGGCGCCCTCGCGCGACAGCAGCGGTTTGCGCACATAGGAGCTGCCGAGTTCGGCTGCGCGCGGATCGTCCTCGAAGAAGGCCGGCAGCAGATTGGGATGGTTCGGAAACATCTCCCAGAGCAGCGGCAGGATGCCCTTGTTGGAAAGCACGGCTTTCCATGGCGGCTCGATCCAGCGTGTCGGCGCGCCCTTGAGCTTGGCGCCAAAGGCATCGTGGAACATCCACTCCCAGGGATAGAGCTTGAAGGCCAGCTCCATGTCGCGGTTATCGAGATCGACGAAGCCGCCCACATCGCGCCAGCCGATCTCCTCGATGTCGAGCAACGTGGTCGAGAGCCCCGCCTGACGCGCGGTGTCTTCGAGATAAGCGAGCGTGCCCGCGTCTTCCTCATTGCCAGTGGTGCCGGTGAGGTGCAGATGGCGGCCGGCACCGATTGTCTTCCATGCCTCGATCAATCGCTCGTGGATGGAGTTGAACTGGTCGGCGCGCGCGGGGATGATGCGTCGCTCGATCGCCTGCTCGAGCCATGTCCATTGAAACACCGCGGCCTCGAAGATCGAGGTCGGCGTGTCCGCGTTGTATTCGAGCAGCTTTGCCGGACCTTCACCGTCGAATTTGAGATCGAGACGGCCGTACAGGCTACGGTCGTCGCGCTCCCAGCTCTCGGAGATGAGATCCCAGAATGCCTCTGGAATCTTGAGACGCCGCAGATGCTGCTCGTTGCCGATCACGCGGCTTGCGAGTTCCAGGCACATCGCATCGATCTCGCCGGTCGGAGTCTCGATCGCGCGCTCGATCTCGTCGAGCGTGAAGGCGTAATAGGCGCGCTCGTCCCAATAGCGCTCGCCATCGATGGTGTGGAAGGCGAAGCCGCATTGTTCGGCGGTCTGTTGCCAGTCGTCACGCTCGGGGCAGGTGATGCGTTGCATGTGTCAGCCGCCGCCCTCGCGCATCAGCTGCCGCTCGAGAAAGCGTGCGCGAACGAGCCGAAGCCGCCGCGCGTGACGCCACCCGAACCTGCATCGGACGAGCCTCCCGACGAGGAATGACTTGAGGAATCGCTGCTGAAGAAACTCGACCGCGACGACCAATGAGAGCCGCCCGATGAACCGCTTCCGCTGCTGCAGTTCGTGGTCGCCGGTGCAGGCGTCGTTGCCCCCGGGACCGATGCCGCGGGTGGAGTGGGTTCGCATGGCCGCCGCGGCATCAGCACGAAAGCGGTGGTGCCGACCGCGATCGTGCCCATGACCAGAAGAGCCACATGTCCGGAACGCTTCACCGGCTCCCGCGGCGGTAACGGCAGGTCCGCCGGCAGGCGCGGCCGGCGTTTGCCGAACTCCTTGCTGGGGGGATTGTCGGCCATCTCAGTTCGCTGCCATCTCAGTAGATCATGCAAGCGGCGTTCAGCAGGCCTGCGGCAAGCGAGGACAGGCCGAGCCAGATGGCGGGCGCGAGTTCACCGGCGGCGATCCGGCCCGACAGGTTCGGCACCGGGATCTTGACGATGTAGAACACGGCGACCTGCACGATCAGGGCGACAAAAGCCCAAACGAGGCAGTCCAGCACGTTGGCCGAATGCGCAATCGCGCTGAACAGCGGCGCCACGAAGCCGAGCAGGCTGAGGCCGAGCGCAACAGCTGCGGCAGGGTCGTTGTCGCGAATGAGCTGGAACTCGTTATGCGGCGTGATCCGCGTGTAGACGAACAGATATGCCACTATCGCGATCAGTCCGGTGCAGAAATAGACCAGGAAGGCGGGCAGGCCGGCGAGCGATTGCAGGATCATGGGCGAGGTCCGAAATTGACGCCGCGAAATTTGGCACGATCACTTAGTCGTGGCACTGGGCCAACAGGTTCGATCCCCAGAAACAAGTCTGCGCCGCGCTAAAGGCACCGCACAATATTTCGGGCCCAATGAGACATGCTTCACAAATGCGTCTCGAGGTTGCATGTGATATTCTCGCACATTGTTTTTGCCGTCGTCCTGGTTGCGATCGGCCACCCACATTCGAGGGATGCTTCGGTCAGATCAAAATCTTGTTGAGTGAGGCGCAAAATGCCCGTTGCCGAATACGAAGATTTCGAGCTCGAGATCGGCTCCGATCTGCCCTTGGGTGGCGGCCCTCAGCAATATTACGGCCGGGTCGTCAGGTCGCCGGCTGGCGAAGCACCGAAGAGCCTTGTGAAGTTCTGGTTCTCCGAGCCCGGCGCGCTGGCCAAGTTGCGCGGCGAGCTTGAGAGCGCCGTCCTCGAGATCGACGAGAAGAATCGCCAGGGCCCGACGACGCGCGGCGAGCAGGTGCTCCGCGATTTCGGCCGCGGTGTATTTCGCAGCGTCTTCACCGATGTGCCGTCGATCCAGCGGATCTATGAACGCAGCAAAGGCGCGGCGCAGGATCTGCGGATCAAGCTGCGGATCGAGGCGGCCGATCTCGCCGGGCTGCCCTGGGAATATCTCTATGACGAAGACGACATGCCGGGCTTCGTCAGCCTTACGCGCCCGATCGTGCGTTATCTCGAGACGGCCGGCGGCGTCGGCCGCATGGGGGTCAAGGGACCGCTACGCATCCTCGGCATGATCGCCGATCCTTCGACGAGCGAATGGCCGAAGCTCAACGTCGTCAAGGAACGCGACCGCATCAACAGGGGCATCGACGCGCTCCAGCACGAAGGCAAGGTCGATTTCCAGTGGGTCCCCGGCGGAACGGGAAAAGACCTGATGAAGAAACTGCTCGAAGGCGAGTGGCACATCTTTCACTTCATCGGGCATGGCGGGGTCGAGGAAGCCTCGCCCGGCGCTGGTGCCTCGGGCTTCGTCGTCATGGTCGACGAGGACGGCAAACCGGTGAAGAAGTTCGCTTCCGATCTCGCGATGATGCTGACGGGTGCAAAACGAAGCCTGCGTCTGATCGTGCTCAATTGCTGCGAGAGCGCCAGGATCAATGTCGGCGACCGCTTCGGCAATCCGGCGATCGGGCTGATGAAGACGGGATGGCTGCCCGCGGTGGTCGCGATGCAGTTCCCGATCACCGACAACGCCGCGGTCTCGATGTCGGAAGGATTTTACGCAGCACTCGCCGGCAATCGTCCGATCGACGACGCTGTCACGCTCGCGCGCAAATTCATCCAGGAGAAGTCGCGGGTCGAGTGGGGAATTCCAGTCCTCTACATGCGCTCTTCCGACGGTCGGATCTTTGATGTCGAACCGCCGCAGCCGCCCGCGCCTCCGCCTGAGACGGGGCGTCCCTCAAAGGAACTGCTGCAGCAGCGGCGCGACGATTTCATTGAGGCGCTGCTGATTGCGCCGACGACGGCCGAAGCGCTGGAGGACTTGACTCGGCGTGGACAGGAACTGCACGGCCTCCTGGCTGACGATGCCGAACTCTCGGTCCGGCTCGCAAAAGTCTATTTCGATCTCGGTACGCTTCAGCACAAGCAGAAGCAGATTCCGAAGGCTGCCGCGAGCTTCGCCTATATGCTGAAGCTCGACCCGACGAAGCCCGAATATTTCGTGCGCAGAGCCAATTTCAACGTGACGGTCGGCCTCTACGAGAATGCGCTGAGCGATATCACCGAGGCGATCAAGCTCAAGCCCGCGAACGCGGAGTTCTACTGGATCAAGGGCATCGTCAGCATGACCGCCGCCGGCGCCGACGATAAGCGCGGCTATGTCGAGGAGGCGATCAAGGCGTTCGGCACGGCGATTGCGACCAACGAGAACGAACCGAAATATCTGGTGTCGCGCGCCAATGCCTATGCCCAGATCAAGGATGTGGCGAAGGCCCAGAACGATATGGACAGCGCGATTGCGCTGGCCCCTGACAACATCGATCTCCTGGTCCAGAAGGCCAAGATCGTCGCCCAGGCTGCGTGACTCTCTCGCGCCCGCCGGATGCTGCGGTGTCCGGCGTGCCCTTCAATAGAGGACCCTAGCGATAGGAGTTCATCGTGCCGCTTGCTCATGTCGTCGAACCCCTGAACGCGATCTTCGAGTCCTTCGGCGGACCGCTCCTGGTCGTGCTGTTCTACTGGTTCCGGTTTCATACAATGAAGGGGACGCGCTCGTTCACGACGCGGCCGCTCTTCCTGTTCGGCCTCGCCGTCTTCGTCACGCCCTTCCTGGTGATCTACGCTCTTCTTCCCGACAAGCTGTCGCCGCTCGCCTCGGTCTGGCTCCTGATGTTCGTCTGGCTCATTCCCGTCTTGCCGAAGGTATGGCGCAAATTCTGCCAGGATCTGGCTGGCATTCCCGTCAGCGCGTTCGCGCTGCGCGACGCGCTGGCCGTGGCACCGTTCCAGGTTGGGCCGGACGACATGCCGAGCCTCCAGCGCAAGCTGTCCAGGATCGGCTACCAGATCGACGATTTTCGTGCCGTGCAATCGACTGCGATCCAGTCGCGCTTCCTGAAGATTTCAGCGCTCATGCTCCATTTCGAGCGCTGGGCTTCCGAGCATCAGGCCTTCATGGAACGAAATTCCGATCTCCATGCGGAGCTGCTCGCGGTCTACGAC
>JAEWHT010000330.1 GCA_023387695.1 Pseudomonadota bacterium | reverse complement strand
CCCCAAGGATGTCAGTCTCACTATTGCGATGGCGCTCTGCGCCATCGCTTTCGTTTCGGGCACCGCGCGCGGCTTCTCCGGCTTTGGGTCAGCACTGATCTTCATGCCGCTCGCGAGTAGCGTCGCGGCGCCGCGGTTGGTCGCTTCATTGCTCCTCGTCATCGACTTCGTCGCGGCAGCACCGCTGCTGCCCGACGCCTGGCGGAAAGCCGATCGCAAGGCAACCGCCGTAATCGTACTGGGCGCGCTGGTCGGCGTACCCGTCGGCACTTATTTCCTGAGCGTGCTCGAGCCCGTCACTACGCGCTGGATCATCTCCTGCTTCGTCGCCGCCCTGCTTCTGCTGCTGCTGTCAGGCTGGCGCTATCGCGGCAAGGACCACACCTGGCTGTCGGTCGGCATCGGCGGCCTGTCCGGCTTCTGCAGCGGCTTGGCGCAAACCGGCGGCCCGCCCATCGTCGGCTACTGGCTTGGCCGTCCCATTGCCCCGATCGTCGCGCGTGCCAACATCGTGTTGTTTTTCGGCGCGTCGGATTTCTTCTCGGTGGTCAGCTATGCGACCACCGGCCTGATCTCGCGCGAGTCGCTCGTGCTGTCGCTGATCGTCGGCCCGGTCTACGCGATTGGCGTCGCCTTCGGCGTCTCGCTGTTCGGCCGTGCCAGCGAAACGATTTTTCGCAGGATCTGCTACGCCCTGATCGCGATTGCCGTGATCACCGGGCTGCCGGTGCTGGACGGGGTTTTGCGCTAATTCGCCTGCTGCCGCGGTGTGCGGCGGCGCTTGGTCGACTGGGTCGGCACGTCGGCCGGCGCGTCCTTCAATGCGCCGATCTTGCGAAGCGCGGCATCGGCGGCGCGCTCGCCGCTGTCCCAGGCGCCGTCGACGGTGCCCCACAGCGTCTCATGCGTGGCTTCGCCGGCAAGGAACATGTTGCCGATCGGCTCGGTCAACACCTTCCGCGAGAGCTGTCCGCCGGGCGAGGCCGCCGACATCGCGCCCATCACATAGGGCGAGGCGTTCCAGCGGGTGACAGCGGTCTTCTGCACGGCGGCGGCGGCCTCGCTGCCGAACAGCTTCGTGATCCACTCTTTCGCGAAGGCCACCATCGCCTTCTCGCCCTGCTCGGAGAGATCGCGGCCGAACGAGCCGCCGACATCGATCGAGCACAGCGAGGATCCGCCGATATTGGCGAGCATCAGCGCGGTGCGTGTCGAGTTGCTTTGCTCGATCAGAATGTCATCGCGCGACAGCCCGAGCGGATTGCCCGGCAGTTGCAGGACGATGTGATCGTAGCTGCCGAGCGTGAGCTTTGAGGCGGCATCGAGCGTGCGCTTGGGAATATCAGGCGCGAACTTGATGGCGCCGTTCGTTAGCACGTTGGTCGAAACCGTGATGATGGCCGCGCGCGCGGCGATCTTGCCGACCTGTGTCTCGACACTGACATCGCGATTGCTCCAGACGATCCGGCTTGCCGGTGTCGACAGCACGATTGGCGCCTGCTCGCCGAGCTTGGTAATCAAAGTGCCCAAACCCTGACGGCAGGCGATCGGAGCATTACGATCCTGTGCCCGCGCCTTGTCGATCGCCGACAGCTCCTTCAGATCCTTGCCCGCGAAGCTCGCACCGAGCACGAATTCGGCGGCGCCCGCCCAATCGCCAAGTTCTTTCGGCAGCACCGACGCACAGGACGTATCGAGCTTGCCGCGCGAGGCTTCGTCGATCGCACGATTGGCGCGCACCAGCGCCGCCAAAAATTCCTCGGTCTCGCCCGCGCGCGCATTGCGGCGGCCGATGCGCATCTTCTGACCGGACGGCGCGGGCGACACATCGAGCCCGGCGCTGCGCGCGAGCCGAATCATCGGATTGGTATCGGGATTGTGCATCCAGCGTGCACCGCGATCGAACGGCACGTCGAAGGTGGTGCTGTCGGTGATGCAACGCCCGCCGATCTGCGAGGCCGCCTCCACCACGACCACCTTGCGATTGGCTGCCATGATGCGCCGCGCTGCAGCGATTCCGGCCGCACCCGCACCGATCACGACGATGTCAGCCTCGCGCGGCAGCGGCGCGGCGGTCGCGCGCAGGACCGGCGCTGCGGCAAAGGCCGCCGACGCCGATAGGAAGCTGCGGCGCGTGATTGTCATGTCATGGTTTCCGGGGACTTGCGACCAAAGGGAACAGCCAGCGAACCTTGCCGCATCTGATGTTGCGCAGCAACCATCATGGTGAATCAATCGTGCGCGACCTCACAGACCCATGAACCGAATTGCAACAGGTTTCGACCATGATACAGATGGAAGAAAAGACGGCCAGAAAGGCCTGGGGGAGTTCATGGGGACGGTCCTAGATTCAGTCGGCAAGTTGATAGCCCAGTACCTCTCGAAAGAGGTGCCGGGCTACGAGCCGTTCACGCCGAGCGACCCCGAACATCTCCGTGGTGTGATCCAGCCCGGCGACGTCATGCTGGTCGAAGGCAACAACCGCATCTCCGGCATCATCAAATATCTGACGCAGTCGACCTGGTCGCATGCCGCGCTCTATGTCGGCCCGGTCGAAGGCGCGGTCGAGCCCGACGGCGAGCCGCATGTGCTGATCGAGGCCAATATCGGCGAAGGCGTCACCTCCGCGCCGCTGTCGAAATATTTTCCGTATCACACCCGCGTCTGCCGCCCGGTCGGACTGTCCTATGAGGACCGCACCACGGTGTGCCGCTATGCGATCAACCGCATCGGCTTCGGCTACGACACCAAGAACATCATCGATCTGATGCGCTTCCTGATCCCGCTGCCGGTGCCGCAGCGCTGGCGGCGGCGCATGATCGCGATCGGCTCGGGCGATCCGACCAAGATCATCTGCTCGGCGCTGATTGCGCAGGCCTTCGACGCTGTGCGCTATCCGATCCTGCCGAAGATCACCAAGGCCGGCAGCCGCGCCGCGCGCCGCGAGATCCTGCACATCCGCGACTCCTCGCTCTACATGCCCCGCGACTTCGATATCTCGCCCTATTTCGAAGTGGTCAAACCCACCATCGTGCACGGCTTCGACTACACAGCCTTGCACTGGGCCGACAAGCAAAAGCCGCTCGAGGAGGTGGCGGGCTCATTCGGTGTGTTTCCAGAAACGATCAGTGCGCCGCCGCTCGTTCCTGAAGCGGCTGACGAAGAAGCGCCGGTTGAAGTTTCGGCTGAGCAAGTAGACGCGCAGCCAGCAGAGCGCGTCACCGAGGGCGCGCATCTGCCGCTGTTGAAGAGACTAGCGATGTATCGCCCGCGACGACGTGGGCGCTCGCGAGAGAGAGCAGCGTAAGTCCCTGCCGTCATTGCGAGCGCGCCCTAGCGCTCCGCCCTTCCGATCACCGCCATCAGCTCCGCGATCTTGTCGCGTTGATCGGCCTTGTCGCCGCTCGCAATCGCGTGCTCGACGCAATGGGCGACGTGGTCCTTCAAAACCTCTTCCTCGACACGGCGCAGTGCGGCGCGCACCGCCGCTATCTGCGTGACGATGTCGATGCAGTAGCGATCTTCCTCGACCATTTTCGAGAGGCCGCGAACCTGCCCCTCGATCCGGCCGAGACGTTTTCCGACGGATGCCTTGATGTCCTTGCGCATGAGGTCTATATACCCCTACCGGGTATAGGTTACAAGGCCGGAGTGCAGGAATGAGCGACGCGGATCACAGCCATCATCATGGAGATACGCAGTCCGGCTGCGGTTGCTCTGCCAAGGCCGCGGCACCTGCTCCCAAGCCGGAAGCCTCGTCCTGCTGCGGCGGACATGGTGATCATGCCGGTCATGTGCACCATCACGACCACGGTGCCGCCGCCGCGAAGGTTCTCGACCCCGTCTGCGGCATGACGGTCGATCCCGCGACCTCAAAGCATCGCTTTGAGCATCACGGCGAGACCTTCCATTTCTGCTCGGCCGGCTGCCGCACCAAATTCGCAGCTGATCCCGCGAAATATCTGGCGAAGGAAAAAACACCCGAGCCGGAGATGCCGGCGGGCACGATCTACACCTGCCCAATGCATCCGGAGATCCGCCAGGTCGGACCCGGCAGCTGCCCGATCTGCGGCATGGCGCTGGAGCCGGAGGTCGCGAGCCTCGAGACCGGACCCAATCCCGAGCTCGCCGACATGACGCGGCGATTCTGGATTGGCGGCGCGCTCGCGTTGCCGGCCGTAGCGTTGGAGATGGGCGGCCATCTTGCGGGTCCGCACAACTGGGTCGACCCGACACTATCGAACTGGATCCAACTCGTCTTCGCGACGCCCGTGGTGTTCTGGGCCGGCTGGCCGTTCCTGGTGCGCGGCTGGCAATCGCTGCGCACGCACAATCTCAACATGTTCACGCTGATCGCGATGGGCACAGGCGTTGCCTATGCCTACAGCCTGATCGGCACGATCGCGCCGCAGATTTTCCCCGCGACCTTCCGTGGTCATGACGGCGCAGTCGCCGTCTATTTCGAAGCGGCGGCCGTCATCACCGTGCTGGTGCTGCTCGGCCAGGTGCTGGAGCTGCGCGCTCGCGACGCGACGTCGCGCGCGATCAAGGCGCTGCTGCAGCTCGCACCGAAGACCGCGCGTCGCGTCGATGCCGACGGTAGCGAGCATGAGGTCGAGATCGACACGCTGCATGCCGGCGATTCCCTGCGCGTTCGCCCCGGCGAGAAGGTGCCGGTTGACGGCGTCATTCTCGAGGGCCGTTCTTCGCTCGACGAGTCGCTTGTCACCGGCGAATCCATGCCGGTCACCAAGGAGACCGGCGCAAAGGTCATCGCCGGCACGCTCAATCAGTCCGGCAGCTTCATCATGCGCGCCGACAAGGTCGGGCGCGAGACGCTGCTGTCGCAGATCGTGCAGATTGTCGCGGATGCGCAGCGTTCGCGCGCGCCGATCCAGCGGCTGGCCGATCAGGTCGCAGGCTGGTTCGTACCGACAGTGATTGTCGTCGCGATCGTTGCTTTCGCCGCCTGGGCCTGGTTCGGGCCGGAGCCGCGCCTCGCCTTTGGCCTCGTCGCCGCCGTGAGCGTGCTGATCATCGCCTGCCCCTGCGCGCTGGGTCTGGCGACCCCGATGT
>JAEWHT010000311.1 GCA_023387695.1 Pseudomonadota bacterium | reverse complement strand
CTGGCTCGACGGCTGCGGCGTGACACTTGATCGCGGCGGCTTCGTCGTGACGGGTGCTCAGTCGGAGCTGAACCAAGGCAAGCTGGTCGCGCCGCTCGAGACTTCGGTGCCCGGCGTCTACGCCGTTGGCGATGTCCGCTCTGGTTCGGTCAAGCGCGTCGGCGGCGCCATCGGCGAAGGCGCGCAGGTCGTCGCCTCCCTCCACGGCTATCTCGGCGACGCCGCAAAACCGGCGCTCTGAGCACGATCCGGAAAAGTGTGAAGCGGTTTTCCGGCAAGATCGTGCTCAAAAAAAGTAAGTCAAGGATAAGACAAGCAGACGGCAAGTCGATTGTGGCTTGCCATCTTGCCGTGTGATGCCCGACTATACCCTTGTCGCGAGACCGATCGCGCGTGCAAAACAAAGATTCATTGGGAGGACTAAATGGCCGAACTCGTCGTGCTCTACAAAACGCCCAAAGACGCTGCTGCCTTCGACAAGCACTATGCAGAAACCCACATCCCGCTCGCCAAGAAACTTCCAGGCCTGAAGAAATACGCCGTCAGCACCGGCGCGGTCGCCTCGCCCGCAGGTCCCTCGGGCATTCACCTCGTCGCCGTCCTCACCTTCAACAGCGTGGCCGACATCCAGAAGGCCTTCGGCAGCGAAGAGGGCAAGGCCGCAGCCGGCGACGTACCGAAATTTGCCAGCGGTGGCGCCGATCTCCTGATCTTCGACACCAAGGAAGTGTGAAGCTTCGATTCAACTTTCGTCGAAGGCTGCCATCGTTTGTGACAGCGCTGCAAAAAATTCAGTCATGCGTTTGTCGATTCGCACGATGACGCATGGCTGCGCGCGCATGTGTGATCGTGCCGCATGTGGCAATCCGATGAGGACCGTAATATCAGTCCCCTGATCTCAATGCAGAGAGTAGGAGAGATGTCATGGTGCTCGGGATGAGCCTGCAAACGTTCACACTGGTCCATGTCATCATCAGCCTGATCGCTATTGCCGCGGGCCTGATCGTGATGTTCGGGCTGCTCGGCTCGAAGTCGATGCCGGGCCTCACCGCGATCTTTCTGGTCTTCACCATCCTGACCAATGCGACCGGCTTCCTGTTCCCGTTCAAGGAGCTGCTGCCCTCCTACATCATCGCCGGCATTTCGCTGGTGCTGCTCGCGATCGCCTGCTTCGCGCTCTACGGCATGAAGCTCTCGGGCGTGTGGCGGCCGGTCTATGTCGTGACCGCGATGATCTCGCTCTACTTCAACGTCTTCGTGCTGATCATCCAGTCGTTCCTGAAAGTGCCGGCGCTCGCCGCGCTCGCACCCGCCGTGCCGCCGGCCCCGCCGTCCGGTCCCGTGTTCGCCGCGGTGCAGGGCATCGTGCTGGTGTTCTTCGTGCTGGTCACCATCGGCGCCTGGCGCCGCTACAAGCCGATGGCGTTTGCCTGATCGCACGATCCTCGCCGTTCCGGATTGATGCGAGGCATCGCATCCGGGACGTGGCGCAACCATCTCTGGATTATCGGCTCGCGGATGTTCGCGTACGACGCGGCGATTCTCATTTGAAAGGAGGCAATCCATGCCCACCATCACCACCAAAGACGGCGTTGATATTTTCTACAAGGATTGGGGTTCGGGCCAGCCCATCGTGTTCAGCCATGGCTGGCCGCTGTCGGCCGACGACTGGGACGCGCAGATGCTGTTTTTCGTCGCGCGCGGATACCGCGTTATCGCGCATGACCGCCGCGGCCACGGTCGCTCGTCGCAAGTCTCAGACGGTCACGACATGGATCATTATGCCGACGATCTCGCCGCTGTGACCGCGCATCTCGACCTGAAGAATGCCATCCATGTCGGCCATTCCACCGGCGGTGGCGAGGTCGTGCATTACATCGCGCGCCATGGCGAGAGCCGCGTAGCCAAGGCAGCGATCCTCTCCGCGGTGCCGCCGCTGATGGTGAAGACCGAGGCCAATCCCAGCGGCCTGCCGAAGAGCGTGTTTGACGATCTGCAGAAGCAGCTCGCCGCCAGCCGCACGCAATTCTATCGCGACCTCCCGACCGGTCCGTTCTACGGCTATAACCGTCCCGGCGCGAAACCATCCGAGGCCGTGATTCAGAACTGGTGGCGGCAGGGCATGATGGGCGGCGCGAAGGCACATTACGACGGCATCGTCGCGTTCTCGCAGACCGATTTCACCGAGGATCTGAAGAAGATCAACGTGCCGGTGCTGGTGATGCATGGCGACGACGACCAGATCGTGCCCTACGCCGATTCCGCGCCGCTATCGGCCAAGCTGCTCAAGAACGGCACGCTTAAGACCTACAAGGGTTTTCCGCACGGCATGCCGACCACGGAAGCCGAAACGATCAACGCTGACCTGCTGGCGTTTTTCAAGAGCTGAGCGATCGCTCTCCCCCTCTCCCCCTCTCCCCTATGGGCCCCCTGCGGGAGAGGGTGGCTCGCCGCGTTGGCGGCGAGACGGGGGTTGTTTCCGCGAATAGGTCGCTCACATAGGCGATGCGGACAGAATCCCTCGTCCGGCGGTGGGGGCTCACCAATGCGTGTCATTATTTTCGGCGCGACTGGCATGGTTGGGCAGGGCGTTTTGCGCGAGTGCCTGGTCGATGCCGGCGTCGAGCGCGTGCTAGTGGTTGGGCGCAGTCCGACCGGTGTGCACGACGCCAAGCTCACCGAGATCATCCACGATGTCTTCACGGACTATTCGGCGATCGAGGCGCAGCTCACAGGCTACGATGCCTGCTTTTTCTGTCTCGGCGTCTCGTCGATCGGCATGAGCGAAGAGCGCTACCGTCATCTCACCTACGACATCACGCTCGCCGCGGCGACGATTCTGGCGCGGCTCAATCCGCAGATGACTTTCACCTATGTCACCGGTCTTCATGCCGATTCAACCGAGCAGGGCCCGCGGATGTGGGCGCGCGTCAAGGGCAAGACCGAGAACGATCTGCTCAAGCTGCCGTTCAAGGCCGCCTACATGTTCCGGCCCGGCGCGATCCAGCCCTTGCACGGGATCCGCTCAAAGACCGCCTGGGTGCAGGCGGTCTACAACGTGACCGGGCCGCTGTGGTCGGTGCTGCGCCGGATGTCGCCAAACCTCGTCACCACGACCGAGCAGGTGGGCCGCGCCATGATCCATGTCGCCCGGGTCGGCTATCCCAAGAAGGTGCTGGAAATGGAGGATATCAATAGCCTCTAGTCCGCGTGGCCGCTAATTTGCGCGGATATTTCGGCAAGCTCACGCGTTGAGCCGTATCAGCCCCCCGAGGAGAAGTGTCGGTGATGTCTCCCCCGCTCAAACTGATCGCGCTCGATGCGGATGATCTCGCTGTCATATCGACCCATGTGCAGGACGCTCGCGTTCAGCCGTCCGACATTATCTGGCGGCAGGGCGAAAAGCGCCTGGTGGTTGGCATGAGCCGGCTGGATTGGGAGCAGACACTGGGCGGCGAGGCCGAGCCGCGTCGCTTGGTTGCCGCACTCCGCTTCGACCGCGTGCTTGCCTGCAAATCGCGCAACATCGATCTGGCGACACCTGCGGCGGTTCTGGACCTCGTCGGCATCGAGTTTCATCCCCAGGATGGTCGCGACGAGGAGCCCGGCGGCAGCGCGTTGCTACTGTTCGCCCAGGGCGGTGCCATCCGCCTCGACGTCGAGTGCCTGGAGTGTGAGCTGACTGATCTGGGGGAGGACGAACTGGGAACGGGGCTGGGGATCGATGGGGAGGGGTGACGTGGCCGGTATACCAGCCGGAGCGGCCCCCACCGGAACGGTAGCTTGCAAGGGTTGACGCAGCTTCCCCGCCGCGCCATTGAGCAGGGGGGCGGTGAGCCAGATTGCGCCCCCTAAAACCAGCAGAAGCCAAGCCCAAAATGCCCGTTCGTCTCGACCGTAGCAGCGCCGATTTTGACCAGCGATTCGCGTCCTTCCTCGCCGCCAAGCGCGAGGTCTCGGCCGACGTTGAGGCCGCCGCGCGCGCCATCGTCGACGACGTCGCCAAGCGCGGCGATACGGCCCTGCTCGAGGCGACCGCGAAGTTCGACCGGTTGAAGCTGGATGCATCCGGCTTGCGCGTCTCGGCCGCCGAGATCGACGCCGCAACAAAGGCCTGCGATATCGCGACGCTGGATGCGCTCAAGCTCGCGCGCGACCGTATCGAGATCTATCATCGCCGCCAGCTGCCGAAGGACGAGCGCTTCACCGATCCGCTCGGCGTCGAGCTCGGCTGGCGTTACAGCGCCATCGAATCCGCCGGCCTCTACGTGCCCGGCGGCACGGCGGCCTATCCGTCTTCGGTCCTGATGAACGCAGTGCCGGCCAAGGTCGCCGGCGTCTCGCGCCTGGTGATGGTGGTGCCCTCGCCCGACGGCAAGCTCAATCCGCTGGTGCTGGCTGCCGCCTCGCTCGGCGGTGTCAGCGAGATCTACCGCGTCGGCGGCGCGCAGGCCGTGGCGGCGCTCGCCTATGGCACCGCGACGATCGCGCCGGTCGCAAAGATCGTCGGCCCCGGCAATGCCTATGTCGCCGCCGCCAAGCGCCTGGTGTTCGGCAAGGTCGGCATCGACATGATCGCCGGCCCCTCCGAGGTGCTGGTGATTGCCGACGACACCGGCAATGCCGACTGGATCGCCGCTGATCTGCTGGCGCAGGCCGAGCACGACGCCAGCGCGCAGTCGATCCTGATCACGGACTCCGCGCGCCTCGCCGCCGATGTCGAGAAGGCCGTCGAAGCGCAACTGAAGATGCTGCCGCGTGCCGAGATTGCCGGCAAGTCCTGGGCCGATTTCGGCGCCATCATCATGGTGAAGACTCTCACCGAGGCCATTCCGCTCGCGGATGCGATCGCAGCCGAACATCTCGAGATCATGACCACCGATCCCGACGCGCTCGCCGCGAAGATCCGCAACGCCGGTGCAGTTTTCCTCGGCGCGCATACGCCAGAGGCGATCGGCGATTATGTCGGCGGCTCCAACCACGTGCTGCCGACGGCGCGCTCGGCGCGATTCTCCTCAGGGCTTGGGGTCGCTGATTTCATGAAGCGCACCTCGATCCTGAAATGCGGCCCGGACCAGTTGCTTGCGCTCGGACCGGCTGCGATGACGCTTGGACAAGCGGAGGGGTTGGACGCCCATTCGCGCTCGATTGGATTGCGCCTCAATCTGTCATGACAGAGCTGCCCGAACAGGACGACTCGACCAATCGCATCGTCGCGGTCACCCTCGACGAGGACTCGATCGGCCGTTCCGGCCCGGACATCGAGCATGAGCGCGCGATCGCGATCTACGATTTGATCGAGCAGAATTTGTTCGCGCCCGATGGCGCCGACGGCAAGGGGCCGTTCACGCTGCATATCGGTATCACCGGCAGCAGGCTGATGTTCGACATCCGCCGCGAGGACGGTACGCCAGTGGTCGCGCATCTCTTGTCGCTGACGCCGTTCCGGCGGATCGTGAAGGACTATTTCATGATCTGCGACAGCTATTACCAGGCGATCCGCACTGCGACCCCGGACAAGATCGAGGCCATCGACATGGGCCGCCGCGGAATCCATGACGAGGGATCGCGCACGCTGCAGGAGCGGCTGAAGGGCAAGGTGCGGGTCGATTTCGAGACCTCGCGCCGGCTGTTCACGCTCATCACTGTCCTGCACTGGAAGGGGTAACCGCGGATGGCTGCGCCCCTACGCGCACGCGATCCGCAATCGGTGCTGTTCGCCTGCGCGATGAACAGCGTGCGCTCGCCGATGGCCGAGAGCCTGTTGCAGCACATGTTTCCGCAGGGCCTCTATGTGAAGTCGGCCGGCGCGAGAAAAGGCGAGCTCGATCCATTCGCGGTTGCCGTGATGGCCGAGCTCGGCCAGGACATCTCCACCCACAAGCCGCAGACCTTCGAGGAGCTGGAGGACTGGGAGGGGCTGAATTTCGACCTCATCATCACGCTCTCGCCTGAGGCGCACCACAAGGCGCTGGAGCTGACCCGCACGCTCGCCGCCGACGTCGAATACTGGCCGACGCATGATCCCACCACCATCGAGGGCAGCCGCGACCAGAAGCTCGCAGCCTATCGCGAGGTCTGCGACCTCTTGCTGATGCGCATCCGGCGGCGGTTCGCGAAAGTGGGGGCCGCGAGCGGGTAGCATGGGTTGCCGTAACACCCGCGTCACAGACTAAGGGCACCACGCAGGTCGGAAACCTCGAATCAGCAAAGTCGGGGTTCCCGGGTTGTGAAATCAGCCCCCTTCCGATAGGTTCCGCGCGCAATTCACCCCCTGCCAAATCTCCCAAAATCACCTGATGCTCGGCCGCCCCAAATTCGTTCTTGCCTCCGGTTCGCCGCGGCGCCTGTCGCTGCTCAACCAGGCCGGCATCGACCCGGACGCACTCCGGCCGGCCGACGTCGACGAGACGCCGAAGCGGGGCGAGCTGCCGCGCGCCTGCGCCAACCGTCTCGCGCGGGCCAAGGCCGATGCGGCGCTCAAATCGGTCCAGCTGGACGATGAGCTGCGCGGCGCCTTCATCCTGTCTGCCGATACCGTGGTGGCGGTCGGCCGCCGCATCCTGCCCAAAGCCAATCTGGTGGACGAGGCCGCGCAGTGCCTGCGGCTGCTGTCGGGCCGCAACCATCGCGTCTACACGGCGATTTGCCTGGTGACGCCGCGCGAGGCGTTCCGCCAGCGCCTGGTCGAGACCCGCGTCCGCTTCAAGCGCCTCTCGGAAGACGACATCCAGGCCTATATCGGCTCCGGTGAATGGCGCGGCAAAGCCGGCGGCTATGCCGTGCAGGGCATCGCAGGCTCGTTCGTGGTGAAGATGGTGGGGTCCTACACCAACGTCGTCGGCCTGCCGCTCTACGAGACCACGACGCTGCTCGGCGGCGAGGGCTTTCCGATTCGATTCGGCTGGCTCAACGCCACCGCGGTCTGACCAAATCTCGAAAACAACCCCATGCACAGTAGAAGCAGGTGGGTGAGAGCCTGCGCCGCGGCCCGAGAAATCCGTTTGCCGCCGGGCCCTTGAACGCCTCGACTTCGTAGACAGCTATCCCGACCATGGACGATCAAGCCAAAACGCCCGCCGGGCCCCTCAAGACCTGCCCGATCTGCGGCAAGCCGCAGGCGCTGGCCACCCGTCCGTTCTGCTCGTCGCGCTGCCGCGACGTCGATCTGAACCGCTGGCTGAAGGGCTCCTACGTCATTCCCGGCCGGGATGACGAGGTCGATGACGTGGAATAGTAATTAACTTCAATAGCTTAGCGGTTTGTCCGGCAAGCCGCCCCAGCTTGTGCACAGCCGGGCCGCGCCCGGCGAAGCCTCTTGGCGTAGCCGGGTAGACAGGCCGCTGCGAGCCCACTATAAACCGCCCGCTCGATGGGCTTTGGCCCCTCTCGTGGAGCACGCCCAGGTAGCTCAGTTGGTAGAGCATGCGACTGAAAATCGCAGTGTCGGTGGTTCGATTCCGCCCCTGGGCACCATTCTCCCCTTAAGCATCAGGTCCTGATCCGCCGGCTTCCGCCAACAGCCGCGCATAGTGCAGCGCTGCGGATCCCGACCGCCTTCTCCTGGCACTCCCCTTGCTCAGTCATCACCAAAGTCAGGCCTCCATCAGGGAGGCCGTTTCAGGCTGAGGCAAGTGATGCAGGAAGTGTCCCGATCTGGTGCGGGTGGAGAACTCCGGCTCGATGGGTTGATCGCCGATTTGTGGTGGCGCGTTCGGCTGCTCAATACCGATATTCTCGAGGAAGAGGCACGAGCCGGGGTGTTCGATGCACAGCAGCCGAACTATCCGGTGCTTGCAGCGACCCTTCGCGGGCGACGCGATAATCTGGTCGCGACGATCAGCGTGCTCGAGCAGCGTGTCAGTTCGATGTCGGAAACGGCCTGAGGGCAGGCCTCACACCGGAAACGTGAGCGACTTCGCTAGTCTGACCAGATCGACCTGACGGCGGCAGCCCGTCTTCTCGAACACGTGAAGCAAATGGCTCTTCACGGTTGCGACGGTCACGCCGAGCAGCCCCGAGATCGCGTCGCGCGTATGCCCCTCGCAGATGAGCTCGAAGATCCGAATCTCGGCCGGGGTCAAATCGTAGAGCTGGTTCAGTGCAACGTGAGACATCTGCGGCGGTGCGGAGGCTGACGCCACGAACAGCGCGGCGGCGGCGCGCTGGGCAAGGTTGGCTCGCATGGGGCCGCGTCGCAACGGCAGGACGTGGATGACAAGAGGCTCACCGCTCGGGCGCAGGATCGGGATGCCAATGCCTTTTTGCCCGAGCGCCGCCTCGTCCTTTGCGGCTTGTGCAATGGCCGATTGCAGGGAGGTGGTGGTCGTCGCGGACTGAACTGCGATCCGGCCATGCTGCATCAGAATAGGATCGCCGGCCGCCAGCATGGTTTCGGCTGCGGCATTGGCGTGGACGATCTTCGCATGTTCATCCGTAAGCACGACGCCGATCGTGAGGGCCTCGACCGTCGCGGCGAATGTCGCCGCTTCAACCGTCTTCAAATCGAACAGATTGCTGATCGTCACGGCGCGGCGGATGTGCGGCGCGAGCAGGCGCAATCCACCGAGCTGTGCCTCGTCGATGGCGCCGGCGGATTCATGCTGGCTGAAGATCGCATTTCCAACCATCGACCTGTCGCGCACGAGGCCGACGGCCACGGCATCGAACAGGCCCTTGGGAACGGCCCATTCGCGATAATAGCGATTGGCGGAAATGATCTCCTGCGGGACCGCCTGGGATTGGACGATCGGCTCGCCGAGTGGGTAATGCGCGATGCGCTCGGCCCCGCCCCAGAGCGCGATGATGTCCGCGCCATAGCCGATCGCGTTCTGGGTCATCTGGGTCAGGTTGGATCCGGAGACCGCATTGACGATGGCCTTCATGTTGGTGAGGCTGGCGATCGAGAGTGCGCCGGTGGCAAAGCCGAGCTCGTTGCAAATCTCGTCGAGAATCTCGGCCCAGCGTTCGGGTGCGATCACGCAATCATAGATGCCGCCGATCAGGTCCGAGAACCTTTCGACCGAAGCCTGCTGCATTCCAAACCACTCACGTCAAAAGCGTAGCTTAAAAGTCACTTTGGGAACTGCATCATCCGCCGCTGGCGGCTGTCACAGTCCATGAGGCAAGTCTCGTGCATCAAGGTCTTACCACCCTAAGTGCGCGACGCAATGGGAACGCCGAACACAAACAATTCGGTGGCTGCGATGCTGCTATGTGAATGGGGTCTTGCCGCCGTAGTAGCGTTGTCTGAATAAAAATAGAGCAGATGCGCGGCCGCGTATGCAAGCCGTGTCACCGACATCAACTCTGCTGCGCGAGCTAGTGCCCGACCTTTCCCAGATTCGCCAGGCTTGCCGCGAGCTCATCGCTGCGGAACGGTTTTGTCAGCCGCGACAGGTCCGGCGTGATGCCTTCGTTGTTGGCATAACCTGAGACGACGAGGATCTGCAGCTCGGGATATTGGTTGCGCAGCGCAAGGCCCAAATCCGTTCCGCTCATGCCGGGCATCAGATGATCGGTCACCAGCAGGTTCGGCCGCAGGCCGTCCCTGACGCGCCGGAGCGCGTCCTCCGCAGAGCTTGCTTCGACGACCTTGTAGCCGAGCTCGCCCAGCATCTCGGCGGTGCTCATGCGCACCAGCGGTTCGTCGTCGACCAGCAGCGCGGTGCCGACGGGAACGGGCCGCAGCTTTGGCTGCGGAATTTCGTCGATCGCTTCCGAGACCGCGTGGCTGACCGGCAGCCATAACTCCACCGTCGTGCCCGCACCCACGGTGCTCTTGATCGTCAGCGCGCCGCCAAGCTGTGAGGCCAGGCCGTGGACCATGGAGAGACCGAGGCCGGTGCCTTGTCCGATGCCCTTGGTCGAGAAGAACGGCTCGACGGCGTGAGCCAATGTCTCTTCGTCCATGCCGATGCCGGTATCAGCGACCGAGATGCAGACATAGATGCCCGGCGCCAGGTCAGAGCCGTGTGCGCGCTCGATCGTCCGGGTCTTGGCCGAGATGTGCAAGCGTCCGCCTTGGGGCATGGCGTCGCGGGCATTCACGCTCAGGTTCAGGATCGCCATCTCGATCTGGTTGGGATCGGCCATGGCTTCGGGCAGTCCTTCGGGCGTGTCCACCGTCACCTGGATCTGCGGGCCTGTCGTGCTGGAGATCAGGTCTCCCATGTCGGCGACGAGACGGCCGATGTTGACCGGGATGGCCTGAAGCGGTTGCCGGCGCGCGAACGCAAGCAACCGCTGCACCAGCGTCTTGGCGCGGTCGGCGGCCTGGATGGCGCCGGCGATCAGGCGATGCTCGCGCTCGCTGCCGATGCCCTTGCGCTGAAGCCGGTCGAGCAGGCCGACGATCGGCGTCAGCAGATTGTTGAAATCATGCGCGACGCCGCCGGTGAGCTGGCCCATGGCTTCCATCTTCTGGGCCTGGCGCAGCGCTTCCTCGGCCTGTGCGAGCCGCGCCTGCTCCTCCAGGCGATCCGTCACGTCCATTCCCGTCAGGAATGCGCCGATCCGCGTGCCGTCAGGCGCGCGCAGCGATTCGAATTTCATCTCGAAGACACGGCGATCGAAACGGGGATCGCCGAACTCCTCGATATTGGTGAAGGCTTCGCCGGCCAGCGCGCGACCCCAGATCGCAACGGCGGCCGCGAGATGTTCGGGCCGGTCGGCGAGGAATTCGTGCAGGGAATCGCCGACATTCGGCCGCTTGCCGTAGATGCGCTGATAGGCGTCGGCACAGGAAGTATTGATGGCGAGCCAGCGGTAGTCGAGATCGAGCGCCTGGATCTGCCCGTCGGTGGTTTCGACGATGGTGGCGAGCAAATGACGCTCTGCGGTACGTTCGGCCACACGCTGTTCGAGCGTCGCGTTCAACTCCCTGTAGCGCGCTTCGCTTGCCCGCAACTGGGTCTCGCCGAGAACACGCTCGGTCGTCTCGGAGACGATGCAGAGAACGCCGCCGACTGAACCATCATCGTCAGGCACGGCCGAGTAGGACACGTCCCAGTAACTGGTCTCGCCATAGCCATGGCGCTCGACGTAGAAAGGACGATCCTTTGCTGCGAACGTCTTTCTCGTTTGGCGCACGCCCGACAACAGCGGCTCGAGATCGTCCCAGAGCTCGCCCCAGTTTTCGATCGCGGGCCGGCCGAGGGCGCGAGGGTGATTAGCGCCGATGCCCGGCGCATAGGCGTCGTTGTAGAGTGCGACATAGTCCGGGCCCCAGAACAGCACGATCTGGGCTTGTGCGGCCAACAGCATGCCGACTGTCGTTTTGAGGGACTGGGACCATTGGCAGGGAGGGCCGAGCGGGCAGTCCGACCAGTCGCGGGCGCGCATCATCGCACCCAGCTGGCCTCCTTCAGCTAGGAAGCCCACTTCGATTGACTGCCGAGCAGCGTTCTCCGACAGCACCGGGCCCCCCTCGCGACGCATGACGTGAATTTACTTGGGCATCCCGCCCATTCGAGCCCGGAATTCGAGGACTCGTACTCAAGGGCTCACAACGCGCGGGGCAGCCTTCCGGTTCCATGGCAGGTGTTTTGCGCTGCTCCTGTGCTATTGCTGCTGCGCGCAACGATGCGAGGTTACCATGCTGCCCGTTCCCGCCGATATCTTCACCGAGCAAGAGGACGTCTCACCCGACAGCCTTGCCAATCTCGGGCCGCTGCGCCGGCTCGCCGGCACTTGGCAGGCGGACAAGGGCATCGATATCAATCCGAAAGCGGATGGGCCGGAGCGGCGAACTTTCATCGAGCACATCCGGATGGACCCGATCGATCCGCAGGCCAACGGGCCGCAGCTGTTCTACGGCCTGCGCTATCACATCCACATCAACACGCCAGAGGAAGACATCACCTTCCACGACCAGGTCGGCTATTGGCTGTGGGAGGCCGCAACCGGGCTGATCATGCAGACGCTGGCGATCCCGCGCGGGCAGGTGCTGCTGGCCTCGGGCCACGCCAAGCCGGATGACAAAAAGATCTCCGTGACCGCAAAGCGCGGTGACACCGCCTACGGGATCTGCTCGACGGATTTCCTGGAACAAGCCTTCCGCACCGATGCTTATCGCTGCGACATCACCTTCAATGACGACGGCAGCTGGAGTTATGCGATCCAGACCGAGTTGTTCGTCCGCGGCGCGCCGTTCAATCATCACGACAGCAATACGCTCAAGCTGGTCGCACCGCCCAAACTCAATCCTCTCGCGAAGATCGTGAACGATCGCGAGAAGGGCAACAAGCCGGCCTGAGAGCGGTTGCGGAGAATTTGCATGAAGCCCTATGTCATCTGTCTGATGCATTCGAGCCTCGACGGCCGCACGCATCCCAGCCGCTGGAGGCCGAAGGGTGCCGGCACCGACTGGTTCGAGAAGATCCATGATCAGCTTGGCGGCGATGCCTGGGTGATCGGCCGCGTCACCGGCTCGGAATTCGCCAAGGGTAAACCGTATCCCGATACGAGTGCAAAGCTGCCGCGCGAAAACTGGTTTGCGCGGCGCGATGCCAAGACTTACGGCGTCGTGCTCGATGCGCAGGGCAAGATCGGCTGGGGACGCTCGGACATCGGCGGCGATCCCATCGTCGTGGTGCTGACCGAGAGCGTGCCGGATTCGCATCTCGCAGGCCTGCGCGGCGAGGGCGTGTCGTATATTTTCGCAGGCCAAACCGAGATCGATCTCGCCTTGACGGTCGAGATCCTCAATCGCGAACTCGGCGTAAAGCGCCTGCTTGTTGAAGGCGGCGGTGTCGCCAATGGCGCGTTTCTGCGCGCCGGCCTGATCGACGAGTTCAATTTGATCCTGAGCCCCGCGATCGATGGCGCCAAGGGCGCGCCCTTCGTGTTCGATTCCACCGAAGAGGATAGCGACAAGCGCGCGCCGCTCACGGCGATGACGCTGGAGAGCACGCGGGATCTCGGTGGCGGCGTCCTGCTGCTGCGCTATCTGATCCAGAACGATCCCGCACGCCAATAGCAGCATGCCGGATACGCCAGAGCATATCGTCATTGTCGGCGCGGGCGCGGCCGGTTTGATGGCGGCGCGCGAGCTCGCCCGCGGCGGCAAGCAGGTCACGATCCTGGAGGCGCGCGATCGCTGCGGCGGGCGCATCCATCCGCTGCCGGCCTCGGAGTTTGGCTATCCTGCCGATGGCGGCGCCGAGTTCGTCCATGGTGAGGCGCCGGTCACGCGGAGCCTGGCGCGCGAGGCGGGGCTGACGGTGCGGACGATCGGCGGCGTGCAATGGAGCTTCGACGGCACTGCGTTCTCGCGGGAGAGCCCGCGCGATCCCTATGATGAACGGCTTCATGCGGCGCTGAAGGATCTGACGGAGGATCTCACCGTCGCCGATTTCCTGCGCCGGCACTTCGCTGGGCCGGACGATGCGCGCCTGCGGCACAGTGTCGAGCGCATGGTCGAGGGCTATGACGCGGCCGATCCCGAGCGCGCCTCGATCCTGGCGCTGCGCGACGAATGGATGAATGACGGACATGCGTCGCAGGGCCGTCTCGACGGCGGCTATGGCGGGTTGATCGATTTTTTAGCGGCCGAGTGTCGCAAATCCGGCGCGGTCATTCACCTCGGTGCTGTGGTCGCGGCGATCCAGGAGAGCGGCGGCAAGGTCACCGTCCGCTGCGCGGGTGGCGAGGTACAGATCTGCGATCGCGTCATCCTCACCGTGCCGCTGCCGTTGCTGCGCGAGATCGCGCTGCCCGCAGCCGCACGTGAGAAGGCAGCCGTTGCCGACGACATCGGGTTCGGCAGCGTCATCAAGATCCTCCTGCGCTTCAAGCGGCCGTGGTGGCGTGAGCGGCGCGAAGAGCTCGCGGATATGATCTTCCTGCTGTCGGACCAGACGATCCCCGTGTGGTGGACGCGTTATCCGGATCAGCATCCGGTGCTGACGGGATGGTTCGGCGGCCCACGAACGGCGGAGCTGTCGCATCTCGATCCGCAAGCGTTGATCGATGCCGGGATCGACTCTCTCGCAGCCATGTTCGCCCTGCCACGCGATGAGATCGCGCGCGACCTTGTGGCGGCCTCAGCCGCCAACTGGGCGCACGATGCCTTCGCCCGCGGCGCTTATTCCTGGGCAACGCCGCGGACGCGCGTTGCGCAGGAGCGCCTCGCGCGCGCCGATGGTCTGGTGTTGTTCTCGGGCGAGGCGCTCTATCGCGGCCGTGACATGGGAACGGTCGAGGCTGCGCTCGCGAGCGGGCTGGAGACGGCTGGCCTCATCCTGCAGCGTTAAGAAAGAAGGCCCGCATCTCTGCGGGCCCTTCGTCTTACCAGCGACCGCGGTAGTAGCCGTAGGGGCCACCGCCATAATAGCGGTGGTGGCGCGGGTAGTAGCCGTAGCTGCGATAGTGCGGGCGATAATAGCCGTGGTGCGGGCGCCAGTGGTGATGGCGATGACCGCGATGGCCGTGCCTGTGCTGCGCGCTGATGTCGGTCGACTGGCGCGTCTGCGCGTTCGGCCTTGCCTTTTCGCCGCCGGCCGCATTCGCTGCGGACGCGGTGAGCGCAGCAGCGCCGATGGCCATCGCGACAAAGAGATATTTCATGTCATCACTCCAGTTGGTGTCGAGTGACAACAGATGGGCGTGCCCGGCGTTCCGGCGAGTGCGGGCGTCGAAACGACGCACAGAGCATGCGTCAAAATGGTTTATTCAGCGTGCCGCCATGCGCGCCAGTGCCCACCGTAGCGCGAGAGCGAGCAACATCACGGGCACGATGACAGCGGCACCGGCGATTGCGGCGATGATGAGTTCGAACGGCCAAAGATTGTGCGACGTCGGGTCGCGGGCCGTGTCCTTGGCAATCGAAATGCAAACGATGACCGGCACGCAAGCTAGCATCGCCAAAGCGATCGACTTTGCGGGCGCGACCTTGGTGACGATCAGGATGAACGTCAGGAAGCCGAGCAGCAGCGCACCCGGAAGAACGGCGAAGTGTCCGCGGTTGAGCTCGTCATAGGGAATGCGCCAATAGGGAATGCCCGCCGCCAGCACGACGACGGCGAATGCCAGCATCACCCAGACGAAGCCAAGACCCTTCATGCCGCCATTGTACCACGAACCGCTTAACAGGTTCTGAGCAGTTCACGTGGCCAGCGAGGCGATCACCTCGCCCGCGGTGACGATGCGGGCAAATTCTTCGTTGAGATTCGACAGCGTCATCGCGTGGATGGATTCCGCCGAATGCGTCTCACCATCCGGACCGACGCGGTCGAACGTCCAGGTGGCATCGCGCACGAGACGCGCATCGAAGCCGAGATTGCCGGCCATCCGCGTCGTCGTCTCCACGCAATGATTTGTTGTGGCACCGCAGATCACGAGCGCGCTGATACCGTTGGCGCGCAGGCGCGCCTCCAGATCGGTGCCGATGAACGCGCTGTTGACGCGCTTGACGATCACGGGCTCCCCGGCCTGTTCGCGCGCCTCGTCTTTGACGGCATAGCCGGTGCGCGACGGCAGAAATGTCGAGTTCGGCTTGGTGCCTTCATGGCGGATATGGAAGATCGGCGCGCCGCTCGCCCTGAATGCCGCGAGCAGATCGGCGATGCGCGCCACCGCATGCGGATTGTTGCGCCGCTTGCCCGCCGCTTCCCATTCGTCGAATGCACGCTGGACGTCGACGACGATGAGGGCAGGGAGGGGACGAGACATAAAGGGTGCATCTTTCGGGCTGCGCGCTGAGGCGACTATGTGAGACGAAGGCGAAAGCGCGCAATGGCGATCTTCCCTCGTTTCGGGACGTTGTCGCAGGTCCAGCCCTCACTTCGATTTGACACGAGGCCTCCGTCGCACTTGATCCAGCGCAACTTTCCCCGTCGCCCGCCGATGCAATGTCGCCCGGACAATCGGACTGCAATTGAGGCAAGGCATGAAGGCATATTTCATCGGCGGCGGCATCGGATCGCTCGCGGGCGCGGCGTTCCTGATTCGTGATGCGAAGCTGGCTGGACGGGATATCATGATCTACGAGGCACAGCCGCTGGTCGGCGGCAGCCTCGATGGTGCCCAGCTCGAGAACGGTGCCTATTCGCTGCGCGGCGGCCGCATGCTCACGACCGATCACTACGAATGCACCTGGGACCTGTTCTCCGGCATTCCTTCGCTCGAACGTCCCGGCCTGAGCGTGCGCGAGGAGACCGTCGCGTTCAACATGGAGAATCCCGCCCATTCCCGTGCACGCCTGGTCGATCGCAATCGCTTCAAGATCGACGTCTCGCATATGGGCTTCACCGCGCGCGACCGGCTCGAACTGTTGCGACTGACGGAGGCCTCCGAAGAGACACTCGGTGCCAGCCGCATCACCGACTGGCTGTCGCCGGGATTCTTCGAATCCAATTTCTGGTACATGTGGCAGACCACCTTCGCTTTCCAGCCCTGGCACAGTGCGGTTGAGCTGAAGCGCTATCTGCATCGCTTCATGAACGAATTTCCGCGCATCGAGACGCTCGCGGGCGTCAAGCGCACCGTCTTCAATCAATATGACGCGATGGTTCGGCCGCTGGTCGACTGGCTGAAGCAGCAGGGCGTGCAGTTCGTGCGGGGAACGCGTGTCACGGACATGACGTTCGAGCGGGAAGGTGACAAGCTGCGGGTACGCCAGCTCATGCTCGATCGCGACGGTCGCAATGCCAATGTCCGGCTCGAGGATGGCGACCTGGTTTTCTTCCAGAACGGCTCGATGACGGATGCCTCGAGCCTGGGCACCATGACCGAGCCTGCGCCGCACCTGACCAAGGCGGACAGCCAGGGCTGGGCGCTATGGGAGACGATTGCGAAGGGGCGCCCCGAATTCGGCAATCCGTTGGCGTTCAACAGCTCGATCCCCGAATCCTATTGGCTGTCCTTCACCGTCACCTGCCGCGACCCGCGCTTCTTCGACCAGATGGAAGCGTTCTCCGGCAACAGGGCCGGCACCGGCGGGCTTGTGACGTTCAAGGATTCCAATTGGCTGATGTCGGTCGTGCTCTACCATCAGCCGCATTTCCACGGTCAGCCCAGGAACGTCCAGGTTTTCTGGGGCTACGCGCTGCATCCCGACCGCATCGGCAATTTTGTCGCCAAGCCGATGTCGGAATGCGGTGGCGCCGACATACTGACGGAGCTCTGTGGTCATCTGAACTTCGACCGCGCCGTGTTCGAGGACGCGATCTGCATTCCCTGTCGTATGCCCTACATCACCAGCATGTTCATGCCGCGTCGCGTAACCGACAGGCCGCTGCCGGTGCCGAAAAATTCGATGAACCTCGCTTTCGTCAGCCAGTTCGTCGAGATTCCGGACGACGTGGTCTTTACTGTCGAATATTCGGTCCGTGCGGCTCAGATGGCTGTCTATCAACTGATGAAGATCGATCGCCCGGTGCCGGCCGTGACCCGACACGACAAGGCGCTCGGCGTGATCCTCGCGACGCTGGAGAAGGCGTTCGCGTGATCGCGTCTATCTGAAAGGATCCTGGACCGACGGCAACGACTGTCTGATGCGGCGCACACTCACCGGCGTGCCGTCGGAGACGAACAGCAGCTCATACTTGCGGCCTTCGCTGTCGGTCGCAGAGCAGGTGACGTCGTTCACTTTCCTGGCCGCGAAATTGCCGGTCTGGCGGCAACGGCCGGTGGAGGTCTGCGCAGCCGGGACTGGCAGGCCGTCGACCTTCGGCCGGTTCTTGGAGTTGAGCAGCATGCGGTCGACCGGCAGCTCGTAGGAATTGTCGTCGGCCCGCTTGCCGTTCTCGCCGGAGAACGACACGACGTGGTTCTCGTCGTTGGGGTCGTCGACCGCGACCGCGAAATTGACCCGGCCCTTGTCGTCATGGGCGAAGGCCACGGTCTTGCAGGGATAAGGGCGTCCCGCGACCTTGAATGTCTTGCAATGGCCCGACATCAGCGCGAGCACGTCCATAAGGGAATTCTGCTGCGCCGGCGGATTGTTCACCGCGATCGCCGTGGAAGACTCGGCAAAACAAGGACTTGCGAGAACGACGAAAGGGACGGCCAGGACCAGTCGGCGGAGGCGCATCGTCAGGCTCGTGTGCCAAGGAACTACAGAAGGGACCACAGACGGGCGAAAGTTCCGCCCAATAACGATCGAATCGCAAATTGGTTGCGATCCCGTTTGTCCGGCCAAACCCGTCTGGAATACCACCGCGCCACCCATCGGCGATTCGCCCCCGATCGCCCCGATCCGTCCGGCACATGCCGCCAGGCCGATGTTTTTTTCGTGGCAGAGGGGACGCGACCGTCACGCCGCCTGCTTCATGGTCCGCGCGAAAGCCGGATAAGTCTCGGCCAGTTCGTCGAAAACCCGTCCGCGCAGGAGCGCGAGGGTTGCGGCATCGGGCCGCGGCGTTTCGCGCACGACGTCCGGCTCTTGATAGGTGAAGCCGGTGTTCTCCCGGATGTCGGCCGGCGTGAAAGGCGGATGGACGGAGCGAAGTGCGAAGCGGCCTGCCTCGCGGTCGAAATCGAACAGCGCCATGTTGGTCAGGAGCGCGTGTGGCCCGCCACGGCGCGCGACCTCCGGCGTGATCGCACGCGCGCTGACGAAATCGACCTTGGGCACGAACACGCGCGGCGAATGTTCCTCGCGAAACAGGATCACGCGCGGAATGAGATGATAGAGATAGGCCGAGCCGAACGAGCCGGGCCAGCGCACGCTGGTCGTGGGGTAATCGCCGGTGCCGACCAGGTTGATGTTGCCTTCGCCATCGATCTGGCCGCCGCCGAGGAAGAAGGCGTCGACGCGTCCTTGAGCCGCGCAGTCGAACAGCTCGATGCCGCCATTGGTGAAGAAGTTGTTCGCCTGCGACCCCAGGATCGAGATGCGCACCGGCGGCTTGCCGTCACGTTCGTTGCGGGCGCGCAGCAGCATGGCGCCGGCCGCGGGGATCGGCGACGACGCGCCGACTGCGACATGACGGATGCCGTCGAGAAGATCGGCAATGGTGGCGATCAGGATCTCGCGCCGCTCGCGCTCAGCCGACATCAGGCCACCTGCTTGCGATGGGTCAGGAACGTCGAGAGATAGGCGCGAAAGCCGTCCTCGCTGCGCGCCATCGCCGCGTAGCGCGTGATCTCGGCCTCGTCGGCCGGATACTCGTCCCACAGCGCCAGCGGCCACGCGCCGTGCTCGGCGACCGCGATGCTGTCGACATAGAGCGAGGGCAGCACGCCGGCGGCGGAATCTTCGCTTCCCAGGAGATTGTGGTCGACGATGCGCTCCACGGTGACCAGCGTGTGCTTCGAAGCATAAGCGAGATCGGCGAGTTCGCGATGCCGGCCGATGCGGACATTGCCGGCGCGATCGGCCTCGGGCGCGTGAAACAGCGCGACGTCGGGCGAGAGCGCGGGCACCACGACCACCTTGCGTGCCTCGCCGACGGGACTGTCGATGACCTGCCAGTCGGGCCGCACGTTGAGGAGGTCGCTGCCGATGATGCCGGCGATCGGCATGAATGGCACGCCCTTCTGCGCAGCAAGCAAGCCGGCGAAGATCGCGGGGCAGGTGGAGTCGCGAAGTGTAAAGGCGCCGTTCTTGACGGCGGCGGTGAAGCGCGGCGCGGCGCCGGCTTCGCCGAGCGACACCGCGCTGGTTTCGAGCGAGGCGACGGTGCCTGCGCCGATCAGGAGATCGGCTTGCATGCCGGAGATCGGTACACAGATCAGCTTGAGATCGCGGATGCCTGTTTCAAGCAGCGCCGCAGTCGCCGCCATCGCGACGCCCGAACCGTCGACCGGGATCGCCAGCGACTGCCCCGGTGCAACGCGCGCAGCCAGTGCCTCCAGTGTAACGATCTCGGTCATGGGCGTCCTCCGGTCGTATTTTCTTCATCCTGCCTCAAGCCATCGCCGCCTGCCAGCGCGTATCGCGCAAGGATGGGCGGCGGTGCAGGCGGGCGTCGAGAAGTTTTCGGGCGCGCGGCAACTCGCCACTGCGCATGAGGGCAACGAGGTAGGTGTCCTCGACCAGCTCGCGTTGGGCGTGGCTGCCACCGATGCGGACGACGTCGGCGAGCACAGGTGTAAGCTCGCGCACGCAAGCGGCGTAATTCTCATCTGCGAACGCCGCCAGCGCGCGGCAGATCGCCGGCACCACAGGACCGGCCGGCAGCTTGCCGTCGGCGACGCGTTGGTCGATCACGGCAAGGCGCGCGGTTAGTGCGTCCTGATTTTGCGTCGCGGCCGCGAACAGCGCCATGTGGACGTCGGCGAAGGGCAGCCCCGACTTCGGGAACAGTTTTTGCGCGGTGGCGTCGGCTTCGGCCCAGAGCGCCTTCGGCACGATGTGGCCATAGGCCGACAGGCGCCAGAGTAATGAGGCACTATCGGTGATGACGTTAAGCGGCGGCGCCTGCGTCGCGCTCGGCTGCAGCACGTCGGCATAGATCGCAAGCGCGCGCGTGGCATCGCCATGCTCGAGCGCACCGAGCGCCTGGTGCCAGAGGATATGGCCGTGCAGGATGCCGGCGCGGTCGTAGGTCGGAATCCATTCGGCGACGAGACGATCGGCCGCATCGATCGAGCCGTCCTCGAACATCGCATGTAGCACCGCATGTGCGGCGTGGGCATTGGCCCGGCGCAGATTGAAGCCACGCTCGGTCACGGCGCGGCCGCGGGCGACGTCGCCATTCTCGGTCATCGCCCAGCCGGACATGGTGAGGAACCACCAGTCCTCGCCATAATGCTGCGCGACGCGCTGGCACAGCTCGTGCCGGGCGCGGTCGTGATCGGCCATGCCGGAGAATGCGAACAGGCCGAAGGCGCCGAGTGGCAGCGACAATACGACGGCGTCGCGCGGCCAGTTCTCGACGTGTTTGAACATCGCCGCGATTGCATCGGGCCCGCGTCCCTCGATCGCGAGCGCCAGCGTCTCGACATGCGAACGCTCGCGCTCCGTACCGCGCCTGGCGACGAGCTCGCGCGCCACGGCCGCCTTCTGGCGAGCGAGATCGCCCTGCTGGTAAAACGCATGCAGGCGGGCGCGGGCGATATGCGCCAGCGCGAAATCCGGATCGGCGGCGATCGCGCGCTCCAGCGCTTCCACCGCGCCGATCCAGCCGGCGAGCATGAGGTCGATGCCTTCGCGATAGGCAGACGCGGCCTGATCGGAGCTGGTGGAGAGCGGGAGGCCGTAGCGGTCTTCAAGCGCCATCGTCGTCTCTCGCTCTCACGCCGTCCGCGCGCGGCGTCCTTCGATCGGGTAGGCGGGGTCGTTGTAGCCCGGGGTCGACGGATGGCCTGGCACGACCAGTCGGTCGATCAGCGCTTCGTCCTCGGCGGTGAAGCGATAGTCGAGCGCGCTGATGTAGCCGTCCCATTGCTCCTCGGTGCGGGGGCCTGCGACGATCGACGAGACGAAGGCGGAGTTCAGCACCCAGGCGACCGCGAATTGCCCGGCGGTGATGCCGTTCTTCTCAGCGTGGGTCTTTATTTCCTGTGCGAGCTGGAGCGATTCCGGTCGCCATTCCGTCTGCATCATGCGCGTGTCGTTGCGGCCCGCGCGCGTGTCCTTGTCGGGGGCTGCATCGGGCTTGTACTTGCCGGTGAGCACGCCGCGCGCCAGCGGGCTATAGGGCACGATGCCGAGGCCGTAATAGGAGCAGGCCGGAAAATGCTCGACCTCGGGCATGCGGTTCATCGCGTTGTAATAAGGCTGGCTCACCACGGGCCGGTCGATGCCGAGCCGGTCGCAGATGTTGCAGATCTCGGCGACGCGCCAGGCGCGATAGTTGGAGACGCCGAAATAGCGGATCTTTCCTGCGCGGATCAGATCACCCATTGCGCGTACGGTCTCCTCCAGCGGCGTCGAATGGTCTTCCTTGTGCAGATAGTAGATGTCGATGTGGTCGGTGCCGAGCCGCTTCAGGCTTTCCTCGGCCGCCTGCAGCACCCAGCGTCGCGACAGCCCGACGCGATTGGGATCGTTACCCATGGGGTTGGCGAGCTTGGTGGCGAGCACCCAGGCGTGACGGTTGTTGCCGATGGCGCGGCCGACGACCTCCTCCGAGCCACCCTTCGAATAGGCATCCGCAGTATCGATGAAGTTGATGCCGACCTCATGCGCCTTGGCAATGATCCGCTTCGATGCCGCCTCATCCGTCGGCCCGCCGAACATCATGGTGCCCAGGCAGATCGGCGACACTTTCAGGCCGCTGCGGCCAAGCTGGCGGTATTGCATGGGCTGTTTCCTCAACGCTGCTGTTGAGGCCACCTTAGCCGCCCGTTTCCGTCATTGCGAGCGCAGCGAAGCAATCCAGCAATGCAGGCCTACTCCGGACCCTTCAAAATCTTGAACACGCCATTGGCCATCACTACACAGCGGTTCTCCACCAGCACTTCCGTGCTCATGAAGATCAGGCTGCGCGTGGTTCGCACCACGCGGGGGCGGGAGATCAGGATATCGCCGATCTTGCCGGCTTCGACGAAGTGGGTGTCGAGCTGTACCGTTGCCATGTATTGCTTGCCGGTCTCGTAGCGGGCGGTCATGCCGCAGGTGCGGTCGGCAAACGTCATCATTACGCCGCCCTGGACCATGCCGCGGCGGTTGTGGTGCTTGTCCTCGGTTGCCAGTGCGAATTCGAAATGGCCGTCGACCTTGCGTTCCCACAAGGGGCCGATGAGGTGGATGAAGCCGCTGGTGTCGACGATCGTCCAGCCGTCGGATTTGAGCTTTGCGGCGGTCTTGTCGATCATCTCTCCGTCCATCCCTGCAACGCCATCTCTCCTCGTTTCATCAGATGCGGTCATGGTGTAGTCAAGCATCATGAGAGCTTTCGGCGATGCCACCAGACGGAATATCGCAGAGGCCTGCGCGTCGTTCGCGCGGCTGCCCGATGCGGCCGAGTCGTCGGCACTGAAGCGCGCCGCGGTGGTGCTGGCGCTGACCGAATCCCATGACGGCAACGACACGGCGTTTCTGCTGACGAAGCGCGCATCGAGCTTGCGCTCGCATCGCGGCCAGTGGGCGCTGCCGGGCGGGCGCTGCGATGCCGGCGAGACGCCGGTCGAAGCGGCGCTGCGCGAACTCGACGAGGAGCTTGCGCTCAGGCTTCCGGCTGACGCGGTGCTCGGCCTGCTCGACGATTATCCGACGCGCTCCGGTTATCTGATCACGCCGGTCGTGGTGTGGGCCTCGCGCAGCGATGCGATCGTGCCGAACCCGGACGAGGTCGCCTCCGTTCATCGCATCGCGCTCGACACCATCGAGCGTGATGATGCCTTCGATTTCACGGCCATTCCCGAAAGCACCCGTCGTGTGATCCGGTTTCATCACCAGATGAGCCTGATTCACGCGCCGACGGCGGCGCTGATCTACCAGTTCCGTGAGGTGCTGGCGGGGCGGCAAACCCGTGTTACCGACCTGGAACAGCCGGTTTTCGCCTGGAAATGATGGTAAACGGCACGTTAACGTGACGGTTACCGGATGCCTGCTAAGAGGGCGGCATGCATCATTCGATTCGAAAACGCGTGTCTGTTTCCTTGGCGCTTGTTCCACTCGCGCTCGTCCTGCTCGTTCCCGCCGCGCGTGGCGGCGAGGCTGACGCGCTGCCATCTTCCGTTCGCAACGCCAACGCACAGCTTCTGTCGCAGTTTTTCGCGCAAGGCGGCGGCGCATCGCCCGCCGTGCTCGAATATCGCCGCAAGCTCGCCGAGTATCAGCAGATCCGCGGCGCCTTCGACCAGGAGGCCGGCGCCTATTGGGGTCAGGTCACAGAGAAGCGGAAAGGCCGCAACGCCAAGCGGCGCAGCGGGCAGCAGATCACGCTCGACGATTATGTGCTGGAGCAGCCGCCGATCTACACCGGACCGAAACGGCCGGTGAATCCGGAGCCGGAAGAGACGCCGGAACGTCCGGCGCGCAAGCCGCTTCCGGTGGCGTCCGATCTCCTGCGCGCCGCGCAGGATCTCTACCAATTCACGCCGCAGCGGCCCTCTAATGAAGTGGAGTTCAAGCGCGCTTATGCGCGCTACGCGCTCGCTTCGGGACTGACGCGCGAGCAGGCCGTGCGGGTCTATTCGTTCGAGACCGGCGGCACCGGCAATTACGACGTGCAGGCCGGCATCGAGCATGGCGGCAAGCGCGCGATCTCGACTGCGATGGGCTACAATCAACTGCTCACCACCAACAGCGTCGAACTGCTGGCCGAGCAGGGCCATGAGTTCATCCGTGCGCTTTCCGACAAGGTGGCGCGCACCTCGGGGCCGGCGCGCCAGTCGCTCGAGCACAAGCTCGCCGTCCTGAAGAAGATGGTGGCACATGCGAAGTCGGTGCCGGACACCTGGTCGGAGCATGAGAAGATCGGCGACACCGCGCAGGGCTGGGCCATGCATGCGATGGTGCTCGACGTCGACATCGGGCCGATGCTGCAGACCCACAAGCTCCTGACCTCGGTGCTGTTTGCGCGCGCCAAGGGTTACACCCGTCCGCTGACCGCGGCTGAGCTCGAGATGATGAACCTGACCGGCGACGGCACCGGCCTCGACATGGTGACGATGCCGCAGGCGATGCGCGAGCAGGTGCCGACCTCGAACTTCTTCCAGCGCGGCGGCTACGAGCGCAACCCGGTCGCCATCCGCCACAACACGGTGGCGAAGCTGCTGGCCGTGACGGATGACCGGATGGACTCGAACAGCAGCAAACCCGGCGCAAGGGAGCTGGCGGCGGCGTTTTAGCTGCTGGCGGCTGCCTCTTCACCTCGCCCCGCTTGCGGGGAGAGGTCGGATTGCATCGCAGATGCAATCCGGGTGAGGGGGTACAGGTCCCTCGTCGATCTCGCGTGTGGAGAGAAGCCCCTCACCCCAGACCTCTCCCCGCAAGAGCGGGGCGAGGGAGCGCATCGAATTCGTGGCGATTACTGATCCGATCCGAACTTGAACTTGCCGTCGCCTTCCAGATATTGGCCGCTGCGCATGTAGAGCTGGCCGTTCTGGCCGATGAAGAACAGCGTACCCTTGGGCACTTTCTTGGCGCCCTTCAGGAGATCGCCGGCATTGTTGGTGCCCATCTTGTAGGAGAAGGTCTTGCCTTCCTTGTCATAGGCATAGCCGGTGTCCGGCTTGAGCTCCCATGGCGTGGCGCTTTGCGCGCATGCCGGGCCGACGAGCGCGCCCAGCGCGGCTGCAACTGCAAATGTCTTGATCGAAAACGCCATCATCCATCTCCCCAACATCGGGCTTGAACAAATCACGAACGGTGCTTCCGGGTCAATCTGCGATGACGCCGCAGCGCATCACGTCTTGCCCATCAGTTTGTGATTTTCCCTTCGTCCCCGCGCGACTATGTTCCGCTTTCAGTCTAGAACGCAACACGACAAAGATATTGGTGGGGATGATTCGAATGCGCGACGTCATTAAGTTTTGCTGGGTTGCCGGGGTGTCGTTGACGGCGCTTGCACCGGCGGCCCGGGCCGATGACTACCAGCTCAGCCACAACCAGAGAATTTCCTGCAGCCGCGGCCTTGCCCCGGGCAAGCTCAACACAGCGACCTGCAAGTCCTACACCTATCTCTTCAACACCAAGACCTCGGAATATTTCCGCTGCCAGGTCTCGCTGGCGCTGACCCGCGACAACAAGGAAGTCATCAACGTCCAGACCGACGGTGGCTGCACCAAGAAGCCGCGTATCTTCGAGACCGATGGCAAGTACGATTTCGACGCGACCGAGACCGAGCCGCCGAACACCAACTCGTTCTTCGGTCCCGGCGGTTACTCGATCTGGGCGGCCGATATGAATGCGCAGAAGGTGCGCGGCTGCATCACCATCTCCTCCGGCCTCGGCTCCGACATCTCCAAGTGCCTGGACATGACGTTTCAGTGATGGCTCGCCCGCAAGGGCTCTCTAGCAACGACAAGGCGCATGCCGGCGAGCCGGCTGCGCCACGTCGCCGCACCCGACAGGTTCCCTCAAAGTCCAGCTAGAACAAGCGCTTCTGCAGCGCTGTTTTGCCTTTTGGATGGGTTGACCCGCTCCCCTCATCCGGCCAATTTCGCCGCCGGTTTGGGGAGAATAACAACCATGAAAAATATGTTTTTCGGCGCGGTCGCGGCTCTTGCTCTGGCGGCGTCGGCACCTTGCGCGCATGCGCAGTCTTTCATCAACGTGCTGACCGGCGGCACTTCCGGCGTCTACTACCCGCTCGGGGTCGCGATCGGAAAGATCTACGGCGACAAGATTCCGAACGTGAAGACGCAGGTGCAGGCCACCAAGGCGTCGGTCGAAAACCTCATCCTGCTGCAGCAGGGCCGCGGCGAACTGGCGTTCACGCTGGGCGACTCGCTGAAGGCCGCCTGGGAGGGCGACGAGGAGGCCGGCTTCAAGAGCAAGCTGGACAAGCTGCGCACGATCGGCGCGATCTATCCGAACTACATCCAGATCGTCGCGACCGCCGAGAGCGGCATCAAGACGCTGGCCGATCTCAAGGGCAAGAGCCTCTCGGTCGGCGCGCCGAAGTCGGGCACGGAGCTGAACTCACGCGCGATCCTCGCAGCGGCCGGTATGACCTATAAAGACCTCGGCAAGGTCGAGTACCTGCCCTTCGCCGAATCTGTCGACCTCATGAAGAACCGTCAGCTCGGCGCGACGCTTCAGTCGGCGGGCCTTGGCGTCGCTTCGCTGAAGGATCTCTCGACCTCGGCCTCGATCAACGTCGTGGCCGTGCCGAAGGAGACCGTCGACAAGATCGGCCCGCCCTTTGTCGCGGCGATCATCCCGGCCAACACCTATACCGGCCAGGACAAGGACGTGCCGACGGCAGCCGTGATCAACTATCTGGTGACTTCGTCTGCCGTGTCTGATGACCTTGCCTATCAAATGACGAAGCTGGTCTACGAGTCGCTGCCCGAACTCGCCAACGCGCACGCTGCGGGCAAGGAAATCAAGCTCGAGACAGCCGCCACGGGCAGCCCGATCCCGCTGCATCCCGGCGCGATCCGCTATTACAAGGAAAAGGGGCTGATCAAGTAACGCAGGTGTCATGGCCGGGCTTGACCCGGCCATCCATCCTCGAACAGTCATCTCTCGATGGATGCCCGGGTCAAGCCCGGGCATGACGATTTCAGGGCGCGGGGACAGATCGATGTTGCAGGCAGAGGGCACCGACGCGGCGCCCATCAAGGTCGAGTTCGACAATTTCGAGCACGGTTTCCCCGCGGGCTTTGGCCCAGGCTGGTGGGGCATGCTCGCCTACTGGATCGGCATCGCGTTCGCGACCTTCCAGCTCTATGTTGCCGCCTTCAACTATCTGCCGAGCCAAGTGGTGCGCGGCGTCCATGTCGGCTTCCTGGTCCTGCTCACCTTCGGCCTGATCGCCAACTTCACCGCGAAAAGTTCTGCTGGCCGCGCGCTCGGCTGGGTGATCGGCGGTGCGGGCTTTTTCTGCGGGCTCTATCAGTGGATCTTCTATGCCGATCTGATCGCGCGTGACGGTGATCCGACCAAGCTCGACCTTGCGGTTGGCACGCTGCTCGCGGTGCTGATCTTCGAGGGCACGCGGCGTCTGATGGGCGCGGCGCTGCCGCTGATGTGCGGCGCCTGCCTGCTGTATTGGTTCTTTGGGCAGTACCTGCCGTCGCCGCTCAATCATCGCGGCTATGATTTCGACCAGATCGTTACGCACCTGTCTTACGGCACCGAAGGCTTTTATGGCGTGCCGATCTACGTCTCGGCGACCTACATCTTCCTGTTCATCCTGTTCGGCTCGTTCCTGGAGCGCGCCGGCATGATCCAGCTCTTCACGGATGTCTCGCTTGGACTGTTTGGCCGGACGCGCGGTGGTCCCGCGAAGGTCGCGGTGTTCGCCTCCGGCATGATGGGCACGATCTCCGGCTCCGGCGTTGCCAACGTCGTCACCGTCGGCCAGTTCACCATTCCGCTGATGATCAGGTTTGGCTATCGCCGCGCCTTCGCCGCCGGTGTCGAGGCCACGGCCTCGATGGGCGGGCAGATCATGCCGCCGGTGATGGGCGCCGTCGCCTTCATCATGGCGGAGACGCTCGGTGTCCAGTATTCGGAGATCGTGAAAGCGGCCGCGATACCCGCCGTGCTCTATTTCGCTTCAGCGTTCTGGATGGTGCATCTGGAAGCGGGTAAACACGGCCTGCACGGCATGAAGCGCTCGGAGACGCCGAGCGCCTGGAAGGCGCTGGTGAAAGGCTGGTACCTGGTGCTGCCGCTTGCAGCTCTGGTCTACATGCTGTTCGAAGGATTCACGCCGCTTTATGCCGGCAGCATGGGTCTCGCGCTGACGGTGGGGCTGATCCTCGGCACCAGCATAGCGACCGGCGCCTCCTCCATGCTGGTTCGCTACATTTTCTGGATCGGCCTCGGGCTGGTCATCGCAGCGTTGTCTCATGATGGTTTGAAGATCGTGCCGGTCGGCTGTGTCGTCATCGCGCTGATCCTCATCACCGCTTTCGTCCGTGGCGGTATGGCCGCGCTGCGCTCCTGCCGCGACTCGCTTGCCGAGAGCGCAAAGTCCGCGATCACCGTCGGTATGGCCTGTGCCATCGTCGGCGTCATCATCGGCATGATGTCGCAAACCGGCGTCGGCACCATCTTCGGCGGTTGGGTAATCGGTCTCGGCGAGAAGAGCCTGTTCCTGGCGCTGATCATGACCATGCTGCTGTCGATCCTGCTCGGCACCGGCATTCCGACCATCCCGACCTACATCATCACCGCGGCGCTTGCCGCGCCTGCGCTGGCGAAGCTCGGCGTGCCCTTGATCGCGAGCCACATGTTCGCGTTCTATTACGGCATCATGGCCGATCTCTCGCCGCCCGTTGCGCTCGCAGCGCTCGCGGCCGCGCCGATCGCGAAGGAGAATCCGGACAAGATCGGGTGGGAGGCAATGCGCATCGCGCTTGCCGGCTACGTCATCCCCTTCATCTTCGTCTATTCGCCGGCATTGATGCTGCAGGCGGGCGATCCCATGGCCGCCAAGCTCGGCTTCTACGGTGCGGTTGCGCTGGCGACCCTCAAGGCGCTGGTGGCAATCGCGCTGTTCGGCATGGTCGCGATCGGCTTCTTGTTCACGCGATTGACGATCCTCGAGCGCGTCGTCGCGCTCGGCGCTGCGATGTGTCTGCTCGGCGATTTCCCGTTCAGCGATACCGCCGGCTTTGTACTCTCGGCGGGGCTGGTGCTGCGGCAATGGCGGCAGCGTCCGCCTGTTGTGGTCGAGGCGGCGTGAGCCTCTGCTTCGCGACAGCCGGCGGCGTGAAAGCCCTGGCGCTGTCCGCGTTCACGCTTGTCTGGACGCATTCGATCGCGAAGGTGGATTGGCAGGAAGACTGGCACGTGACGCCGGCCGGCCTCGAGCTGGTGCAGGCCCGCGTCAAGGGTACCGGCCCCGGGATGGAGCCGCCGCCCGAAGCGCGGCTGGTCGACGGTTGGTTTCAATGGAAACCAGAGCGCGCGCTGATGCCAGAGGTCGTGCTCGGCAATTCCGGCGCCGCCGGGGAATGGCGGCTATGCCATGACGGGGCGTGCCGGACGCTTTCGGAGATTGTCGGCCATCCCATCGGTGCTAACGTCACCAAGATGAGCATCTGCGACGAACAGCAGAAATAAGGGAGACGCGCGATGAACCGGCTAAAGGGCAAGGTTGCGATGGTGGTGGGCGCCGGCTCAATCGGGCCCGGCTGGGGCAACGGCAAGGCAACCGCGGTGACCTTTGCGCGCGAGGGCGCGCAGGTGTTTTGCGTCGACCGCAATGGTGCGGCTGCCGAAGAGACCGCCAAGATCATCACCGGCGAGGGCGGGAAGGCGACCGCGTTCACGGCCGATGTGTCGAAGCCTGCCGAGATCGAGGCAATGGTCGCGGCGTGTCTGAAGGCCTATGGCCGCATCGACGTGCTCGACAACAATGTCGGCATCGCCGAGATGGGCAGCGTGGTCGAGGTGAGCGAAGAGAGCTGGGATCGTGTTTTCTCGGTCAATCTCAAGAGCGCCTATTTTGCCATGAAGCACGTCATTCCCGTGATGGTGAAGCAGGGCGGCGGCTCGATCATCAACATCTCCTCGATCGCCTCGATCCGCCACATGGGCATTTCCTACGTCACCTACGGCACGTCGAAGGCGGCGATGAACCAGATGACGCGTACGACCGCGATCGAGTTCGCGCGGCATCATGTGCGGGTGAACGCGATCCTGCCCGGCCTGATGAAGACGCCGATGGTCGAGCATTCGGCGGGCCTCGCCAACAGCTACGCCAAGGGCGATGTCGAAGCGATGTGGCGCGCCCGCGATGCGCAGGTGCCGATGGGGCACATGGGCGACGCATGGGACGTCGCCAACGCCGCGCTGTTTCTGGCGTCGGATGAATCCAAATATGTGACCGGGATCGAGCTCGTGGTCGACGGCGGGATCACGAGCAAGGCGGGGGCGTAGGCCTATCCCCCCGCGCTCAGCTCCGCGCGATCGAGCTCTTCCTCCAGCCGGTGAAACGCGTCGTCGCCGATCACCTCGGTGGCGCGCAGGCTGAAGATCGTTTTGCGCGCGGCTTCGATGGCGCGGCGGCGCAGGGGATCGGCGGGCAGTTCGCCATTGGCGATGCCGCCATGCGGATCGTCGTCGGCCTGCATCAGGATGGCGCGGTATTCGAGCCGCAGAATTTCAGCTTCCTCGGATGGATCGTCCTCGATCGCATCGAGCGCGGCGCGATAGGCGATCGCGCGGGCGCGCGCGACCTCGATGCCGACCGGGTCGTCGTCCTTGAGGCCGAACGCCAAAATCATCGGCCGCAGCGTCAGGCCCTGGATGATCAGCGAGCCCAGCACCACCGCAAACGCGATGAAGACGATGAAGTCGCGGTAGGGGAAGTTCTCCGGCAGCGCAAACGCAGTGGCGAGCGTAACGAGACCACGCATGCCGCACCAGGCGATGATGAGGCCACCCTTCGGAGAGGCGACCTGCTTTGGATCCTTCGGGTGATAGATGCCCCGTGCGATCAGGAGCCGCAGCGTGGTGCGATAGAACGTGATCCAGAGCAGCCGGACCACAATGACCGTCGCAAGGATCCAGGCCGCGGCAACGCAATATTCCCAGCGGACGTCGGTATCCAGCTTCGTCCAGATCGGCCGCATCTGCATGCCGATCAGCATGAAAGCGAGCACGTTGAGCACGAACACCGTGGTCTCCCACACCGCGTAGGACGGCACCCGCAACCGTGCCGGCATGCGTGCAGGCGCGGTCTGCGCGATGGTGATGGCATAGACGACGATGGTGAGGATACCGGAGAGGCCGAGATGCTCGGCGCCGATCCAGATCATAAAGGTGGTCGCGAATTGCACGATGATCGCGCTGGGCACCTCCCTCACGCGCTCCATGATCGGTGGAATGATGCGCCCCGCAATCAGGCCGGCGAGCACGCTGCCGACCAGTCCGAGTGCAATCGTCGGCGCGACCTCGCTCCATTTCAGGTGCTCCATCACGACCGCGCCGACGGCGATGCGATAGATCAAGAGCGCGCTGGCGTCGTTAAGCAGGCTTTCGCCCTCCAGCACCTTCACCATGCGATGAGGCAGCTTCACCTGGCTCAGGATCGCGACTGCGGCCGCTGCATCCGGCGGCGCGACGATGGCGCCGAGGGCGACTGCGGCAGCCCATGGCATGTCAGGCATCAGCCGGTGCGCGACATAGGCGACGCCCACCGTGGTCAGGCCGACCGCGGCCACGACCAGGGTCGAGACCGGAACCCAATTGTTGCGCAGATCGCGCAGCGACGTGTCGAAAGCGGCATCCAATAGCACTGGTGCGACAAAAAGCGCCAAGGCCAGGCCCGGATCGAGCGTCCAGGAAGGGCTGTTCGGCACAAACGCGATCAACGCGCCGCCAATGGCGAGAAAGGTCGGGTAGGGGACCTTGATCCGCCGCGCCAGCGCCGATAATGCAACGGCGCCGAGCAGGAGTGCGATGATCCATTCGAATGTCGACAATTAGGTCCCCGAAACCGATATGAGCGGCGCCACAAGCTAGCACCAATCCGGCCGTATGATGGACAGGACGGCCTCAAAGCAAGAACTTCCGACAGCAAGAAACATGCGTTTTCAGAAACTCATCCCATTGTCGGCCGCAATGGTTCTTTCCGTACTTTCGCCCGTGACCCATGCTGCGACCAGTGGCGAGCCTGTCGCCGTGGCGCAGATCGATGTTGCGGCGTGCCTCGCCGCGACTGCGGCCGATGACATGGACAAGGCCGGCCCGGCCTGCGCCGCCGTCATCGACAACGAGAAGACGCACAAGCCCGATCTGATCAAGGCGCTGGTCGCACGCGGCGCGTTGCTCGCGCGGCATGACCAGATCGACCGCGCCATCGCCGACGACAGCCGCGCCTTGCTGCTTGATCCGACGCTCGCCGACGTCTTCAACGCGCGTGGCGAACTCTGGCTGAAGAAGGGCGACAAGCCGAAGGCGGTGCAGGATTTCGGCGCGGCGCTGCGGATCAATCCGAACCACGAACAGGCCAAGGCCAATCACAAGGCGATGGCGCGCGAGCTCGAGCGGATCGGCGCGCAGATGGCGGTCGCCGGCAAGCCGAGCTTCAATTGCTCGGGCGCGCGCCGCCCGGTCGAGAAAGCGATCTGCGCCAATCGCGAGCTCGCCGATCTCGACCGAGAGGTTTATGCCGCCAATGCGCGCGTGATCCGCGAGGCGCGCAACGAGAGCGAGGCGAAGAGGTTCCAGCACGAGCAGGATGACTTTATCTCGCGTCGGAACGCCGGCTACGGCCGGCCCGGATATGATTTGAAAAAGGCGATGCAGGACCGCCTGCAACGGCTGAATGGGGTGGACGGGTATTGAGGCACTCTGCGCCCCTAATAGCCCTAATTTGAACCCATTCTCCCCCCGCCGCGACAACGGGAAAACCTGGTGTCACGGAGTTATCGCCATGTGCGGCTCGCGTCCTTCCGCGCAAACCTTTCAGAGTTCAAATCGCCGTCTGCGCAGCTTGCTTCTCGGCGCGGCGCTGAGCCTTGTCATCGCAGCGCCAGCATCGGCCGCCGATTGCGTCATGGACAGCAAGGATGCTCCGGCCGAAATCATCTCGGCGTGCAACGCCATCATCGACCAGACCTCGAATCCGAGTTCCGACCGGGTCGCGGCGTTGCTGGTTCGGGCCGACGCCAATGCGCGGACCTCCGGCGGCTTGACGCAAGCGCTGCGGGACATCGACCGCGCCATCGCGCTCGACGGCAAGAACGCGAAGGCCTGGCGCCTGCGTGGCAATCTGTTGCGCGAGGCGGGCGGCGATCTCAACCGCGCCACCTCCGATCTCAGCAAGGCGATCGAGCTCGATCCGCAGGACGCCGAGGCGTATGAGCAGCGCGGTGTCGCCTATACCAATCAGCACCGGTTCGACCGCGCGATCGCCGATTACAACCAGGCGATCAAGCTCAAGGGCGATTATGCGCAAGCCTGGTCCGATCGTGGCGCGACCTATTATCTCAACGGCGACAACGACAAGGCAGTCGCAGATCTCAGCGAAGCCTTGCGCATCGATCCGAACCGGGCGCGCAGCTTCACCAATCGCGGCGCTGCATACAAAAAGCTCGGCCAGCTCGACAAGGCGATTGCCGACGACAGCGAGGCGATCAGGATCGATCCGAAGGTGCCGGAATATTACGACAATCGCGGGCTCTCCTACGCCGCGATGAAGGACTACGACAAGGCCATCGCCGACTACGATCAGGCGCTGCGGCTGGCGCCGCGGGCGAACTTCTTCACCAATCGCGGCGATTCCTACCAGTTCAAGGGCGAGTTCGGCGCATCACTCAACGACTACAATGACGCGCTGAAGCTCGATCCGAATTTCGCGAAGACCTACAACAATCGCGCCGTGCTCTACACCAAGATGGGCGACCGCAAGAAGGCGCTGGCCGACTACGAGACGGCGCTGCGGCTCGATCCCGGCAACACCAACGCTGCGGACGGCCGCCGCACCATGATGGCGGAGATCGCCAGGTTCGGTGCCGAGGCGCCGAGCCCGCTGGCTGCGAATTCCGGCAACGGTCCGTCATTCGATTGCACCTCAGCCAAGCGTGAAGTCGAGAAGGTGATCTGCGCCGATCCGCAATTGGGCGCGCTCGACCGCCAGCTCGCCGAGGCCTATGATCGCGTTCTGAAATCGATGAGTCGCCGCTCGGCCGCCGACCTGCGCAAATCCCAGCATGATTTCCTCGCCACCCGCGACGCCAGCTTCCGCAGCCCCGGCTATGATCTGAAGAAGGTCATGCAGGATCGTCTGCAGCGGCTGAATGCGATGCAAGGGTAGGCGGGCCTCTCCCCCCGTAAGAACGGGGAGGGAGAGAAGGATAGAGCTTGAACCGCGGCCCGTTCCCGGGAAAATATCCCTCAAACAAGGTCGGCACTTGATCCCTGTCATGGCGGGACTGACGTCCTGCCGTCAGGTCAAGGCGAGGCCAATAAAGGGAACGGGAGCGCGGGAATGAACGTCCGAGGAAACGGCGACGGTAAGAGTGCCTATCATGAGGTCCATGCCCGCTCGCTGGCCGATCCCGAGGGCTTTTGGGCCGAGGCGGCGAAGGAGATCGACTGGATCGAGCCGCCGAAAAAGATCTTCGATCCCGCGCAGGGCGTCTACGGCCGCTGGTTTGCCGGTGGTGTCGTCAATACTTGCTACAACGCGCTCGACCGTCATGTCGAACGCGGCCGCGCCAACCAGGTCGCGCTGATCCATGATTCCCCGCTGACGAACTCCGTCACCAAATTCACCTATGCCGAGCTGCTGGCCGAGGTGCAGGCGCTCGCCGCCGTCATGCAGAACTTCGGCGTCGTCAAGGGCGACCGTGTCATCCTCTATATGCCGATGGTGCCGGAGGCCGTGGTTGCGATGCTCGCCTGCGCCCGCATCGGCGCCGTGCACTCGGTGGTGTTCGGCGGCTTTGCCGCGAAGGAGCTCGCCACCCGCATCGACGATGCGCAGCCGAAGCTGATCCTGTCCGCGAGCTGCGGCATCGAGCCCGGCCGCATCGTGCAGTACAAGCCGCTGCTCGACGAAGCGATCAAGCTCGCGACCGCCAAGCCGAATGCCTGCATCGTGCTGCAGCGTCCGCAGCTGATCTGCGATCTCACGCCCAAGCGCGACTATGACTGGGCGAGCCTGCGCCGCAAGGCGATGAACGACGGCAAGACTGCGCCTTGCGTGCCCGTCGCCGCGACCGATCCGCTCTACATTCTCTACACATCAGGCACGACCGGCATTCCCAAGGGCGTCGTGCGCGACAATGGCGGGCATCTGGTCGCGGTGAAGTGGTCGATGTTCAACCTCTATGGCGTCAAGCCTGGCGAGGTCTGGTGGTGCGGCTCCGACATCGGCTGGGTGGTCGGCCACAGCTACATCATCTACGGCCCGCTGCTGCATGGCGCGACCTCGATCATGTATGAGGGCAAGCCGGTCGGCACGCCCGATGCAGGCGCATTCTGGCGCGTCATCTCCGAGCACAAGGCGGTGGCCCTCTTCACTGCGCCGACCGCGTTCCGCGCCATCCGCAAGGAGGACCCGGAAGGAAAATTCATCCGGCAATATGATCTGTCGAAATTCCGTACGCTATTCCTCGCCGGCGAGCGCGCCGATCCGCCGACGGTGGAATGGGCCGAGCAGCAGCTGAAAGTGCCTGTGATCGACCATTGGTGGCAGACCGAGACCGGCTGGTGCATCGCCGGCAATCCGGTCGGCCTCGGCCAGCTGCCGGTGAAGCACGGCTCGCCGACGGTGCCGATGCCGGGCTACCAGGTCGATGTCGTCGATGAAGCGGCGAAGCCTGTCGGTCCCAACACCATGGGCTCGATCGTGATCAAGCTGCCGATGCCGCCGGGCTGCCTGCCGACGCTGTGGAATCAGGACGAGCGCTTCAAGGAAGCTTATCTGAGTGAATTCCCGGGCTACTACAAAACCTCGGATGCCGGCTACAAGGACGAGGATGGCTATGTCTTCGTGATGGGCCGTACCGACGACATCATCAATGTCGCCGGCCACCGTCTCTCCACCGGCGGCATGGAGGAGATCCTGGCCTCGCATCCGGACGTCGCCGAATGCGCGGTGCTCGGCGTCAAGGACGCGATCAAGGGGGAAGTGCCCTGCGGCTTCCTGGTGCTGAAGGCCGGCGTGAAGCGCGCGCCTGCGGAGATCGAGAAGGAGATCATCGCACTGGTGCGCGACAAGCTCGGCCCGGTCGCGGCGTTCAAGCTCGCGATCACCGTCGGCCGCCTGCCCAAGACGCGCTCCGGAAAGATCCTGCGCGGCACCATCAAGAAGATCGCGGACGGCGAGACCTGGACCATGCCGGCCACGATCGAGGATCCCAAGGTTCTGGACGAGATCGGGGATGCATTGAAGGGGAGGGTGTGAGGTCCAGGGACCTTACAATCTCCTCATTCCGCGCTAAACAGGGCCGACCAACAGGGGACCTGCTATGTCACTCGCCACCGCTCCGCGGCTGCTCATTGCCGTGGGCCTCGCCATCGCTCTGTCCGCCTGCACGTCGCGCTACCAGACGCCGACTGCGATGGGCAACGACGATGACGACGCGGTGTGCCAGAGCCGCGGCCTCGCGGCGGGTTCGCCGGAATATGTGGCCTGCCGCAAGGACCGCGACGTCCAACGCAATGCGGCGACCGCCCGCGCCGACAGCCGTCAGCGCAATCTCGGCGAATACATGCTGAACCATCCGTAAGCGCTGTCTCGCCGGGACGACGGCAGAGAGGTCACGCGCAAACAAAAACGCGGCGGGTTTTCCCGCCGCGTTTTTGCGTTTCGATGACGAATGAAAGAGTGAGGACTACTCCTCCTCTTCCTCGTGCTTCTTGCCACCGAGGGTCTTGAGCTTGGCGAACACGGCGTCGACGTTAAGGTCGTCGCTCGACTTCTCCGACGGCTCGTACTCGTCCTTCTTGGTGGTTTCGGAGGCCGGCAGCAGGGTGGCGCCGCCATAGGCTGCGTCGATCGGCTTTTCCTTGGCCGCGCGCGCCACTTCGAAATCGAGCTCGATCTGCGAGCAGAGGCCGAGCGTGACCGGGTCGATCGGGGTCAGCTGCGAGGTGTTCCAGTGGGTGCGGTCGCGCACGCTGGCAATGGTGCTCTTGGTGGTGCCGACCAGGCGCATGACCTGGGCGTCCTTGAGCTCGGGATGGCTGCGCAGCAGCCAGAGGATGGCGCTCGGGCGCTCGTGGCGGCGCGACACCGGGGTGTAGCGCGGGCCCTTGCGCTTGGGCTGCGGCGGCAGCACGACCTTGCTCTCCTGGAGACGGAGCCGGTAGTCCTGGTTCTTCTCCCCCTTCTCGATCTCCTCGCGGGTCAGCTGGCCGTTGGAAATCGGGTCCATGCCCTTGATGCCCTGCGCGGCGTCGCCATCGGCAATCGCGCGCACCTCGAGGGGGTGCATCTTGGTGAAATCGGCGACCTGGTCGAAGGTCAGCGCGGTGTTGTCGAGCAGCCAGACGGCGGTCGCCTTGGGCATCAGAGGTGCGTTGCTCATGGCAAATCTCCTTTGTGCTTCGCCCACCCCTTTTGGAGGCGAAACCGGTGGTCATCAGCGATGACAGGGAATTCGCGCTATATAAGCCCGGAGGGGGTAGCCACGCAATGGTTCTGCTATAGATAGTGCCTTGACAGCGCCCGAAAGGGGGCCCAATTCCCTCTCAAGTCGCTATAACGTCCAAGCAGACCGTTTTAGACCCATTTCCATCCATCGACCGTCCCCCGCCAGAAGGCGAATGGGTGATTCGGTCCCGAGATCGCTCAATGTCAGCCAAACCAGACCTCAAGATCGTGCTTTGTTCTCCCCGCGGCTTCTGCGCCGGGGTGGTCCGGGCGATCGACACCGTGGAACGGGCGCTCGATAAGTATGGCGCCCCCGTCTATGTTCGCCATGAGATTGTGCATAACAAGTACGTCGTCGACGGGTTGAAGAAGAAGGGCGCGATCTTCGTCGAGGAGCTCGCCGAGATCCCGGAAAATACCACCGCGCCGGTGGTGTTCTCGGCCCATGGCGTGCCGAAGTCGGTTCCCGCCGACGCCTCGTCGCGCAATCTGTTCTCGCTGGATGCGACCTGCCCGCTGGTGACCAAGGTGCACCGCGAGGCCGCGATCCACTTCAAGCGCGGTCGCGAGATCTTCCTGATCGGCCATTCGCATCATCCTGAAGTCGTCGGCACGCTCGGCCAGCTGCCGGTCGGCGCAGTCACGCTGATCGAGACCGCCGAGGACGCCAAGACCATCAATCCGAAGGACCCGAACAACCTGGCCTTCGTGACCCAGACCACGCTGTCGATCGACGACACCGCGGAGATCGTGGCGCTGCTCAAGGAGCGCTTCCCGAACATCAACGGGCCGCACAAGGAAGACATCTGCTACGCCACCACCAACCGCCAGCTCGCGGTGAAGAAGGTGGCGCCGGTGGTCGACGCGCTGATCGTTGTCGGCGCCCCCAATTCGTCGAACTCGCAGCGTCTGCGCGAGGTTGCCGAGCGCGAGGGCTGCGGGATCGCGGTGCTGGCGCAGCGCGCCACCGACATCGACTGGACCAGGTTCGGCAACATCAGGAGCCTCGGCATCACTGCGGGCGCGTCGGCGCCGGAAGTGATCGTCGAGGAAATCATGGACGCCTTCGCCGAGCGCTACACGCTGCATGTGGAGACGGTCTCGGCCGCGGAAGAGAATGAGTTCTTCCCGCTGCCGCGTCAGGTGCGCCCTGAAGCTGCCGCCGAGTAATCTTGCATGGCGGTCTACACCGACGTTGCCGCCGACGAGCTTGCGGATTTCCTGAAGCAATACGATCTCGGCGAATTGCTCTCCTACAAGGGCATCGCCGAGGGCGTCGAAAACACCAACTTCCTGCTGCACACGAGCAAAGGCTCGTTCATCCTCACGCTCTACGAGAAGCGCGTGGCGAAGAACGATCTGCCGTTCTTCCTCGCACTGATGACGCATCTGGCCGAGCACGGCGTCAGCTGCCCGCTGCCGGTGAAGGCGAGGGACGGCGAGGCGTTGCGCGAGCTGGCGGGGCGCCCCGCCGCGATCATCACCTTTCTCGAAGGCATCTGGCCGCGCAAGCCGAACGTGGCGCATTGTGCCGGCGTCGGCGAAGGGCTGGCGACGATGCATCTGGCCGGCGCCAATTTCGCGATCAAGCGTGCGAATGCGCTGTCAGTCGCCGGCTGGCGGCCGCTGTTCGATGCTGCGGCTGATCGCGCCGACGAGGTGCAGCCGGGGCTGCGCGCGTTTCTGTCGGCCGAACTCGATTATCTCTCCGGCGGCGTCTGGCCGAACAATCTGCCTGAGGGCGTGATCCACGCCGACCTCTTCAACGACAACGTCTTCTTCCTCGGCGACAAGCTCTCGGCAATTATCGACTTCACCTTTGCCTGCAACGATATGCTGGCCTATGACGTCGCGATCTGCCTCAACGCCTGGTGCTTCGAGCCGGATCACTCCTTCAACGTCACCAAGGCGCGCGCCTTCCTTGGCGCTTACGGCCGGGTGCGTAAGCTTTCGGAAGCCGAAGAAGCCGCGCTGCCACTGCTGGCGCGCGGTGCTGCGATCCGCTTCCTGCTGACGCGGCTGGTCGACTGGCTCAACGTGCCGCCGGGCGCGCTGGTGAAGCCGAAGGATCCCCTCGAATATGTCCGCAAGCTGCGCTTCCACCAGAGTGTTTCCAGCGCGCGCGATTACGGACTGATGCCGTCAGGATTGGTCGCGTGAGCGAGCTCCCCAACGTCACGATCTATACCGACGGTGCCTGCTCGGGAAATCCCGGGCCCGGCGGCTGGGGAGCGATCCTGAAGTTCGGCGACAAGGAAAAGGAGCTGAACGGCGGCGAGCGCCACACCACCAACAATCAGATGGAATTGATGGCGGCGATCTCCGCGCTCGAAGCGCTGAAAAAGCCGTGCACCGTCGATCTCTACACTGACAGCCAGTATGTTCGGCAAGGCATCACCGGCTGGATCCACGGCTGGAAGCGCAACGGCTGGCGCACCGCCGACAAGAAGCCGGTCAAGAACGTCGAGCTATGGCAGCGCCTGGATGCCGCGCTGAAGGCGCATGATGTGCGCTGGCATTGGGTAAAAGGCCACGCCGGCCACCCCGAGAACGAGCGCGCGGATCAGCTGGCGCGCGATGGGATCGTGAAGGCGCGGACGCAAGCGCGGGTGGCGGAGTAGCGAGGGCGCTTGGCGCTGCATTCGCTGCAGTCATCGCCTCACTCTCGACTGTCATCGCCCGGCTTGACCGGGCGATCCAGTATTCCAGAGACGGTTGTGATTCAGCCGAGAAGCCTCGGCGTACTGGATGCCCCGGTCGAGCCGGGGCATGACAGTGTCTCTTGTTGCTCAGAGAAACTTACAGCTGCCCCAGCAGCGTATCGCCGCCGGACACTTCGACCTTGCCGGGCATTGCCTCGAGGTTGAGCTTCTTGACCACGCCGTCTTCGACCAGCATCGAGTAGCGCTTGGAGCGGATGCCGAGGCCGTTGCCGGAGGCGTCGAGCTCCATGCCGATCGCCTTGGCGAAGTCGGCGTTGCCGTCGGCGAGGAAGATCGCCTCGTCGCGCTGATCGGTGTCGCGCTTCCAGGCGTTCATGACGAACGCGTCGTTGACCGAGACGATTGCTATGGTCTCGACGCCCTTGTCCTTCATGGCATAGGCGTTGAGGAAGATGCTCGGCAGATGCATCTTGTGGCAGGTGCCGGTGTAGGCGCCGGGCACGGCGAACAGCGCCACTTTCTTGCCCTTGAAGATATCGTCGGTGGTCTTCACCTGCGGGCCTTCCGCCGTCATCACGCGGAATTTCGTCTCGGGCAGCTTCTCGCCAACTTGGATCGCCATCGTCAGTCTCCCTGAAAATCGGTCCCGCTTTTTAGACTGTGCGGCCGGACTGCACAATATTGCTGGCGGGGGAAGCGGCGAGGGCTTTGGCCCTTCACCGTTATGTCATCAACCCGAAAAACCGCCGCCGTCGAGGAAGGCCTGCTCCGCCGCGGAGGTGTCGCGGCCAAGCAGGTGGTTTCTGTGGGGAAAGCGCCCAAACCGCCGGATGATCTCGGCGTGCTCCCGGGCGGATTTCAGGCTTTCGGCATTGTCGATGCCTTCAAACAGAGCAACGCAATGCAGCTGGTCGGGCAGGTGCTCGGAATGCATCAAAGGCATGTAGAGGAATTCGAGCAGGACAGGATCGATCCTCGCGTCGGTGCCCCGCGCGATGGCGCGGCGAGCGACATCAAGCGCCAGCGCGTCGCAGGCAAAAGCCTCCGGCGTGCCGCGGAACATGTTGCGGGGAAACTGGTCCAGCACGATCACGAGCGCGAGTGCGCCGTCGTCGCTGTCCTCCCATGACGCCAGCCGGCCTGCAGCCGCCTTCTGCCAAAGCGGAAGAAAGCGCTCCCGGATCTCCGCGTCGAACGCGTCGTTGCGCTTGTACCAGCGCTCGCGGCCGGCCTCGCGCCAGAAGGCGAGAATGCCTGATGGCGTGATGTCGCTGATGTCAGTCATGAAGCAGAGGCGGCCTTACGCCGCCTGGGCCTTCTTCTCGTCGCGCAGCTCGCGGCGCAGGATCTTGCCGACATTGGTCTTGGGCAGGTCGGCGCGGAATTCGATGTGCTTGGGCACCTTGTAGCCGGTGAGCTGCTCGTGACAGAACTTGATCACGTCCTCGGCCGTGAGGTTCGGATCCTTCTTCACCACAAAAGCCTTTACCGCCTCGCCCGATTTGGAATCGGGGATGCCGATCACCGCGCATTCCAGCACGCCCGGATGGCTCGCGATCACTTCCTCGATCTCGTTCGGATAGACGTTGAAGCCCGAGACCAGGATCATGTCCTTCTTGCGGTCCACGATCTTGGTGTAGCCCTTCTCGTCCATGATGCCGATGTCGCCGGTGCGGAAATAGCCGTCCGCGGTCATCACCTTGGCTGTCTCATCCGGTCTGTTCCAATAGCCCGACATCACCTGCGGGCCCTTGGCGCAGATCTCGCCGGCCTGGCCAAGCGGGACTTCGTTGCCGTCGTCGTCGCGGATCGAGATGTAAGTCGACGGAACGGGAATGCCGATCGATCCCGAGAATTCGTTGGTCGTCGCCGGGTTGCAGGTCAGCGTCGGCGAGGTCTCCGACAGGCCATAGCCTTCGGCGATGAAGCAGCCGGTCACGTTCTTCCACTGCTCGGCCACCGGACGCTGCACAGCCATGCCGCCGCCGTTCGAAATCTTCAGCTTGGAGAAGTCGAGCTTCTTGAAATCGGGATGATGCATCAGCCCGTTGTAGAGTGTGTTCACCGCCGGGAAGCTGTTGACCTGATACTTGGCGAGCTCCTTGATGAAGCCGGGGATGTCGCGCGGATTGGGGATCAACAGATTGCAGCCGCCGGCGCGCACGGCGAGCAGGTAGCAGGCCGTCAGTGCGAAGATGTGATAGAGCGGCAGCGCGCAGACGATCATGAGCTGATCGACATGCGGAGGTGCTGCCATCGCCGGCTGCAGCCAGGCGTCGTTCTGCAGCACGTTGGCGACGATGTTGCGATGGAGCAGCGTAGCGCCCTTGGAAACGCCGGTGGTGCCGCCGGTATATTGCAGGAAGGCGACGTCACCGGGCGACAGCTTCGGCTTGTTGAAGGTCTGGCCGCGCCCGGCCGCGAGCGCGTCGTTGAACGACACCGAGCCCGGCAGCGACCAGGCCGGCACCATCTTCTTGACGCGCCGGACCACGACATTGACGATCATGCCCTTGAAGCCGAGCAGGTCGCCCATGCTGGCGACGATGACGTGCTTGACCGGTGTCTTGCCGACCACCTGCTCGACGGTGTGCGCAAAGTTCTCCAGCACGATGACGGCTTCGGCGCCGGAATCCTTGAGCTGATGCTCGAGCTCGCGCGGGGTGTACAGCGGGTTGACGTTGACCACGGCAAAGCCGGCGCGCAGCACCGCGGCGGTGGCGACCGGGTATTGCAGCACGTTCGGCATCATGATCGCGACGCGCGCGCCACGCTGCAGGCCACGTCCCTGGAGGTAGGAAGCGAGCGCCAGCGACATCTGGTCGAGGTCGCGATACGTGATCGCCTTGTCCATGCAGATGAACGCCTTGCGATCGGCGAACTTCGCAAAACTCTCCTCGAGAAGATCGACCAGCGATGCGTATTGCGTCGGCTCGATATCAGCGGGCACGCCGGGCGGATATTGCTTGAGCCAGATGCGCTCCATGGAAACTCCCCTCTCTCAACACCTGAGCCCGTTGTGTCTCGGGCTTGCCTCATTGCCGGCAGTATCGAGCCTGCCGGAACGGCTGGCAAGCGGTCGAGGCTTTAGGGCAAAGGCTTGGGGCCGAGCCTTAGGGCAAAGACTGGAGAGTGGCTACTGGAATCGTCGCAAAATGGCTGCCGCAGGTGCGAAGTGCCGCGGCAGCCTGACGAGCCCGGCGCATTAACCTAGCTGTTGTTGGGCGCGGGCTTCGGCTTCGTGGCCGCCTTGGGCTTGGCGGGCTTGGCAGCCTGATCGCCACTCGCCGCCGCCTTGTCGCCAGCGGGCTTGGCTGCGGCATGCTTGGCTGCCGCTGGTTTTGCCGCGGTCTTGGTGTCGCTCTTTGCGTCGCTCTTGGTGTCCGCCGGTTTCGCCGCAGCAGTTTTGGCATCGGCGTCGGGCTTCTTGGCGACGCGCGACTTCTTGCCACGCGCCTTCGGCGTGGCCTGCTGGTCGGTGTCGGCTGCGACCGCCGCGACCAGGGCCGCGCCGGTGCGGGTCGGGCCGGTGTAGACGACCACGGGTTCCGCGGCTGCGGGCGCCGAGGCCATCAGTTCGGATGCCTTCATCAAGGGCGGCTGGAGGCCTGCCGTGAAGAACGTGACCGGGGCTGCGCCGCCGGTTAGGGCGCCAGCTCCGCTGCCGCTGCCATTCGTCGCGATCAGCGCGTCGTCGTCGTCGCTGGCCGGACGTTTGCGGTGACCGCCGCACATTTCCTCGCGCAGGTTCGGCGGCGAAGCGTCGACCGGCACGAGATTCTCGACGGTGCCGAGCGAGGGGCGCAGCCACGACAGATTGTCCTGGCTGAAGCCGCGCTCGAGCAGCTGCGCCGCCTTCACCGCGCGCGCGGTGCCGGAATTGGCGCCGAGCACCACCGCGATCAGGCGGCGGCCGTTGCGCGTGGCTGACGCCACGAGGTTATAGCCCGAGGCGCAGATGAAGCCGGTCTTGAAACCATCGGCGCCGGGATAGCGGCCGATCAGCTTGTTGAAATTGCCGGTGACGCGCTTGCCGAAACGGATCGCCGGGATGTGCACGAAGTACTCGTATTCCGGCAGGTCGCGCAGGAACGAGCGCGCGAGAATACCGAGGTCGCGCGCCGAGGTGACGTGTCCATCCGCAGGAAGGCCGTTCGGATTGACGTAGTTGGTCTGCGTCATGCCGAGCTTCTTCGCGGTGTCGTTCATCATCACCGAGAAGCCGTCGATCGAGCCGCCGACGCCTTCGGCGAGCACCACGGCCATATCGTTCGCCGACTTCACCATCATCATCTTGAGCGCGTTGTCGACGGTGAGCTGTGTTCCCGGACGCAGGCCCATCTTCGAAGGCGACTGCGAGGCGGCCGTTGGCGACACTGTCAGCAGCGTGTCGAGCGTGAGCTTGCCGTCCTTCACCGCCTTCAGCGTCACATAGGCGGTCATGATCTTGGTGACGGAGGCCGGGTACCAGGGAATTGTCGCGTTATCGGCCTGCAGCACCTTGCCGCTATCGGCTTCGATCAGCAGCAGCGCTTCGGCATTTGCCATGCGCGGTGCAAGCATCGCGCCGACTGCAAGCGTAGCAGCGAACAGGTTGAACAGGGATTTGCGAAGCAGCGGGCGAAAGGCGTGCACTATCCGATTCCGGTCCTTGGAGACGCGCCTGATACGGGCGGTTCTCGTGATCTGATGTTCGGTTCTGAAATCCAGCGCCGCCGCTTGCGGCAGCGCAAACCTATACCGGCTCGTGCGTCGAGAATAGGGGTTTCCGCCGCGTATTCCGCAACGAAATAGGCCGAATTTCGGCGGTGTTACGAGGACTTGCTCAGTTAAGGGGACTTGGCGGCGGCGGAAGCAGCCTCAGCGGCACTCACGCCCGTCCGCGCAGTTGCTTGCGCGCTTTCCTGCACCATGAACTGGGCCTTGGCGAGTTCGGCAAAATGGCCGCCCTTGGCCACGAGTTCATCGAAAGTTCCGCTTTCGATCACCCGCCCGTTCTCGAACACCAGGATCCGCGTGGCATTGCGGATGGTGGAGAGGCGGTGGGCGATCACGAAGGTGGTGCGGCCCTTCATCACTTCATCGAGAGCGGCGTTCACCTTGGCCTCGGTCACGGCATCGAGCGCGCTGGTCGCCTCGTCCAGGATCAGGATCGGCGGATCCTTCAGCAGCGCACGCGCGATCGACAGCCGTTGCCGCTCGCCGCCGGACAGCATGCGGCCGCGCTCGCCGGCATTGGTGGCAAAGCCGCCACTGCGTTCGATGAATTCAAGCGCCTGCGCGCGTTCAGCGGCCTTGCGCATCTCCGCTTCGGTCGCGTCAGGCTTGCCGACGCGCAAATTCTCTTCGATCGAGCGGTTGAACAGCAGCGCTTCCTGGAACACGACGCCGATGTTCCGCCGCAGCGATGTCAGCGTCACGCCGCGCACATCCATGCCGTCGATCTTGATGAAGCCGGATTGCGGATCGAAGGCGCGATGCAGCAGCGCAATCGCAGTCGATTTGCCGGCGCCGGTCGGGCCGACCAGCGCGATGGTCTGGCCGGGCAGGGCGCTGAACGAGAGATCCTCGATCGCCGGCCGCTTGCCGTCATAGGAGAAGGTGACGTCGTTGAACTCGACGAGGCCGGAGAGCCGCCCGGCATCGATCGCATCTGGCCGGTCGTGCACCGCAGGCACGGCGTCGAGCACATTGAAAAATTCGCGCAGGCGCGGCGCTTCCATGAACACGTTGTTGATGAAGCTCACGACCTGCTCGAGCTTCTGGATCAGCAGCGTGGCAAAGCTCACGAACATCACGATCTCGCCGACCGAAGTGAGGCCCTGGTCATGCAGCGCGATGCCGAGCGTGAAGATCGCGAGCACGGTGATGGTGGTGGAGGCGCGGGTGATCACGGTGACCAGCGCCCACCATGACAGCACCGGCATTTGTGCCGCGAGCAGCTGGTCGGCGACGGAGCGCAGGCCCTTCACCTCGGATTCCACGCGCACGAAGCTCTGCACCAGCGCGACATTACCGAGCGCGTCGGAGGCGCGCGCGGAGAGCTCGCTGTAATGCTCCTCGACCGCCATCTGCATGCCGAACGTCTTGCGCACGACGAATGTCGTCAGCGCGGTAAAGACGACGCAGAGCACGAACAGCAGGATCGCGAGCCGCCAGTTCAAATAGAGCGACAGCGGCAGCAGCACGACGACGGAGAGGATCGCGGCAAAATGCTCGCGGAAGAAGCCGAGCCAGAGCCGCCACAGTGCATCCGTGCCGTTGAGCATCACCTTCATCAATCGGCCCGAATGGGTGCCGGAGTGGAAGGTCAGCGGCAATTGCAGAATGTGCTCGAAATAGCCGGTCAGCACCGCCTGGCGCTGGCGATGCGAGAGCCGGTCGGCCTGCAGGGCCACGATCGCGCTGCAGCCGATCGTGAATAGTCCGAACGCGACCCATGCTATCAGGAATGGCCAGGCCGAGTTCGAGCCCGCGACGGTCTTGCCGGAGAGCACGTCGACGATCCGGCCGAACAGCACGGGTTCCGCGAATTGCGAGGCGGCCAACAGCAGATTGGCGATCGCCAGCAGCCAGCCGAGCCGCGCCTCCTTGCCGAGCAGTTCAAGAACGCGGGTGTAGAGACGGAAAATGGACATGAGGCAGGCGCTAACCCAGGCAGGCGGCGTGACGATGGGACCACATTTTAAGCAGGGATCGCGCGCGAGATACAGCGGAAGCTTTTACCCAACCTGAACGGCAGATGAGCAGCGGTTGCGTCACGATCACGCAAGGCCGTTCAGCTTCTGTTGGGGTTGGGGAACCCAAAATGGTGTTCGGGTGTTTGAAGGACATGAGCCTGTCTGGAGGCGCCACTGTCCCAAGGAGGGTCCACGTCATGTTTGATCGATTTTCGAAATTTACCGGCCGCAAGGCCGTTCTCGCCACCGCCGCAGTGCTGGCGCTGACCAGCATCGCCCCCACCGCATCGTTCGCCGGTGGCCGCCACTGGCATGGCGGCGGCGGCGGTGCAGCCGCGCTCGCAGCTTTTGCCGCCGTTGGCACCGGCCTTGCGATCGCAGCGAGCCGTGACTCCTACTACGATGCGGGCCCGGGCTATTATTACGACAGCGGCCCGGCCTACTACAGCGGCCCCGGCTATGGCCCCTATTACTACGGCTCGGGCTACCAGCAGCGCTATGGCGGCTACTCTAACGCCTGCTCCCACGGCTATTCTGGATACAGCTGCCAATAACCGAATGGCCTGAACCATCGACCAATGGGCCGGCGCGCTTGCCGCGCCGGCCCATTTTGTTGTTTATTGTCAAGCGTTAACGCGCCGGCCATTTGTTTAGAGTAGTTTTGTATCCATGAGTGATTCGCTTGAGCGGCTATATCTGGCTGTGCTCGCGGCCAGGGACCTTGATCCGGCAACATCGCGCACCGCGCGCCTGTTTCAGCGCGGCCCTTCCAAAATGGCGAAGAAGCTGGCCGAAGAGGCGATCGAGGTCGTGATCGATGCGGTCAACGGCGACACCCAGGCCGTGGTTCGGGAAAGCGCCGATCTGCTCTACAATCTGACTGTGCTCTGGGCTTCCGCCGGCGTCCGCCCCGAAGACGTCTGGCGCGAAATGTCGCGGCGCGAAGACATGCTTGGCATCGCCGAAAAGCTGCCGAAATCGTCGATGAAGCTGCCCAAAGTCGCCTCATCACGCATCTCGGCCCGGCGTCCAATCGTCGCGCTCGAAGGCCGCGCGGCGCGCAAACGGCACTAAATCGTCACAAAACTCGCGATGGACAAATCCGTCCCATGGTGCTTGATCGCGGCGCCATGCTGAAACGTATCTACGACTGGTGCATCGACGCCGCCCACAAGCCCTACGCGCTCTGGATCATGGGTGCCGTGGCTTTCGCAGAAAGCTCCTTCTTTCCCGTCCCTCCCGACGTGATGCTGATCCCCATGTCACTGGCGCGCCCGCAGCGTGCCTGGGTCTATGCGGCGGTCTGCACGGCGACCTCGGTGCTGGGTGGCTTGCTGGGTTACGCCATCGGCGCGCTGCTGTTCGACTCGGTCGGCCACTGGCTGATCCAGGTCTACGGCCTCGGCGACAAGGTCGATGCCTTCCGCGCCTCCTACGCCGAGTGGGGTGCTGTGATCATCCTGCTCAAGGGCCTCACGCCGATCCCGTACAAGCTCGTCACCATCACCTCGGGCTTTGCCGGCTACAATCTCGTTCTCTTCATCCTGTGCTCGATCGTCGCGCGCGGCGGACGCTTCTTCATTGTCGCGATCCTGCTCAACCGCTACGGCGACTGGATTCGGCAGAAGCTCGAGGAGCATCTCGGCCTGTGGGTGGCGATCGGCGCTGCCGTGCTGGTGCTCGGCTTCGTGGTGGCGATCAAGCTGATCTAGGATTCGCATCCCCGGCGGCTTTGCCACCGCGCCGGGTTCGGCTACGGTTGCGTGCATGATGGTTCGATCCGGCAATCCGGCAGTGCGGCTCGTGACGCTGATGTCAGCAGCGCTGCTGCTCCTGCTCGGTGGCGGCGAGGCCGGATGGTCGCAATCTGCGCCGCCGTCGCTCGGTCTGCAGGAGCAGGGACCGCAGGCAGCACCACCGCCATCGACGCCTGCGCCTTCGGGCCCTGCCGCGAGCGATGACAATCCCGGACTGATCAAGGAAATGGGCAAGCTGTTCGACAAGCTGCCCTCAATCCTGCCGCCGATCAAAAGCCCGAGCGAGACCATGAATGATCTGTCGCGCCTCGCGCGGCCATCCACAATGGTCTCGGGACGCGTGACCTGTCCGGCCTCGTCGAGCGGCGGGCCCGACTGCAAGCCCGCGGCCAACCAGCTCTGCCAGAGCAAGGGCTACAAGGAAGGCAGGAGCCTCAACACCGATGCCACCGAGAAGTGCTCGGCCAAGGTTCTGATTCCGGGCAGGCAACGCAAACCGGATGATTGCCGCACCGATACCGTCGTCACCAGCGCGCTGTGTCAGAACTGATGCGATGACGCCGCGCGCGAGCAGCAAGGAGCGCCCATGAGCCGCACGGAGCAGGACTTCCTCGGACAGCGTGAGATCGCCGACGACATCTACTACGGCGTCCAGACCATCCGGGGTAAGGAGAACTTCCACATCACCGGCATTCCGATGAACCAGGAGCCTTATTTCGTGAAGGCGCTTGGTTACGTGAAGAAGGCCGCGGCAATGGCCAACCGCGACCTCGGCGCCATCGACGCCAAGGTTGCGGACGCGATCATCCTCGGCTGTGACCGCGTCATTGCCGGCGACATGATGGATCAGTTCGTCACCGACTTCATCCAGGGCGGCGCCGGCACCTCGACCAACATGAACGCCAACGAGGTGATCGCCAACCTCGCGCTGGAATCGCTCGGATTCCACAAGGGCGATTACCAGCACGTCAGCCCGAATGACCACGTCAATTACGGCCAGTCGACCAACGATACCTATCCGACCGCGTTTCGCCTGGCGCTGATCCTGCGGCTCGAGAGCTACATGACGGCGCTGCGCCAGCTCCAGGAGGCGTTCTTCGCCAAGGGCCGCGAGTTCGATCGCGTGTTGAAGATGGGCCGCACGCATCTGCAGGACGCCGTGCCGATGTCGCTCGGGGCTGAATTCCGCGGATGGGGCACCACGATCGGCGAAGAGGTCGATCGCATCTCGGAGGCGCGCGCGCTGCTGCGCGAGATCAATCTGGGCGCCACCGCGATCGGTACGTCCGTCACTGCCGCGGTCGGCTATCCCAAGCTCGCTGTCCGGCATCTCAGCGCGCTGACCGGCGTCGACTTCATTCTGGCCGGCGATCTCGTGGAGGCGACCTCCGACACTGGCGCCTATGTGCAGCTCTCCGGCGTGCTCAAGCGCACCGCGAGCAAGCTGACGAAAATCTGCAATGACATTCGTCTGCTCGCCTCGGGCCCGCGCGCCGGCTTCAACGAGATCAACCTGCCGCAATTGCAGCCGGGCTCCTCGATCATGCCGGGCAAGGTCAACCCCGTGATCCCCGAGGTCGTCAACCAGACGAGCTTCCTCGTCATCGGCCTCGACACCACCGTGACGCTTGCAGCGAGCGCGGGCCAGCTGCAGCTCAACGTGATGGAGCCGGTGATCTCGTTCGCGCTGTTCTTCTCGATCCGCACCATGGAGCGCGCGGTCAACAGCCTTCGCGAAAATTGCGTCGTCGGCATCACGGCGAATGAAGAGCACACCCGCAACATGGTGCTGAACTCGCTCGGCATCGTCACCGTGCTGAAGCCGCTGCTCGGCTACAAGCAATGCGCCGAGATCGCGCGCGAAGGCTACAAGAGCGGTAAGTCGCTGCACCAGATCGTGGTGACCGAGCGCAAGCTGCTGACGCAGGAGAAATGGGACGAGATGTTCTCGTTCGAGCGGCTGATCAATCCGGATTTGGTGGGGTAGGTGGTTGCTGTCATTCCGGGGCGCGCGACTTGTCCGCCGAAGCTCGAAGAGCGAAGGCGGAAGCGCGAGCCCGGAATCCATTCCTCGACCGACTCTGGCGCTTGATGGATTCCGGGCTCGACGCTGCGCGTCGCCCCGGAATGACGGAGAAGGAATTCCGCGCGTTGGAATTGCGGTAATGGCGTCCGCCACGGCGTCAAAACGCAATACTTGACAGTGGAAAGATTGCCTTGTTGGTATGGTCCCAACCTCTCATGCGTCTGCCAACAAAGGATCGCTTCGCAAATGTCCATGCCTGCTCTGTTCAAGGGACGCCTGTCGATCCCCGTGATCGGTTCGCCGCTCTTCATCATCTCGGTGCCCGACCTCGTGATCGCACAGTGCAAGGCCGGCGTGGTCGGCTCGTTCCCGTCGCTGAACGCGCGGCCGCCGGAGCTGCTCGACGAATGGCTGGCGCGCATCACCGAAGAGCTCGCGGCCTATGATCGCGCCCATCCGGACAAGCCGTCGGCGCCGTTCGCGGTCAACCAGATCGTGCACAAGTCAAACAATCGGCTCGATCACGACATGCAGCTCTGCGCCAAGTACAAGGTGCCGATGATCATCTCCTCGCTCGGCGCGCGCGAGGAGCTCAACCAGGCCGTTCACGGCTGGGGCGGCATCGTCTTCCACGACGTGATCAATCAGAAATTCGCCCACAAGGCGATCGAGAAGGGCGCTGATGGCTTGATCCTGGTCGCGGCCGGCGCCGGCGGCCACGCCGGCACCATCTCGCCGCTCGCCTTCGTTGCCGAAACCCGCAAATGGTTTGACGGTCCGATCGCACTCTCGGGCGCCATCGGCAACGGCAAGGCGATCCGCGCCGCGCGCATTCTCGGCGCCGACTTCGCCTATATCGGCTCGGCCTTCATCGCGACCAAGGAAGCCAACGCGGTCGAGAAGTACAAGGAGATGATCGCAGGCTCGACGGCCGACGACATCGTCTATTCCAACCTCTTCACCGGGGTGCACGGCAACTATCTGAAGCCGTCGATCCTCGCTGCCGGCATGGATCCGGAAAACCTGCCGACGTCGGATCCGTCCAAGATGAACTTTGGCACGGATGCATCGGGCGAACGCGCGAAGCCAAAGGCCTGGAAGGAAATCTGGGGCTCCGGCCAGGGCATCGGCAGCGTCGACGGTATCCTCCCCGCCGCCGAGCTGATCGCGCGCTTCAAGAAGGAATACGACGAGGCGGTCGATCCGCCGTTGTAATGACCCTCGCAATGACCGCCATCTACCGCGTCGACGGCAACAGCGTCATCACCAGCCCCGATGCCGCCGGTCCATGGGACCGGCGGATGCAGCACGGCTCGGCGCCGTCGGGGTTGGTGACGTGGGCCGCGGAGCGGATTCCGACGCCGGTGCCGATGAACATTGCGCGCGTCACAATCGACTTAATGCGTCCGGTGCCGGTCGCGCCGCTCACCATCGAGACGGAAGTCCTGCGAGAGGGCCGCAAGATCCAGCTCTGCGAAGTGAAGCTCTTCGCCGATGACGTGCAGGTTGTTGGCGCGACCGTGCTCAAGATCAAGCAGCAGTCACAAAAGCTGCCTGATAACGTCAAGGAGTTGTCGGTCACGCTGCCGTCGCCCGAAGACTCATTGGTTGAGGACGGGCACGGCGCGACCAGTCCATTTGCGGGCATGGTCTCGATGCGCGCCGCGCGCGGCCGTTTCGGTCAGGCCGGTGCTGGGGCGATCTGGTTTCGTCTCGATCATCCGCTGGTCGAAGGCGAGGCGGTCTCACAGGCGATGCGCGCCGTGGTCGCTGCCGATTTCTCCAACGGGACTGCCTCGACGCTCGACTTCCGCACCTGGACCTACATCAACGCCGACCTTTCGGTGAATCTCGCGCGTCAGCCGGTCGGCGACTGGATCCTGCTCGATGGCGAATCCTGGATTGGTCCTGATGGCGCGGGTCTGGCGATGTCGCGGCTTGCGGACAGGCAAGGCTATTTCGGTCGTGCGGTGCAGAGCTTGGTGATCGAGAAGCGGTGAGCTCTGTGCTTGCTTGCGTGGGCCGATTGAACGGCAGGCTTCCGCCGCCGCGGAAGGGATGACCAGCATCCTGCCAGTTCACATGCTGTAGAAGATCTTGAGCTCCCACAGCACCACCACGATAGCCGTGATCAACGTGACCGCGGCGACTGCACTTTCCAGGGAAGCGACTCTCATGTCCCACTCCGCTTCCCAGCCCCATCAGCGGTCTAGTTGATTCCCCGATTCGCAGGCAATCGTGCGGGCCTCACTGACGCGCACTCCGTTGCGCGTTGTGGTGCGGGGGCCACAAATCACCGTAAAATCCCGGGTGAAAACGCTGTCGTTCCCGCATATTTCGCGCGATGCGTGTAGTCCGCACCCGTCGCTGCAATCAGGGAGATTACCCGACCATCCGGTCCCGGCCGCTCCAGAAGCCTGCGCGTAGTACTTTCTTGTCGACCTTGCCGACGCCGGTCATCGGCAGCTGCTTGACGAACTGGATCTGCTTCGGCGCATGCGCGGAGCCCTTGCGCGCCCGCACCATGTTGATCAGCTCGTCCGCATCGGGCTTGGCGCCCTCGCGTGGTACGACGATGGCGGTGACGGCTTCGCCCCATTTCTCGTCGGGGATGCCGACGACCGCGACCATCGCGACATCCGCATGTTGCGACAGCACGTCCTCGATCTCGCGCGGAAAGATGTTGAAGCCGCCGGTGACGATCATGTCCTTCTTGCGATCGAGGATGAACATGTAGCCGCGCTCGTCTTGGCGCGCGATGTCGCCGGTGTGGACCCAACCGTTCCTCAACGTCTCGGCGGTGATGTCAGGACGCTTCCAGTATTCCGCCATCACATGCGGCGCGCGCACGCAGATCTCGCCGGCCTCGCCCGTCTTCACCTCCTGGTCGTTGTCGTCGAGAATCTTGACCTCGCACGCGGCGATCGGGAAACCGCAGGACAGAAACAGCTCCGGCGTCTTGGGATCATGATCTTTCTTGCGCAATACCGAAACCGGATAGCATTCGGTCTGGCCGTAGAGCTGCGAGAACACCGGACCGATGCGCTCGATGCCCTCGACCAGCCGGCTCGGGGACATCGCCGACGCACCATAGAGCACGAGCTCGAGCGAGGAGAGGTCGGTCTTGTCGAGCGCGGGATGATCGAGGAGCACATAGATCATGGTCGGCACGAACAGCGTGAAGTTGATGCGCTCGCGCGCGATCGTGGCCAGCACTGCCTCGGGATCGAAACCTTTCAGCATGTGCACGGTGCCCCCGCGCATCAGCGTCGGCAGCACCTTCGTGCCGGCGACGTGGCTGATCGGCGCGACCGTGAGATAGCGCGCGGCGTCGGGGATCTCGAAATCGGCAAGGATCGCACCGGCAGCGCCGGCATTCTCGCGGTGGTAGCGCAGCGCGCCTTTGGATTTGCCGGTCGTGCCGCCGGTGTAGTTCAGCGTGGAGAGGTCGTCGAGATTTGCGAGGCACCGCGCGCTGGCATGTCCCGCGCTCTCGACCGCCTGCAAGAGATCGACGCCGTAGTCGGCCGGCCCCATCGTGAAGACTGCCTTGAGGCGCGTTGCCTTCGTCGCGAGCTCGCTGCCGCGATCGCGGAACGCCGCGACATCGACCACCAGCACTTCGGCCTCGGAGTCCTCGAGCTGGAACAGCTGGTCGCCCTGCGAGCCCAGCGGATGCAGCCAGGTGATGCAGCATCGCGACAATTGCGCGGCGACGCCGGCGCACCAGGTGTCGGCGCGGTTCGCGGTGAGAAAGGCGACGCGCGCGCCGGGCTGCAGGCCGAGCCGCATGAACACGCCCTGGATACGTCCGATCAGATCCAGCGTGCCCTGATAGCTCAGCGATCCGCCGGGCCATGCGAAAGCAGTGCGATCGGGATAGCGAGCCAACGCCCGTAGCGTCTGCGCACAAGTCGGGGACGATGCGTGGAGCGGATCGGACATATGTTTCCTCGTTGCTTTGTCATTGGCTTCTTGGGCTTCTCACGTGCCAATGTTGCCGACGACGCTAGCACAGGCAATGCGGGATGAAACGACAAAGCCCGCGCGTGGAGCCCTAAGTGAAAGAGGAGGTATGAGTGGCATCCGATCGACTGCGACGCTTCAACGATCGTCTGAGCCTGCCGCTGATTGCGGCGCCGATGTTTCTGGTGTCGGGCGTCGAGCTCATGGT
>JAEWHT010000293.1 GCA_023387695.1 Pseudomonadota bacterium | reverse complement strand
ACCGTGCTGGGCGCAGCCCTGATCCTCTGCGGCAATCTCCTGAATTTGAAGCCGGTCGCAGCCCCGGTTCCCGCCCGCGCGCAGTGAACCCGCACGCTGCCTGGTGCGACAAATACAAGTGGTCGAGCGTGATTTGGATCACGTTGGAGGAGTATTCCATCGTGCACACTCGATCACAAGGCAACGGATTGAGCGAGTTGGGTGAACCGTCGTTTTGCTAGCGCTTGGCCGGGCGCTTTCGTGTAGGTTCGACACCAATTTGTTGCTGCCTGTCATTCGATTCTGTTGGGGATTTCAGATGCGCACTCTAACCATCATCGTTTCGCTGATGTTCATGGCGCTGTCGGTCAGCGTCGCGAAGGCCGACCGCCGCGTCGCCTTTGTCGTCGGCAACGGCGCCTACAAGAACGTCGCACAATTGCCGAACCCGCCGATCGACGCCAAGGCGATGGCGGCGACGCTGCGCAATGTCGGCTTCGAGGTGATCGAAGGATCCAACCTGTCGCGCGACCAGATGACCGAGAAGCTGCTCGACTTCGGTCGCAAGGCGCAGGGCTCCGATGTCGCGGTGTTCTATTACGCCGGTCACGGCATCGCCGTCGGCGGCACCAACTATCTTCTGCCCGTCGACGCCGACATCAAGTCGGAGATGGACGTCAAGCTGGGCGCTGCCATCAACATCGACCTGACGCTCGACCAGACCATGGGCGATGCCAAGGTCAAGCTGGTGTTCCTCGACGCCTGCCGCGACAATCCATTCGCCGCCAAGATCAAGTCGAACTCCGCCACCCGCAGCGTCAGTGTCGGCAGCGGCCTCGCCGAGATGAAATCCGGCGAAGGCACGCTGATCGCGTTCGCCACCGGCCCGGGCCAGACCGCGCTTGACGGCCAGGAGGGCAACAACAGCCCGTTCACCCGTGCGCTGATCGACAACATCACCAAGCCCGGCGTCGAAATCCAGCAGGCGATGACCTCGGTGCGCGCCCAGGTCAATGAAGAAACCCACAAGGGCCAGCTGCCCTGGGGCCACACCAATCTGATCGGCGCCGTCTACCTCAACCAGGCTCCGACCACCCAGGTCGCCAATGCGGCACCGACGGCCTCGACCAGCACGCCGGCAGCTACGGCCGCCACCAGCAGCTCCGACGGTGTCGAGCTCGAGTACTGGCGCTCCGTGAAGGAGACCAACAAGCCGGAAGAGCTCAACGCCTATCTCTCGGCCTACCCGAACGGCCAGTTCAAGGCGCTGGCGCTGGCGCGGCTTGCGGCGATCCAGAACGGCCCCTCGACCACGACCCGTAACCTCAATGCCGGTGTCGATCCCGCGACCTTCACCGATGAGGCCACCCAGCTCACCGAGGACCAGATCGGCCTCGACAAGGGTCAGCGCCGCGACGTGCAGCGCCGTCTTTCCGGCCTCGGCTTCGATACCAAGGTCACTGGCGTGTTCGACGGCGAGACCCGTACGGTGCTCAAGCGCTGGCAGGCCGCCCGCGGTTATCCGTCGACGGGCTTCCTCAACAAGCTCCAGCACAAGGCCATGCTCTCCGAGATCGTCGCTTCGGCGCCGACCGCGAGCGATGACAGTCCGAAGCCGGCCCGGCGTGCGCCCTCCCAAGCACAGAGCGCACCCGCGCCCCGCCACAGCGGCGGTGGTGGTGGCGATGCCGGCGCGGCCTTTGTGGGCGGCGTCGTCGGTGGCATGATGGGCGGCATGTTCCGCCGCTGAGGCTCGACAGGATCGCAAACAGAAAGCCCGGCTCACGCCGGGCTTTTTTGTTGCTGCGACAGTATCCCCGCGTATTCCGTCATTGCGAGCGCAGCGAACCAATCCAGATTCTCTCCGCGGAAGTAGTCTGGATTGCTTCGTCGCAAGAGCTCCTCGCAATGACGAGGATGGATATGTGGCTCGCGCGGGTGTCACAACCCGCGGACAGAAGTCGACCGACGCCTACTTCCCAGCCGCCTTACGCAGCGCGTCGTTGATGCGGTCCTGCCAGCCGGGGCCGCCTTCCTGGAAGAACTCGAGCACATCCTGGTCGATGCGCAGCGTGACCTGCTCCTTGACGCCCGGCGCAACGTTCTGCTTCGGCGGCGCTGCGGCGACCTTAGCCGTCACCTTCTTGAATGCTGCCTCGGCCTCCGACCGCGCATCGCCCAACGTGCGCGGCCGCCTCGGTTGATCCGCCATGTCCTAGATTCCTTCAAACAGAACTGTCGAAAGATAGCGCTCGGAGAAGGATGGCACGATAGCCAAAATGGTCTTTCCCGCAGCTTCCGGCCGCTTGCCGATCTCGAGCGCGGCCGCGATCGCGGCGCCGGAGGAGATGCCGCCCGGGATACCCTCATGCCGCGCCAGCGCGCGCGAGGTCTCGATCGCCGTGGTCGAGTCGATCTTGACGATCTCATCGATCACGGAACGGTCGAGGATGTCGGGCACAAAACCCGCGCCGATGCCCTGGATCTTGTGCGGCGTGTGGGTGCCACCTGACAGCACCGGGCTCTCCACGGGCTCGACGGCAACAACGCGCAAGGACGCCTTGCGCGGCTTCAGGACCTGACCGACACCGGTAATGGTGCCGCCCGTGCCGACACCGGCAACGAAGAAGTCGATATTGCCGGCGGTGTCGTTCCAGATCTCCTCCGCCGTGGTCCGACGATGGACCTCGGGATTGGCGAGGTTCTTGAACTGTTGCGGCATGACCGAATTCGGCGTCGTCTTCAAAAGCTCTTCGGCGGCGGCGATCGCGCCCTTCATGCCCTGCGCGGCCGGCGTTAGTACCAGCTCGGCACCGAGGAAGGCGAGCATCTTGCGCCGCTCGATCGACATCGATTCCGGCATCACCAGCTTCAATCGGTAGCCGCGCGACGCAGCGACGAAGGCGAGCGCAATGCCGGTGTTGCCGGAGGTCGGCTCGATCAGCACGGTGTCGGGCTTGATGATGCCCGCCTTCTCCATGGCGATGATCATGGCCGCGCCGATGCGATCTTTCACGCTCGCGGCGGGATTGAAATATTCAAGCTTTGCCAGAATGGTCGCGTTGACGCCGTGCATGCCTGGCAAGCGGCGCAGACGCACGATCGGCGTATCGCCGAACGCCTCGACGATCGAGTCAAAGATCCGGCCGCGACCGGGTTGGTGTCCTGCTTTGGACGATGCGTCCATGATCAACTCCCTGTTACGACGATTCGTGGCGTTTCCCGTGCGTCTGGATCGCACGACCATCAACGTCCCTGCAATCACAATAGCAACCTGCGCCACCGACTTCCATCGGCTGCATGGATTTCACATTCGCACGGATACTCAATCGGTTGCCGGCGTTTTGAGGTGTCTCTGCGTGACCTCGGAGGCAGTATGCCCGGCGCATGACTTCTTCCGCATTGAGACAATTCGCAATGAGTTCTTTCTCCACAATGACCGTAACGAAGAAGCGGCTGCTCGCGAAGTAATGGTCTGAGACCTCAGGAACGTACGATGTGGAAAGTTTTGGCGGTCGCCCTGCCCCTCGCCGCTGCCGCGTTCGCCGGCGGCACCTGGTTTGCCAGCCGCCCTCCGCGCACGGCATCGCACATGATGATGTCCGAGTTGTGCGGCGATGAAGCGCCCTTCATGGCGGAAAACCAGACCGCGATGACTCGGATGATGAGCGAGATGGACATTGCGCCGTCCGGCGACGTCGATCGGGATTTCTCGGCGATGATGATTCCGCACCATCGCGGCGCAATCGAGATGGCCCGGGCTGAACTGCGTTACGGCCGAAATGAATCCCTGCGGCGCATCGCCCAGGAAATCGTCATCGATCAGCAGCAGGAAATCGCCGCCATGCGACTGGCGCTCGATCAGCCGTCGCCGCCAACGGCCACGGCGGTGCTGGTTCACAAATAGAGAGAGACCAAATCATGAAGCGAATTCTCGCGCTCACAGCTGCGCTTTGCTTGTCGGGCTTTTCGGCGATGCCGGCGTGGAGCGGGCAAGCACCGGGACCATCGGCCGCAGCCGACATTCCGGTCAGCCATCACGACCGGGTGTATGCGGCCGAGCAATTCTCCAACACGGTCTCGGTCATCGATCCCGCTGACAACAAGCTGCTCGGGGTCATCAGGCTGGGCGCACCCACACCGCAAAATCTCAGCCCGCTCTATCGCGGACAGTTGCTTGTGCATGGCATGGGATTTTCGCCCGACCATCGCACGCTAGCCGTGGTCTCGGTCGGATCCAACTCGGTCACGTTCATCGACACCGCGACCAACATGGTCGAGCACACGACCTATGTCGGCCGCTCGCCGCATGAAGCCTTCTTCACGCCCGACGGCAAGGAAGTCTGGGTGACCGTCCGCGGCGAGAACTACGTCGCCGTGCTCGATCCCGTCAGCTACGAGGAAAAGACACGGATCGTGCTCGCGAACGGACCGGGGATGCAGATTTTTTCCCCCGACGGCAAATACGGCTATGTCTGCTCGTCCTTCAATCCGGAAGTCGCCGTCATTTCCGTGGCCGATCATGCCATCGTCGGCAAGGTCACTCAGGCGAGCCCGTTCTGTCCCGATCTCGCGGCGACGCCCGATGGAGCACAGGTGTGGTTCACGCTGAAGGATACCGGCAAGGTGCAAGTGTTCGACGCCAAGCCTCCCTTCAACGTGCTGAAGACGCTGGACACCGGCCCGATCACCAATCACGTCAACATCGTCCGTAACGCCAATGGGCAATTCGCCTACATCACTGTCGGCGGCCGAAACGAGATCCAGGTCTTCCGCACCGACGACTTCAGCAAGGTCGCGACCATTCCGGTCGGCAAACTGCCGCACGGCATCTGGCCGTCGGGCGATGGTTCGCGGGTCTATGTCGGGTTGGAGAATGACGATCAGATGACCGCGATCGACACGCTCACGAACCGGGTCATTGCCAACATCCCGATCGGTCAGGCACCTCAGGCCGTCGCCTATGTGCCCGACGCGGTACCCACTGCGCGCGAGTCCGGCAACGGCGCCATGAGCGTCATGGACGAGGCAACGAGTCCCGAAGCCACGAATTTGCAGCAACTCGGTGTCGCCGGCCAGGTCGCGCATTTCGCCATGACTTCAGTTGATATGGCTCCGGTCGGCCCGGTTTCGGAGAGCACGAAGGCGCTGACCAGTGTCAGCCTGTTCGACCAGGGCCTGTCGCAGGTCCTGCAGGCCGCAGCAACAGGGCTCGAGCCGAAACACAACTACGTGTTGGCCCTCGCCACGCATCCCGACGGCAGCGGCAAGCTTGAACCTCTGGCCGCTTTCATGACCAATCCGGCCGGATCGGCGATCGTGAATGCGCTGGGTCCGATCCGACAAATTGTGCAAAGCGATACGCCGGACTCTCGCCGCTATCTCGTCATTGCACCCGGCACCATGACCGAAGTTGGAAAAGCAGTGCAGCTGCAGGCGCCCTGAGCAGCTTCGTGCGACATCCGATCAACACAAATTCATTCTTCCTATCGCAACGCACACTGTTGTTTGCGTTGCGATAGGTCCTGAACCAGCGCACAGAGGGCGGCGAAGCAGAAGCAATTACGAAAAATCAACACGTTCGTGTTGCGACCTCGTCAACTGATTCTGCTTATGTTAGACTTAGGTCTCGAAGCAGGGAGGTCACCACGATGTCAGCAGTCGCTGAAGTGTTGTCGACCGTAGCGCCAAGGCGTGATCCGCGTTGCAGCGAGTTGCCGACGTGTCCTGTGTGCGCCGACTCCATGGTCGCCGCCGAAGCATCAGCATATGTGTCAGACCACGTAATCAGCTATCTCTGGACTTGCGATACTTGCGGCTATGGCTTCGTCACCAAGCACGCCGTCAAGCAGCGGCTGGTATGCAACTGACCCGTTGCGTCTAACCTAGCGCGGGGTGATGTCGCCCCTCGCCCAGTCCTCGCGCGTACGCTGATAGAACGCCTCGAATGTTCCGTGTGCGATCGCGTCCCTGATGCCCTGCATCAGGAACTGGTAGTAGGCGATATTGATTTCCGAGAGCAGCATCGCTCCCAGCGTCTCGCCTGCCTTGACGAGATGGTGCAGGTAGGCACGCGCATAATTGCGCGCGGATGGCCATGAGCTCTCCTCGTCCAGCGGACGTGGATCGTCGGCGTGGCGGGCATTGCGCAGGTTGACGTGGCCGAAGCGCGTGAAGGCGACGCCGTGACGGCCATTGCGCGTCGGCATCACGCAATCGAACATGTCGACGCCGCGCTTGACCGCCTCGAGGATGTCGTCGGGCGTGCCGACGCCCATCAGGTAGCGCGGCCGGTCGGTCGGCAACGCCGGTGCGGTCTCGTCAATCATCGACAGCATCACCGCCTGCGGTTCGCCGACGGCAAGGCCGCCGATCGCGTAGCCGTGGAAGCCGATCTCGACCAACCCTTGCGCGCTCGCATGGCGCAGCTGCGGGATATCGCCGCCCTGCACGATGCCGAACAG
>JAEWHT010000285.1 GCA_023387695.1 Pseudomonadota bacterium | reverse complement strand
TTGGCCGGGACATGCCCGGCCATGACGGAAAGAGAAGAGGGAGCGAAGACAATGCCTGAGATCACCGTCAGCATGGCCGAAGGCCGCACCGATGAGCAGAAGGCCGGCATGATGCGCGACATCACGCAGGCACTGGTGAAGAATCTCGGCGTCGACGCCGATGCCGTCGTCATCCAGATCAACGAAGCCCCACTCCGCCACAAGATGAAGGGCGGCAAGACCTTCGTGGAACGCGCGGCGGCCGCGAAGAAATAGGTCGCTGTTCTAGCGTCACTCACAACTGTTGTCCCGGATCTGCGCTTCGCTTGTCCGGGACGACATCGAGCAGGCACCCATGGACGCACGCGATTTCATCAAGATCGGCATGAGTGCCGATCGCACGCTCGTGGTGCCGGCTGAGCGCACGGTCGGGCATTTCGTGCCGGGCATGCCGATGGTCTATGCGACCCCGATGATGATCCTGGAAATGGAAATGACGTCGGGCGATGCGATCCGCGCCGCCCTTCAGCCGGGTTGGGTTACCGTCGGCACCGAGGTCGACATCCGTCATCTCGCGGCCGCCCTCGTCGGCGCGACAGTGCGGACCACCGCGAAAGTGGTCGCGGTCGAGCGTCGCGTCATCCGCTTCGAGGTCGAGGCCTTCGAAGGCACGCGCAAGCTCGGCGAAGGCCGCCATGCGCGCGGGCTTGTGAATGTCGAGACGTTCAACAAGCGGTTGGGCGCGTAGCGGCTACTTCGCCAATTCCTTCGACCGCTTCGTCGCGGCCGCGATCGCGCGGATCATCAACTCGCGCAAGCCCGGCTCGCCCATCAACACGCCGAGCGCTGCGGCGGTGGTGCCACCGGGCGAAGTAACGTTCTGGCGCAGTGTGGCGGACGGCAGATCCGATTGGTGCAGCAGCTCGCCGGAGCCCGCGACCGTTTCGCGCGCGAGCTTCGTCGCCAGCGCTTCAGGCAGGCCGGCTTCGACGCCGGCGCGCGCGAGCTCTTCGGCGAGCAGGAACACATAAGCGGGCCCGGAGCCGGACACCGCGGTGACCGCGTCTATCAGGTTTTCATCCTCGACCCATTCGACCGAACCGGTGGCGCGCAGCAAGGCATCAGCCACGGCGCGCTGTGAGGCGCTAACGTTCTTTGCAGCAACCGCAACCGTGATGCCGCGGCCGATCGCTGCCGGCGTGTTCGGCATCGCGCGCACGACGGCGCCACCGCAGACCTCTTCGAGTGCGGCGATTGTGGTCCCAGCCATGATCGAGACGACGGAGGTCTTCTCCGACACGAACGACTTCAGCTTCGCGCCGGCCTCGCGGAACATCTGCGGCTTCACCGCGACGATCATCGTTTCGACCGAGCCTGCCGCCTTCGCATCTGGATTAAGCGCGACGCCCTTGGCGGCCAGTGCGGTGATCTCGGGAGAGATGAAGGGATCGACAACGGCGACGCGGCGCGGATCGAGCCCGCCGGCTAGCCACCCGGTCAGCATCGCGCCGCCCATCTTGCCGGCGCCGGCGAGAAGGATGGTGCCGGTGATATTTTGGAGAGTGTTGTTCGCCACTGTGACCACCAAAAATTCAGTGTCGTCCCGGCGAAGGCCGGGACCCGGCGCGAGCGCTTCCGCTCGTCGCCTAACCACAGGCGGTTCTAGTGGATGAAGGTGGTGGCAACAAGCCGCGTGCCACAAGGGATAGCACGCGGTATGGGTCCCGGATCTGCGCTTCGCTTGTCCGGGACGACGTGGGGAGGGAGTTGCGGCCCCTCACGTCTCGAGCTTACGCCTCGCCCACCGTATCAAACATCGCCGCGTCCATGGCCTGCGCGGTGGTCTTGCCGGCCCACACCACGAACTGGAATGCCGGGAAGTAGCGCTCGCAAGCATGGATCGCGCCGGCGAGCATGGCTTCGCATTGCGCGGTAGAGGCGGTGAGGCCGCCGGGCAGCACCAGCGCCTGGCGGTGCATGATCATGCCGGTGTTGGTCCAGAGATCGAAATGGCCAATCCACAATTGCTCATTGACCGCAGCGACGAGCTTCTGCACCTCGCCCCGGCGCGCGACCGGAATCTTCATGTCGAAAGCGCTCGCCAGATGCAGCGCCTCGATCTCACCCATCCAGGTGAACGAGATCTGGTAGTCGGTCCATTGTCCCTTCGAGACAATGGTCAGTTCGTCCTCGCCGGAGCGTTCGAACGGCCAGTTGTTGCTGGCAGCGATATCCTCGACCACCGCGAGCGGATGGCTTTTGGAATCGATGGTGCCTTCGAGCAGGGACATGCCGTCTCGACCTCTTGCCTTCTTGTTGTCTTTAGATACGCACGCGGTTGGTCCGGCGCGCGCTTCCTTAACGTCGTTAAGGGCAATCTCTTCGGAGACGCTTTGAGCGATCCTCTCGGAGTCGCTCTTGCGATCCCTTCGGACCAGCGCGGGCTTGTCGCGGATCAACTGATGTGATTTGCGGAATCTGCGCAACTGGGTCCCGAGTCCGTCCACAAGACAGGACTCGTTCGTCCACAGCTCATCTCGGACACAATTATTAATTTGAGAACAAATCGGAATCGGATTGAGCGGTCGCCGCCCCAATCGTTAATTCCGTCTCCCGAGGCCCACACCCCCATGGCGGCATGGGACCATGCGGTTTTTGGCTACGGAACAGGCTTGCTTGCAGCCCCGGACCGGCGTCATATTTCCAGTCAGGTCGCTCAATCCCGAGCGGCCGATGTTCTCAGGGCGGGGTGAAAGTCCCCACCGGCGGTAAGGGCCGAAAGGCCTAAGCCCGCGAGCGCCTTCCTCCAAGGATCTTCCTGAAAAGGAACTTTGCCGAGGGGAAGGGTCAGCAGATTCGGTGCAACTCCGAAGCCGACGGTTAAAGTCCGGATGAAAGAGAACGGTCGGTGGCAGACGCATCGCGAGGTGCGGCTGTTTGTCGTTCCGTGTGCCCTGATTCTGGTCCTTTGAAGGAAAGCCATGAATCAGATGTTGCAAGATCCCCAAGCCCAAACTTCCAATGCCGAACCGCCGGTTCCCGTGACCGAGCATCCGCGCTTCGCCAAGTCGCAGCGGGTGGCCTTCGTGCAGGCCTGCTGGCACCGCGACGTGGTCGAGGAGGCCCGCATCGCCTTCATCAAGGAGGCCGAGGCGCGCCACCTCACCCATGTCGATGTGTTCGAGGTGCCGGGCTCGTTCGAAATCCCGCTGCATGCGCAGGTCCTCGCCAAGACGCGGCGCTACACCGCGATCGTCGCGGCCGGCCTTGTCGTTGACGGTGGCATCTATCGCCACGAGTTCGTCGCCGACACCGTGATCAAGGCGCTGATGGACGTGCAGCTGCGCACCGAGGTGCCGGTGTTCTCGGCCGTGCTGACGCCACAGCAATTCCACGAGAGCGAGGTGCACCACGATTTCTTCCGCAGGCACTTCACGATCAAGGGCACCGAGGTCGCGGCCGCCTGTGCCGAGACGTTGCACGGCCTGGAGCGCCTGCGCGGCCAGGTCGCAGCGGGAATTGTGTAGCGGTCTCTTCACACGCCGCTGATTGTCAATCCCGCCGCCGTCCCTATAAAGTCGGCGGCGGGAGGAGGCCGTTCCGTGGAGACGGGCGGCCGACAAGATCATGTTCGAAGGACACGATCCCTATCTCGTCGCGCTCTCGGTGGCGATCGCGAGTTTGGGTGGCTATACCGGCTTTGCGCTTGCCGCTCGCATCCGCAATACGCCAGGCGTCAGTAACCGCGTTCTGCTCGCGGGTGCGGCTGCGTTTCTCGCGGTCGGTATCTGGACCATGCATTTCGTCGGCATGCTGGCCGCGCCGCTGCCGCCGGACACGGTCTATCTCGTTCTTCCCACCATCATCTCGTTCCTGATCTGCGCGCTGGTGGTTGGCATCTCGCTTTTCTTTGTCTCGATCGGCGAGCCGACGTTGAGGCGGGTGGCGTCGTCGGCCGTGCTGCTCGGCGTCGGCATCGCCAGCATGCATTATGTCGGCATTCACGGCCTCGCCGGGTCTTTCGGCATCGTGCACGACCCGACCATGGTCTTTCTCTCGGTCGTGGTTGCGATCGTCACGGCCTATGGCGGTCTGCGCGCGTTCCTGGCGCAGCAGGAAGGCGTTCGGCTCATCGTCAGCTCGATCGTCTTCGGCATTGCTGTTTCCGGCATGCATTACACCGCGATGCTCGGCATGCATTTCGAGCCGCTGACGGGCGTGGCGCATCACCATGGCGGTGCCGGTCTTGCCGCGTCGCAGCAAATCCTGTCGATCATCGTTGCGGTGCTGTGCTTCGTCATTGCGGCTGGTTTCTTGCTATCGCTGGTTCCCGATCAGCGGCGCCAAGCGTCGGCGACTGAGGTCACCGATCCCCTTGCCCCGTCGGTCGCACCGGCCGCACTCGAACCGGTTGCCCCCTTAGCCGCAGCTCCACGGCCGGTGGCACCGCTCGGCGGCCTCGGCCAGCCGCCGCGGGCACCGGTTCCACGGCTGCCGGTCGAAAGTGCCGACGGCACACACTTCATCGAAACGGCGAACGTCCGCAGCGTCCGGGCCGACGCGCACTACACCCGCGTCCATGATGGCACCCGCGAGCGGATGTGTCCCTGGTCGATCTCGGAAGCCGAGGCGCAGCTCGATCCCTCGCTGTTCCTGCGGGTGCACCGCAGCCATATCGTCGCGATCCCCCATGTCGCCCTGGTCCGCAAGGAGGGCGATGGCGCCGTGCTCGAGCTCGACGGCCCGTCGCCTCACCGGGTGCCCGTGAGCCGGGCCAAGATCGCCGAGGTGAAAGCGCGGTTGGGGCTGGCGAACCGGCGGCAGGCGTAAGAGCTCCAACCACACGAGAAGTGCTCGCCCGCTTACCCTCCCCCTCCAGGGGAGGGTGGGCCTCCGCGCCATACGTCTCTCCCCCTGACGCAATTCGTGCGTTCCAGCCCGCAATTCGTGCAAAAAGCCCGCTCTTGTGCCCGAATGATTGCGGGGCGCCCCCGCCGGGAGTGACCGTCCCTCCAACGTCCGCGCCGTCACGCGCAGAGACGATCAGGGGAGGAGATGATGATCCCAGGCTCATTCAGCTATCACCGGCCGGCGAGTGTCGCCGACGCCGTCAAACTTTTGTCCGACCTCGGCGAAGATGCGCGGCCACTGGCCGGCGGGCACAGTCTGGTGCCGATGATGAAGCTTCGGCTCGCCACCCCCGCGCATCTGATCGACCTGCACGGCATCGCCGCCCTGAAAGGCATCAGCCGGAGCGGCAACAATCTCGTCATCGGCGCGATGACCACCCAGCATGAGTTGCTGGCCTCCGAGGATGTCGCAAAGGCGATGCCGATCCTGCATGAGGCGGCGCTTTTAATCGCTGACCCGCAGGTCCGCTACCGCGGCACGATCGGCGGCAACGTCGCCAATGGCGATCCCGGCAACGACATGCCGGCGCTGATGATGACGCTGGGGGCGACCTATCGGCTCGAAGGGTCTGGTGGTGCCCGCGATGTTGCGGCCGCCGACTTCTATCAGGGCGCCTATTTCACCGCACTCGAGCCCGGCGAGATCCTCACCTCTGTCACGGTTCCCGTGCCCGCGGCCGGTCACGGCTCCGCCTATGAAAAGCTCAAGCGCAAGGTCGGAGACTACGCCACCGCGGCGGCGGCGGTCGTCCTCACCATGTCCGGCGGCAAGGTCGCGACGTGCTCGATCGGCCTCACCAATGTCCATGAGACACCGCTACTCGCTGCTGACGCGGCCAAGGCTGTGATCGGGACGAGCCTCGATGCGGCCACACTGAAGAAGGCGGCCGCGGCAGCAGAAGCGATCATGGCACCGGCGGCGGATGCCCGCGGCCCGGTCGAATACCGCAAACATGTCGGCGGCATCATGGTGACGCGGGCGCTGCAGCGCGCCGCCACCAAGGCGAAATAAGGGGAGGGGATCAATGGCCAAAACACACGTCACCATGAAGGTGAACGGCGCCGAGGTCGAAGGCCTCGTCGAACCGCGCACGCTGCTGGTGCATTTCATCCGCGAAAATCTGCAGATGACCGGCACTCATATCGGCTGCGAGACCACGCATTGCGGCGCCTGCACCGTCGATATCGACGGCATGTCGGTGAAGTCCTGCACGATGTTCGCTATCCAAGCGCAAGGTAGCGACATCACGACGGTCGAAGGCATGGCCAATGCCGATGGCACGCTGTCGGCATTGCAGGAAGGCTTCCGCATGATGCACGGCCTGCAATGCGGTTTCTGCACGCCCGGCATGATCATGCGGGCGCATCGGCTACTGAAAGAGAATGCGTCGCCGAGCGAGCAGGAAATCCGGATGGGTATCTCCGGCAATATCTGCCGCTGCACCGGCTACCAGAACATCGTCAAAGCCATTCAATACGCCGCCGCAAAGATCAACGGCGTAGAATTCCGGGAGGCCGCAGAATGAACGACATGACTCCCACGCGGGAACAACGCGAAGCCGCACTCGAAGGCATGGGCTGCAAGCGCAAGCGCGTCGAGGATATCCGCTTCACGCAAGGCAAAGGTAATTACGTCGACGACGTCAAGCTGCCGGGCATGCTGCACGGCGACTTCGTCCGCTCGCCGCATCCGCATGCGCGCGTCAAGAAGATCGACGACAGCGAGGCGCTGAAGGTGCCCGGTGTGCTCGCGGTTATCACCGCCGAGACGCTGAAGACCGTCAACCTCGCCTGGATGCCGACGCTTGCCGGCGACGTGCAAATGGTGCTGGCCGACGGAAAGGTGCTGTTCCAGAACCAGGAGGTCGCCTTCGTCGTCGCCACCGACCGCTATGCGGCCGATGACGGCATCAACAAGGTGATCGTCGAGTACGAGCCGCTTCCGCCGCTGGTCGATCCCTTCAAATCGATGGACAAGGACGCACCGGTGTTGCGCGAGGACCTCGTCGGCAAGATGTCCGGCGCGCATGGTCCGCGCAAGCACGACAACCACATTTTCGAGTGGACGGTCGGCGACAAGGAATTGACCGACGCGGCCTTCAACAAGGCCGAAGTCAAGATCAAGGAGATGCTCTCCTATCACCGTACCCATCCGTCGCCGCTGGAAACCTGCCAGTGCGTCTGCTCCTTCGACAAGATCAAGGGTGAGCTGACGATCTACGGCACGTTCCAGGCCCCGCATGTGATCCGCACCGTGGTGTCACTGATCGCCAAGCTGCCGGAGCAGAAGATCCACGTGATCGCGCCTGATATCGGCGGTGGTTTCGGCAACAAGGTCGGCGCCTATCCCGGCTACATCTGTGCGGCGGTGGCCTCCATCGTCACCGGCAAGCCGGTGAAATGGGTCGAGGATCGCATCGAGAACCTCACCGCGACCTCGTTCGCGCGCGACTATCACATGACCACGGAAATTGCCGCGACCAAGGACGGCAAGGTCACGGGGCTTCGTGTGCACGTGCTCGCCGATCACGGTGCGTTCGACGCCTGCGCCGATCCGTCGAAATGGCCGGCCGGCTTCTTCAACATCGTCACGGGATCCTATGACTTCCCGACTGCGCATCTCGCAGTGGATGGCGTCTACACCAACAAGGCGCCGGGTGGTGTCGCCTACCGTTGTTCTTTCCGCGTCACGGAGGCCGCTTATTGTATCGAGCGCGCCATGGACATCCTGGCGCAGAAGCTCAACATGGATCCGGCGGAGCTGCGGCTGAAGAACTTCATCAAACCGGAGCAGTTCCCGTATCACTCGGCGCTGGGCTGGGAATACGATTCCGGCGACTACCACACCGCCATGCGCAAGATGATGGAGACGACGGGGTACGCCACGCTCCGGAAAGAGCAGGCGGAGAAGCGCGCCGCCTTCAAACGCGGCGAGACCCGCGAGGTCATGGGCCTCGGTATCTCCTTCTTCACCGAGATCGTCGGTGCCGGCCCGTCGAAGAATTGCGACATCCTTGGCATCGCGATGTTCGATTCCTGCGAGATCCGCATGCATCCGACCGGTGCGGGCATCGCGCGCATGGGTACCAAGAGTCAGGGCCAGGGCCATGAGACGACCTGGGCCCAGATCATCGCTACTGAAATCGGCATTCCCGCCGACAACATCATGGTGGAAGAGGGCAACACCGACACCGCGCCCTACGGGCTCGGCACCTACGGTTCGCGCTCGACGCCAGTGGCGGGCGCTGCGATTGCGATGGCCGCGCGAAAGATCAAGGCCAAGGCGCAGATGATCGCGGCCTACAAGCTCGAGGTCCACGAGGACGATCTCGAATTCGACATCGACGGCTTCCGGGTGAAGGGCCTGCCGGAGAAGTTCATGTCGATGAAGGACATCTGTTGGGCGGCGTACAACTCTGTGCCGCCGGGCATGGAGCCCGGACTGGAAGCGGTGAGCTATTACGACCCGCCTAACATGACCTATCCGTTCGGTGCCTATCTCTGCGTGATGGACATCGACGTCGATACCGGCGTGTACAAGGTCCGGCGCTTCTACGCGCTCGACGATTGCGGCACCCGCATCAACCCGATGATCATCGAGGGCCAGGTGCATGGCGGCCTCACCGAAGCCTTCGCTATCGCGATGGGCCAGGAGATCCGCTACGACGACACCGGCAACGTCGTCACCGGCTCGTTCATGGATTTCTTCATGCCGACTGCGGTCGAGACGCCGCATTGGGAGACCGACTTCACCGTCACTCCGTCGCCGCATCATCCGATCGGTGCCAAGGGTGTCGGCGAGAGCCCGAATGTCGGCGGCGTGCCGGCTTTCTCCAACGCCGTCAACGACGCGTTCTCGTTCCTCGGCGCCACGCACATCCAGATGCCGCACGACTTCTGGCGCAACTGGAAGGCGGCGAAGGATCTGGGGGCGGTGGCCTGACGATGAAGGGCCGTGACGAGATCGCGCAAGCACTATCCGCATCGGGATACATCGCCGATGCGGATCTCGCGACCGCGATCTCGCTGATGCAGATGCTGCGGCGTCCGCTGTTGCTGGAAGGCGAGGCGGGCGTCGGCAAGACTGAAGTCGCGAAGGCACTGGCTAAGGTGCACGCGACCGAGCTGATCCGGCTGCAATGTTATGAGGGGCTCGATCAGTCGTCCGCCCTCTATGAGTGGAATTACCAGCGGCAATTGCTGGCAATCCAGGCGCATCGCGGTACCGACAGTATCGAGGAACAGGTCTTCTCGGAAAAATACCTGCTGGAGCGTCCGTTGCTCGCCGCAATCCGCCGATCGAAGTCGCCGGTGCTGCTGATCGACGAGATCGACCGCGCCGACGATGAGTTCGAGGCGTTCCTGCTGGAGCTATTGTCCGACTTCCAGGTCTCGATCCCCGAGCTCGGCACCATTCCCGCCGTCACCATCCCGCATGTGGTGCTGACCTCGAACGGCACCCGCGAGCTGTCCGACGCGCTACGCCGGCGCTGCCTCTATCATTACGTCGATTATCCCGACGTGGATCGTGAGACCCGCATCATCCTGGCGCGCGTCGCGGGTACGAGCCCGTCGCTGTCGCTGCAAATCGCGCGCATGGTTGAGAGCGTTCGCAAGGAGGAGTTGCGCAAAGTCCCGGGTGTTGCGGAGACGCTGGACTGGGCCGCGGCGCTCGTCGGCCTCGATATCCGCGATCTCCACGATTCTCCCGAGACCGTGCACGAGACGCTGGTGTGCCTGCTGAAGACTCACGAGGACCGCGCTCGCGTCACGCGTGAGGTGACGCAGCGCCTGCTGGGGAAGGTCGCATGAGCTGCTGCGGCTCCAGCCCGGACTATGATGACCTCAATGAGGTCTCGCGCCTCGTGTCCGCGCGGCTCGCTGCCTTCTTGCGGACGTTGCGGGATGCCGGTTTTCGTGTCGGACTCGCGGAAGGGCAGGACGCGGCGACGCTGATGTCGGCGGGCTACGCGGCGAGGCCGGGCCTCCTGCGCGCGGCCTTCAAGCATCTGTTCTCGGCGCGGAAATCCGATTGGGACAAGTTCGACGGGTTGTTCGATGCGTTCTGGTTGGGCAAGCGCGTCCGTTCGCGCTCCCGCACGTTGGGATCAACGCCCGGCGCCAGCAATCCGTCGCTGAAGAGCCTGCAGGACAAATCGGCGGAGCAGGGCGGCAACCAATCCGTCACTGACCAGCTTCCATCCTCGGACGACGCACCGGAAGGCGGCTCGGGCGAGGGCCGCATGGAAGGCGCCTCGCGCGCGGACAACATTGCCGAGGTCGATTTCCGAAAGCTCAGCGATCCCGACCAGGTCGCGCAGGCCCACGAAGCAGCCGCGCAGCTCGCGAGAGCGATGCGCACGCGGCTGACCCGGCGGGATCTCGCACGCCGGCGTGGCTACCGGCTCGATCTTCGCCGCACCATCCATCGCAACATCAGCCATGGTGGTGTGCCGATCGTGCTTGTGAAGCGGCAGCGCAAGGACAAGCCGCTGCGGCTGGTCGTGCTGCTCGATGCCTCCGGCTCGATGAGCATGTACACATCCGTGTTCCTGCGCTTCATCCACGGTGTGCTCGACCAGTTCCGCGAGGCCGAGGCGTTCCTGTTCCACACGCGCCTCGCCTATGTCTCCGACGCGATGAAGGAGAAGGACGCAGGCCGCGCGCTGGATCGTCTGTCGATCATGGCGCAGGGCGCGGGCGGTGGCACGAAGATCGGCGAGAGCCTGCAGACCTTCAACCGCTGGCATGCCGCACGCGTCATCCATTCGCGCAGCTGCGTGATGATCGTCTCTGACGGCTACGAGACCGGCGACGCCGCATTGCTCGGCCGCGAGATGGCAGCGCTGCACCGCCGCTGCCGCCGCATCGTCTGGCTCAATCCGATGATGGCGTGGGATGGATACACGCCGGAGGCGCGCGGCATCAAGGCCGCGCTGCCGCATGTCGACCTCTATGCGCCCGCGAACTCGTTGCAAAGCCTGCGCGCGCTCGAACCCTATCTGGCGAAGCTCTGAGTGATGTTGCGATGACCGCTCATGTCGAAGTGCTTGATATCGTGGCGCAGATGAAGGCCGCCGAGCGCGCCTTCGTCCTCGCGACGGTGGTGCGTACGGTATCGGTGACCGCGGCGAAGGCTGGCGCCAAGGCGATCATCGCGGCCGACGGCACCATCGTCGCGGGTTGGATCGGCGGCGGCTGCGCCAAGGGCGCGGTGCTGAAGGCGGCCCGCGACGCGCTCGCGGATGGCGAGCCGCGCATGGTCTCGGTGCAGCCGGAAAACCTGCTGACCGAGCTCGGTGTCAGCCCCGGCGAGAGCCGCGACGGCATCCGCTTCGCAAGCAACATGTGCCCGAGCAAGGGCACGATGGACATCTTCGTCGAGCCGGTGCTGCCGCATCCCTCGCTCGTCATTCTCGGCGCAAGCCCGGTGGCGCTGTCGCTTGCGGCACAGGCCCGAGTGCTCGGCTATCACGTCACGCTCGCTGCCCCCTCAGCGGAGCTCGCGGCGCAGCCGGATGCGGACGCGATCATCGACGGTTATCAGCTTGGCGAACTCCATGACGCCAAGCGCTTCGTCGTGGTCTCGACGCAGGGCAAGGGCGACGAAGCCGCCTTGCGCGCGGCAGTCGCGACCAAGGCCTGCTATCACGCCTTCGTCGGCAGTCGCCGCAAGATGGCCTCGCTGCGCGCCAAGCTTCTTGCAGAGGGCGCCAGTGCTGTTGTGATCGATGATTTCAAAGCTCCGGCCGGGCTCGATCTAGGCGCCATCACGCCGGAGGAGATCGCGATGTCGATCCTCGCCGAGATCACCAGGGAAAGACGGCGTGGCCAGCGTGCGGCTAATCAGTCAGCCAGCAGAGAGTGAGAGATCAATCATGCAGATGAACGACAGCCAGCGCATCCCGGCGTCACGTGAACAGGTGTGGGCGGCGCTGAACGATCCCGCTGTGCTGAAGCAGTGCATCCCCGGCTGCCAGTCGCTCGACGTGACCGCGCCGAACGAGATGACGGCGACTGTGGTCTTCAAGGTCGGCCCGGTGAAGGCGACCTTCAGCGGCAAGGTGACGCTATCAGATCTCGATCCGCCGAACTCCTATCGCATCTCGGGCGAAGGTTCTGGTGGCGTTGCCGGCTTCGCCAAGGGCGGCGCCGTCGTGCGGCTGGAATCCGAGAGCGCCGACGTCACGGTGCTGCACTACGAGGTCGACGCCCAGATCGGCGGCAAGCTTGCCCAGCTCGGCGCCCGCCTGATCAACTCGACGGCGACGAAGCTTGCAGGTGAGTTCTTCAAGTCGTTTGCGGATGTGGTGAGCGCGAAGGCGGAGGCGAGCTGAGGCTCACGCTTCGTTCCGCTCGGGCTTGAGCAGCCGATAGTGCAGCCGCGCGTAGTTGCCGAGCCACCGGACCGCTGCATTAAGTCCGAGCGCGAGCAGCGCGCCGAATCCCGCCCCCGTAGTCACTAGTGCGATGCCTGCGAGCCCGCGCAGGATCAGATTGACGACGTGTCCGTCGCCAGAATGTTTGTAGACGCTGATCAACAACCCGATGCCGACGATCCCGAGCACGCACATCACGAAGGCGATCATGAGCAGGATCAGCAGGACGGCAAGCAGCAGCGGCAGCAGCAGGACGATGTCGACCACGGCGAGGCCGCTGAGCGCGAACAGCGCGGCGGTGGAGTTGCGGAAGGAGTGATGGTTTTCCCACCGGCGCAGTCCCGTCTCGGCGCGTAGCTCGCGCGCCAGCCGGCGGGGATCGCCGAGCGCGGACGCGACCTCTTGCTCGGTTCGCCCCGATGCGCGCGCCTCTTCGAAATGGGCGACGTAGTCGGCCAGGATGTCGTCGATCTCGGCTGCGGGAAGCCCCGTGAGCCCGTCGGCGAGGATGTGCAGGAAATCGTCGCGAGTCATCTGGCGTCTCCGAGGAGGCGATCGACTGCGTCGGTGAAGCTTCGCCATTCGCGCTTCTGCGCGGTGAAGGCCGCGCGGCCGGCGGCCGTCAGGCGGTAATATTTGCGCGGCGGGCCGCTGCTGGATTCCTCCAGGCGGGTGTCGACCAGCCCGTCATCCTGCATGCGCCGCATCAGCGGATAGATCGTCCCTTCACCCATGCCGACGCCGGCCGACAGCGTGCTCGCGATCTCATAGGCATAGCTCTCGCCGCGCGCGAGCAGAGCGAGCACGCAGAGCTCCAGCGCGCCCTTCTTGAGCTGAACCTGATTCGACGAGTCGGCCATTTCCTCCTTGACTACACGGCTTTCGAGGGAGCTTATATAGCAAGGTACTGTGTATTGCAAGGTACCTGTGAATACCCCATTCCGGAGGAAACGCGCTATGGCCTATCTCAACCGTCGTCATCTGCTGGCTGGTATTGGGGCGAGCCTGGTCTTGCCGCGGGCGATGCCGGCGCTTGCCGCAGCGTCGGACGCCGCCGAACGACTCGCCAGGTTGGAGCAGGCGGGACAGGTCTCCGGCCTGCATGCGCTTCTCGTGAGCCAGCGCGGCAATCTCGTGTTCGAGCATTACGGGCGGGGCACTGACGAGAGTCTCGGTGTTCCGCTCGGCGAGGTCGCGTTTGGTCCCGATGTGCTGCACGATCTTCGGTCGGTCTCCAAGAGCGTCGTCGGCCTCGCTTATGGCATTGCGCTCGCCCAAGGAAAGGTGCCGCCACCGGATGCAAAGCTCTACGCGCAGTTTCCGGAATATGCCGATCTCGCCGCGCAGCTCGGCCGCGACAAGATCACGATCCATCATCTGCTCTCCATGACGCTCGGCCTCGACTGGGATGAGCTCACGATCGTTTACGGTGATCCACGCAACGGCGAGACGGCGATGGAAGCCGCGCCCGATCGCTATCGCTTCATTCTCGAACGTCCGATCCTCAGCGAGCCCGGTGTGAAGTGGACCTATTGCGGTGGCGCCACCGCACTGCTCGGCCGGCTGATTGCCAAGGGCACCGGCGAAGCGCTGCCGGCCTATTGCCGCCGCGTGCTGTTCGATCCCATGGGCTTTGGTCCGTCCGAGTGGAATGTCGGCCGCGACGGTGAGCCGCGTGCGGCATCGGGGGCGCGTCTCCTACCGCGAGACCTCATCAAGGTCGGGCAGCTCATGCGGGCGGATGGCAACTGGAACGGAAAGTCCATCGTTCCCCCTGATTGGGTGAAGCGCGTGACGACGCCAGTCGTCGAGATCAGGGCCGGTCGCGATTACGGCTATCAATGGTACATTGGCGAGATCGCCGCGCAGAGGCTGCATTGGTTTGGCGGTATCGGCTGGGGTGGGCAGTATGTCTTCGTCATCCCCGCACGCGATCTCGTCGTTGTGATCCACTGCGGAAATTATCGGAGATCGGGACAGGAACAGACGGCCGTGGCGCTCGCGCTCATGAATGAGCTCGTGTTGCCGAGCTTTGCCTGAAAAGTCCCGTCAGCCCAGCGACACGCCCGCTTTCGCGCGGCTGATGCCGAGCGTCAGGATCCGGTTCAGCAGATCCTTGTATTTCAGCCCGTCATGCTGAGCAGCCGTCGCGAATTCCTGGCTCTTGGCGATTTCAGGGTTGGGGTTGGCTTCGATGAAATACGGCGTGCCGTCGGCGGCGAGGCGGAAATCGATGCGCGCGTAGCCGTCGAGGCCGAGGGCCCGGTAGATACGTTTTGCGGCGCGCTGGATACGTGCGGTGACTTCGGGGGCGAGGTCCTTCGCCGGTCCGTCGACGATGCCGAGGCGCTCCTGATAGTCGGTGTCGTGCTTGGCCTTTTCGGTGGCGATGTGGCGTGACCTGCGTCCGCCCATGCTGCCGAATTTCAACTCCCAGACCGGCAGCACGCGCAGCCGGTTGTTACCGAGCACGCCGACATAGAGCTCGCGTCCCTCGATGAATTGCTCGGCGATGGCGGCGGTCTCGATGCGCTCGTGGATGAAGGCGACCCGTTCGGCGAGCTTCTCGTCGGTGTCAACGATGGACGCCTGCGAGATACCGAAGGAGCCATCCATGTTGAGGGCCTTGACGATCAGCGGCAGCGCAAGACGTGTCGGCCGCTTCACCTTGCGGCGCATCGGGAAGACGGCGAAGGCTGGCGCTGCGATCCTGCGGTGATGCACCAGCGTCTTCGACAAGTCCTTGCCACGCGCCAGGATCAGACCGCGCGGATTGCAGCCGGTATAAGGCACCTTCATCAGCTCGAGATAGCTCGCGATATGCTGGTCATAGGCGACGTTGTTATGGAATTCCTCCAGCAGCGTGAACACCACGTGCGGCTTGAACCCTTCGATCGCTTCGCGGATCGGCTTGAGTTCCTCCTGCGCACCGAGTGCGCGGACCTCGTGGCCGGCAGCACGCAAGGTGCTGACGACGTCGTATTCCGTTTTCCAGTTGTTGATTTCCTGCGGCGTGTATCCGTCGGAGGACTCCGGGGGCAAGAAGTCCGGATGCATCAGCACGAGAATACGGAGTCGTCTCATAGCGCGATCCATTTGCGCCGAGACGGGCCAAACAGCGCGTGCATCGTCTTGGCGGTCACGAGGACTGTGAAATCGAGAACGAGCTTCTGTTCGGGGCCGACCGCGCGCAAATCGAGCTCGCGGCAGCGGGAGATCATGTCGTCAAGCACGGCATCGAGCGTGAGCTGGTTCTCGCCGGTCCAGCGCGCGACCAGCTGCCTGATCTGGGCGCGATGCCGCCGGATCAGGCTCGAAGCAGGTTTGGAACGGTGATGCCGTGGATCGGCGGAGAATAGCCTTGAGAGATCGCGGTCGTAAGTCTTCGGTGGCGTGAAGGCGTAGAAGGCCTGCTTCTTCTTGTAGTGCTCTTCGAGCGTCTGGCTGAGCTTGCTCAGGGGATCGACGCGTTCGCGCGTCGTGATCAACGGTCGCTTGCCCGCAATCTCGCCCATCAGCTCGTCGACATATTCGAGCTTCTTCAGCGCCGGCCAGCCTTCATATCGCGTGCGCCAGTTCGAACGCGGCCGCAGCCACACCGCGAAGGTTTCGGCGAAGTCCTCGTCCGGGTGGCTCTGCGCGTACCAGAGCCGGAGATGCTGGACGTAGCGCCGGCTCGCGGGGTTGGGCCGATAGTAGCGCGGGTAGTGCTTTGACGATGGACCGAATAGCTGCTGCCAGCGCCGGCGGCGCTGCAATTGGTAGCCGTGCTGGATGGCATGGCCAGCCTCGTGACGGAGGATGGCCATGCATTCGCGCCAGGTGCCACCCTCGACGTCGAACATCATCTTCTTCTCGAGCTTCATCAGGCGGGGATGGGCGAGATAGAAGGGGATGGCGATGCCGGGTATATCTCCCGGACTGAACCATTCGCTCGAGATCCACGTGTGCGGCCGCAGCCGGATGCCGCGCTCTTCGAGCTCTTCGTGAAGCGTGGCGACGCAGTCCTCGAGCCAGGTGCCTTCGACCGTGACCTTCAGGCTGGAGAGGCGCTGCTGGAGCAGCTCGTCATCCGACAACTTCTCCCAGGCAAATTTCCGGCGGGGCATCAGGTGTCCAGGACGTGACTCGGTGTCATGATGATGTCATGGGCGACGGCAGGCAACAACCCGCCGGCTTGTGAGCCGTGCTGCCGTGCGTTGCATCGCAAAAGAAAAGGTGGGCACGGCGCGTCGCGCCTTTGCCCACCCTACGGCATTGCGGAACTTAACTTAGTCGAACAGGCTCGACACCGACTCTTCCGCCGCGGTGCGCGCGATCGCATCCGAGATCAGGCTGGCGATCGGCAGCGTGCGGATGTTCGGCGCTTTGGACACCGCTTCCGTCGCCAGGATCGAGTCGGTGATGACGAGCTCTTTCAGCCGCGAGCCGGCGATGCGGGCCGCTGCGCCGCCGGAGAGCACGCCGTGGGTGATGTAGGCGTAGACGTCTTTGGCGCCCTTGGCGATCAGCGCATCGGCTGCGTTCACCAGCGTGCCGCCGGAATCGACGATGTCGTCGACCAGGATGCAGCTATAGCCGGAGACGTCGCCGATCACGTTCATGACTTCGGATTCACCCGGGCGCTCGCGGCGCTTGTCGACGATCGCGAGCGGGGTGTTGATGCGCTTGGCGAGCCCGCGCGCCCGCACCACGCCGCCGACGTCGGGCGAGATCACCATCACCTTGCCGAGGTCGAAACGTTCGCGGATATCGCGCACCATCACGGGGGCACCGAATAGATTGTCGGTCGGGATATCGAAGAAGCCCTGGATCTGGGTCGCATGCAGGTCGAGCGTCATGACACGATCGACACCGGCATGAGTGATCAGATTGGCGACAAGCTTGGCCGAGATCGGCGTGCGCGAACCGGACTTCCGATCCTGGCGAGCGTAGCCGAAATAGGGGATCACTGCGGTGATGCGGCGCGCGGAGGAGCGGCGCAGCGCGTCGGTGATGATCAGCAACTCCATCAGATGGTCGTTCGCCGGGAACGAGGTCGACTGGATGATGAAGGCATCCGAACCGCGGACGTTCTCCTGGATCTCGACGAAGATTTCCATGTCGGCGAAGCGCCGCACCACTGCCTTGGTCAGCGGTAGGTCCAAGCCCTGCGCGATGGCCTGGGCGAGGGCCGGATTGGAGTTGCCGGCGACGAGCTTGATGGAGCCGTTCTTGGCCGACATGGACGCTTCCTCCCGCGCTTTGCTGGATACGACGTTCAACATCAGAAAATACCCACTGACAGCACGGTTACGACGGGCGAGGAAATATCAGGCCGGGGGCCGCAATGGCAACCCGGGATGCTACGTTTTCCCTCTGAAAATCCTGAGTCGGGCCAACGGCTTGGCTGGTAACTGGGCCCGTGGTTTAGCGGTGGTTATTGCTGGGCATAGCCGAGCGCCGAGGCCGGCATCTCCGGCGCCGGAGCTTCTGGCGTCACGCTCGCCACCGCGGGGCCGCGGAGGCCGGGAACCGCGCCCGGCGCATCCGGCGTTCCGTTGATCATGTTGGAAAGTCCGCTGAATCCGGCCTGGGCGATCTTCCGCAGCACCAAATCGTCAGCCGCAGCCCAGGGATCACGGCCGCCTTTGACCGCAGTCGGTTCCTCGCCAGAGAGGCGCAGCGCCCGCTGCTGGTTGGCATCGTAGACGTCCCAAACCCAGGCAATCATGGTCTTGCCGCGCACCACTTGGGCGGAGAGGTAGCTGCGCACGCGGTAGGCAGCCGTCCCTTCGCGGGAGACGACCGACAGGCTGCGGAGCTTGGATTCGCTGTCGAGGATGCCGACCATGCGGTCGAACACCTGGGGCGGCGGGCCGTCGATCGATTCGAAGGCGACGGTCGCCCCGGAGCCAGCACTCGGCGTCGCCATCGCGTAGGAGTTGGCGGCATTACCGCCGCCACCGGCGCAGCCGGCCAGCACGGTCGCTGCTGCCAGCAGCATGGCCGCCAGCACGCGCGAACCTGCGCGGCGCAAGATGGATGACGCTTCCCTCATTAAGGGCAGCGATATCGTTAAAATCGATTAAGGTCTAGGGCAGGGGAGCCACAGCTCCGGTGCATTGCGGGCGCGAAGTTTGCTGCATCGCCCCGGAATGAAACGACGTTGCCGGTGTGTTCACCCTTCCAGCGCGAACATTTGAATCTGAGTACACGGAAGCTGTGTCCCGGACGCGCTGCGGCGCGTAGCGCTGCTGCGCAGAGCCGGGACCCACAAAGCCGAGGAGATCGAAGTCGCGGAGACGTGGGCCCCGGCTCTGCAGCGCATCACTGCGTGCTGCGCAGCGTCCGGGGCAAGAAACCCTCACCCTTCCAGCGCGATCGCGTGGACGTGGCGGCCGTAATCCGGCTCCTTGCGATGGACCGAGCGGCGATAGCTGAAGAAGCGTTCGTCGGCGTAAGTGTCCAGACCGAGATCGTCGATCATCAAAATGCCGGCGGCTTCCAACCGCTTGCGGATGAAGCCGGCGAGGTCGAACATCGCATGTCCCTCGCGGACCGACGGGATGAAGAACACAGCGTTTTCAGCATCCGCTTCGATGAAGCGCGCGACGAATTCGTTGCCGACCTCGTAGCTGTCCTGCCGGATCAAGGGACCGATCGCAGCGATGATGCCGCTGCGTGCGGCGCCGAGCTTTTCCATCGCTGATATCGTCGACTCCAGCACGCCGGTCAGCGCGCCCTTCCAGCCGGCATGTGCGCCACCGATCACGCCTGCGTTGGGATCGACGAACAGCACCGGGCCGCAATCGGCGGTGGAAACGCCGAGCGCGATGCCGGGCGTCTTGGTCACCAGCGCATCGCCCTTCGGTCGCGGACCGCTCGGCCAGGCGGCGTCGGCGACAAGAACGTCTGGCGAATGGATCTGGTGCAGGCTGATGAAGTGCTCCGGCGCAACGCCGACATGCTCGGCCATGCGGCGGCGGTTCTCCGCAACGAGGGACTGATCGTCGTTGGATCCAAGCCCGCCGTTCAATGCGGCATAGATGCCGTTGGAGACGCCGCCTTCACGCGTGAAGAATGAATGGCGAAGGCCAGGTACAGCCGACAGCAGCGACGAGGTGACGGTCATCAATTGCCTCCGGACTGTTCGAGATCGCTGAGGCCTGCAATGCCTGTCAGCCGCGGCTCGGAGATGGCGAGCACCTTGAACATCGAACCCATGCCGCTGCGCCCGGTGTCCGTCAGCCGCTTCAGAGCCACGGAAATATCCTTGGCGACTTCCGGCGTCGCCTTCTGCATCAATGCAGCCGCTCGGGTGTCGATGCCAACGCGCTTGAGAAAATCACCTTGCGTCACCGGCCCGTGCACGCGAGCGCCGACATCCTCCGACGCGCGCGCGAGTGCCTGGAAGTCGACATGGGCGGTGACGTCGGCCTGGCCCGGCGCCTTCAAGGGATCGGTGAAGCTATGGCGCGCGATGGCCTGGAAGGTATCGCCGGCATCGCTGCGCAGATGGCCGTAATCGATGATCAGCGCCGCGCCGTCCTGGTCGCGCACGCGCGTGGCGAGCTTCATGATCTCCGTATCGGGCCGCCACTCGAACACCGCGCCAACGGGCGCAGCGCGAACCAGCGGCGGCAGCAGCACGTCGAAGCGCGGTGTCGGTTCGGATGCCGCGCCAAACTGAAGCTTGCCGTTGGCATCGACGTCGACCACGCGCTCGTGCCAGCCATCCTCGCGCTTCACCATCTGGTGGATCGGCAGCACGTCGAAATATTCGTTGGCGAGGATGACGCTCGGGCCTTCCGGCACGTCGTCGATGCTGTCGTGCCAGGAGATGTTGCGGACGCCCGACAGCGTCGCGCTCTGCCGCTCGCGCAACACCGGATTGACCTCGACCAGATGGATCTGAAGGGCCTGGTAGAGCGGTGGCAGCACGCGAAGCGCGCGCAGCGCGTCGGCCATCATGGTGCCGCGGCCGGGGCCGATCTCGATCAGCCGCAGGGATTGCGGCGAGCCCATCTGCTTCCAGACCGAGGCGGTCCACAATCCCAGGAGCTCGCCGAACATCTGGCTGACCTCGGGCGCGGTGGTGAAATCGCCTTCACGTCCCAACGGATCGCGCGAGACGTAATAGCCGTAGCGCGGATGCATCAGGCACAATTCCATGTATCGCCAGACCGGCATGGGGCCTGAGGATTTGATCAGCGCCTTGATCTCGTTGAGCAGTGGCTGGTCGGTCACGAGCTGTCTTCTCGAAATGAATTAATGAACGGCTTCAGTGGGCTTCGGCGCGCCGCGCCTGACAGCCCATACAATAAGTATAACGCCAACGATAAGCATCGGGATGGACAGCAGCATGCCCATGGTTAATCCGCCCCAGAGGAAGCCGAGCTGCTCGTCCGGTTCGCGAAAATGCTCGCCGGCGATGCGCGTCAGCCCATAGATCAGGATGAAGGCGCCGAGGATCATGCCGGGGCGCTTGAGCGCGCCGAGGCGGATCATGATCGCGAGCACTGTGAACAGCAGAATGCCCTCCATGCCGGCTTCGTAGAGCTGGCTTGGATGACGCGGCAGATGCGAGGGATCGCGGGGGAAGATCATCGCCCAGGGCAGGCTCGCATCGGTGGCGCGGCCCCACAATTCGCCGTTGATGAAATTGGCAATGCGCCCGAGCAGCAGGCCGATCGGGGCAACTGCGGTGGTGATGTCGCCGAGCGACAGGATCGAGATGCCGTTGCGCCAGGCAAACCACATCACCGCGATGACGCAGCCGAGGAAGCCGCCATGGAAGGACATGCCGCCCTCCCACAATTTGAACATGGCGGCGGGATGCTCGATGAAGAAGGGCAAATTGTAGAACAGCACGTAGCCGGTGCGGCCGCCGAGGATGATGCCGAGCGTGACCCAGAGAATGAAGTCGTCGATCTGAACCAGCGACATCGGCGCGGGTCCGCTCCACAGGCGCTCGGTCTTGAGCAGCGAGCGTGCATAGAGCCAGCCGATGACGATGCCGCCGATATAGGCGAGCGCATACCAGCGGATCGCGAACGGCCCGATCGCGACTGCGGTCGGGTCGAAGGACGGGAAGTCGATGAGCAGAAAGGGCATCGCGCCTTCTATGTCTAGACGAGATTGCGGCGATAGAGCGCCAGCAAACGCTCCCAATGCCGCTCGGCAGCGTCGCGGTCATAGACCGGACGCTTGGGGAAGGCGAAGCCGTGGTGTGTGCCGGGATAGATCTCGACCTCGGCCTTGGCGCCCGTCATGCTCTCAGCCACTTTCGCAATCACCTCCGGCGGCGCGTAGATGTCGCTCTCGGCACAGGCAAAATACAGTTCGGCCTTGGTTTTGCTGGCTGCGAGATGCGGACTGTTGTCTTCATCGGTTGCCAGATGCGTTCCGTAAATCGAGGCGGCAGCCTTGACGCGGTCGGCGAAATGCGTGGCGGCGTTGACGGCGTAGCGGCCGCTCATGCAGTAGCCGACGGTGCCGATGATTTTTGTATTCGCAGCCGTCTGGCCCTCGGCATAGGTGAGCAGAGCGCGCGTATCGTCCATGATCATGGGAATGTTGAGCGAGGCCATGAGCTGGAACATCCGCTTGCGCTCCGGCGAATTAGGATCGGCCGGCAGCGCGCCGATCTCCATGACGCCGGAGCGGTAATAGAGGTTCGGCAGCATCACGTAGTAGCCCGACGTCGCGAGCCGTCGCGCCATGTCGCGCAGCTCTTCGCGGATCGCCGGCGCGTCCATGTAGAACAGGATGACCGGGAACGGTCCGCCGCGCTCGGGATGGACGATGAAGGTCGCGGTGTGGCCGTCCTTGGTGGGAATTGCGATCTGCTGCTCGATCATATCTGCGTTCCGCCTTGTGATTCTTGTTATGCAGGGACGTTGAATACGATTGCAAGGAAACCGGGGCATGACAAGGATACCGCCCCGCGGCCCTTGAACAGGCCTCCGCGGATTGCCATTGTCTTTTTGCGCGTTCGCGCAAACTTTATCGAGGCGGCCAAAAGACCGATCAGGAGACCGACATGACCCAGACCACCAACCGGTTTTTCGACGAGATCGGCCGCATGATGAACGACGCCGCCGGGGCGGCCCAGGGCGTCAAGCGCGAGTTCGACACCGTGATGCGGACGCAGGCGGAGAAGTTCCTGCGCGACATGGACCTGGTCAAGCGCGAGGAGTTCGAGGCGGTCAAGGACATGGCCCGCCTGGCCCGCGAGGAGAACGAGGCCCTGAAGGCGCGCATCGCGGCGCTGGAGGCCAAGCTCGGCGGGTAACGCCGGTCCCGTAGCCCGGATGGAGCAAAGCGCAATCCGGGGTGTTCCAAGCGACACTGTCCCGGATTTCGCTTTGCTCCATCCGGGCTACGAAGAATTATCCGGTCTCCTCCGCCCGCCCATTCTCCTTGTCATTTCCGCATCTTCCGGGTAAAAGCCCGCCAGTTCGTGGCCCCCGCACCCCTGGAGGCTTGCTGCGAACGATGCCATGGGCCGCGCTGCGGCCCATTAACTTTTGCAAAAACAAGGACTTAGACTATGGCGACGACCGTCAAGGAATTGAAGGCGACCGCACGTCCGAAGAGCGGCAAGGGGGCCGCCCGGGCAGAGCGTCGCGCCGGGCGAGTGCCCGGAGTGATCTATGGTAACAACCAGCCCCCGCTTCCGATCTCCGTGGATGATCGCGAACTCCGCCAGCGCATCCTCGCCGGCCGGTTCCTGACCACGCTGGTCGACGTCGAACTCGACGGCAAGAAGCACCGCGTGATTCCGCGCGATTACCATCTTGATCCGGTCAAGGACTTCCCGATCCACGTCGACTTCATGCGTCTCGGCGAAGGCGCCACGATCCGCATCAGCGTCCCGCTGCATGTCGTGAAGGCGGAAGGTTCGCCCGGCGTGAAGCGTGGCGGTACGGTCAACATCGTCGCCCACGCGATCGAGCTCGAATGCGGTGTCGAGAGCATTCCGCAGTACATCGAGGCCGATGTCGGCGCGCTGGAAATCGGTCACTCGCTGCATCTGTCCGACGTCAAGCTGCCGGCCGGCGTGAAGGCGCTGACCCGTGCGGACGCGACGCTCGTCACCATCGTGCCGCCGTCCGGCTACGCCGAAGAGCAGAAGGCTGCGGCTGCTGCTGCTGCTGGTGGTGCGGCTCCGGCTGCGGGCGCTGCTGCTCCGGCGGCAGGTGCTGCTGCTCCGGCGGCAGGTGCTGCGGCTCCCGCTGCTGCTGCCAAGGCTCCGGCTGGCGGCGACAAGAAGAAGTAATCCTTCAGAAGAGCTGGCGCGCGATCTCAGATCGCGTGCTGGCTGAGGGGCGCGCCGCGTCATGCGACTCTTTGTTGGGCTCGGCAATCCCGGCGCGAAATACGCACGTAACCGGCACAATATCGGCTTCATGGCCGTCGACGAGATTGCGCGGCGTCATGGTTTCGCACCGTGGCGCCGTCGCTTTCAGGGCGAGACCTCGGAAGGCACGCTTGGCACTGAGCGCGTAATCCTGCTTAAGCCGACGACCTTCATGAACGACTCTGGCCGCGCCGTGCAGGAAGCAGCGAGCTTCTTCAAGATCGCGCCTGGAGACACCACGGTGTTTCACGACGAGCTCGAACTGCCGCCGGGCAAGGTGCGGGTGAAGATCGGCGGCGGCATCGCCGGCCACAACGGTCTGCGCTCGATCTCGGCGCATATCGGCAACGAGTACCGCCGGGTGCGGCTCGGCATCGGTCATCCCGGCGTCAAGGAATTGGTGCACGGCCATGTGCTGTCGGACTTCGCCAAAGCCGACAACGACTGGGTGACGACGCTCTGCGACGCGGTGGCCGAGCATGCGGCACTGGTCGCCAAGGGCACGGACGCGACCTTCGCCAACAGGGTGCATCTGGCGATGCAGGCGAAGGGATTTTTGACCAAGGACGAGAACGGCAAGGAATAACGCTCGTGGGATTCAAATGCGGAATCGTCGGATTGCCCAATGTCGGCAAGTCGACCTTGTTCAATGCGCTGACCGAGACGGCTGCGGCGCAGGCTGCGAACTATCCGTTCTGCACCATCGAGCCGAATGTCGGCGAGGTCGCGGTGCCTGATCCCAGGCTCGACAAGCTTGCGGCGATCGCGAAATCAGGCCAGATCATTCCGACACGGCTGACCTTCGTCGACATCGCCGGCCTCGTGCGCGGCGCCTCCAAGGGTGAAGGCCTCGGCAACCAGTTTCTGGCGAACATCCGCGAGGTCGATGCCATCGCGCATGTCGTGCGTTGCTTTGAAGATTCCGACATCACCCATGTCGAGGGCAAGATCGCCCCGCTCGCCGACATCGAGACCATCGAGACCGAGCTGATGCTCGCCGACCTCGACAGCCTCGAGAAGCGCGTCGACAACCTCACCAAAAAGGCCAAGGGCAACGACAAGGACGCCAAGGAGCAGCTCGACCTCGTCAACCGCACGCTGGTGTTGCTGCGCGACGGCAAGCCCGCGCGTCTCGTCGAGCGCAAGGCGGAAGAAGAGCGCGCCTTCGGCATGCTCGGCCTGCTGTCGTCCAAGCCTGTGCTCTATGTCTGCAACGTCGAGGAAGGCTCGGCTGCGACCGGCAATTCGTTCTCCAAAGCCGTGGAGGAGCAGGCCGCCAAGGAAGGCGCCGTCGCCGTCGTCATCTCCGCCAAGATCGAATCCGAGATCGCCACCATCTCGCGCGACGAGCGTGCCGACTTCCTGGAGACGCTGGGTCTGGAAGAAGCCGGCCTCGATCGGCTGATCCGCGCCGGCTACACGCTGCTCGACCTCATCACCTATTTCACGGTGGGTCCGAAGGAAGCACGTGCCTGGACTATCTATCGCGGCACCAAGGCGCCGGGCGCGGCCGGTGTGATCCACACCGATTTCGAGAAGGGTTTTATCCGCGCCGAGACCATCGCCTATGACGACTACATCGCGTTCAACGGCGAAGCTGGCGCCCGCGATGCCGGCAAGCTGCGCCTCGAAGGCAAGGAATACGTCGTCGCCGACGGCGACGTGATGCATTTCCGGTTCAATACCTAGCGCAGATTTCGTGCCCCGGACGCTGCGCAGCGCGCTTGCGGTGCGCTGCAGAGCCGGGGCCCAGGAATCTTGATTGCGGATGCATGGGTCCCGGCTCTGCGTCGCGCCACTGCGTGCCACGCGCGTCCGGGACATGAAAGCTACCTTATCCCGCCGCCCTGATCCCGGATGGCGCCGAGATGCTCGTTGATGCGGAATACGATCAGGATCAATTCCGCGGCGATGCGCGAGAACACCACGCCGACGACGACGCCCGCGATCGATTCCAGCACGACCAGGAAGCCGGCAAACGGGCTGATCGCCATCGCAGTGAGGCCCGCGAAGATTCCGGAGAGGCCGAACAGGCAGATCACGCCGATCACCAGCCAGTAGAAGGTCTTGATGATCGTCGGCGTGATAAAGCGGTCCCATTGAAACAGGTCGCTGAATGAAAACATCGCTCTCCCCCGGGCAAATCGCGCCCCCGGCCGCGTCAATCCGACAATGAGGCAGGTCCGGCCCGACTCGCTCAATGTAGCACGAGCCATGCGGACCGGCGGGTTGAGATTGCCGCAAAGTACGGCCACAATCTGTCCTTCCCGCAAAGCTTTTCCAAGATGACCCTGACATTCGAAGATTTCCCGACCGGCCGCTACGGAACGTTCGGCCCGCGTCATGTCACCCGCGACGAGATCCTGGCCTTCGCTGCCGAGTTCGATCCGCAACCGATGCATCTGGACGAGGACGCAGCGGCTAAGAGCATGCTGCGCGGTCTGTCCGGTTCGGGCTGGCACCTTTGCTCGCTGATGATGCGGATGATGGCCGACGGCTTCATTACCCGCGCCGCGTCGCTGGGATCACCCGGGGTCGACGAGGTGCGCTGGCTCTCGCCGCTCAGGCCGGGCGACGATCTCACGCTCGATGTCGACGTGATCGAGGCGCGGACGTCGAAGAGCAGGCCCAAGCTCGGCATCGTCAAGTTCAAATGCACCGTGCGCAACGCCAAAGGCGAAGCGCTGTGCGAGATGACCTCGCCGATCCTGATCGAGCGGCGCGCGGGAGCGGTCTGATGCGGTTCTTCGAAGAGATCGAGATCGGCCAGCGCCGCGACATCGGCGCCTACACTTTCACCGCGGAGTCCATCAAGACCTTCGCCGCCAAATTCGATCCGCAGCGCTTCCACCTCGACGAGGAGGAGGGCAAGAACTCGCTGTTCGGCGGGCTCGCTGCATCCGGCTGGCATGTCGGCTCGGCCTGCATGAGTCTGCTTGTCGCGGATGGCCAGCGCCTGGCGCGCGAAGCCGCAGCCCGTGGCGAGGAGGTCGCCGTGTGGGGACCGTCGCCGGGCTTTCGTGACCTCCGCTGGATCAAGCCGGTGCTGGCTGGCGATGTCGTGAATTATGCCAATGTCGTGATCGACAAGCGCACCTCCGCCTCGCGTCCCGGCTGGGGCATCCTGACGGCGCGCACGATCGGCACAAATCAGAGCGGCGAAGAGGTCTATTCGATCACCGCCAGCGCCTTCGTGCCGATGCGGAAGAGCGCTTAGACCAGTTCCAATATGAACGTTTGAAAAGAGCACGCGAGTGTTGCCCGCGCGCTATGGACGCGATTCAGGGCGGCTGCCATAAGCCTTTCCGAGATGGCCGGTCTTCGCGAAGCAGTTGCCGGAACCATCGAGTTGCTAACCAATTATGAACCTGTCGCTGTCTATTTGAACGAACTGGGCAGAGTACAGGGGACGAGCACGATGGCAGACCGCGGCGCACTGAAGTTGGTCGGATTTATCTTCGCCACCGCGACGCTTGCCGTGATGCTGATTGCCGGCATGGTGGTGAAGGGTTACGCCGACGGCGCCTACACCCTGGAAGCCTCGACGGTCGAAGCGAGCCGTTAAGGTCTCGTTAACTTCCTGCGGGGCCACGAACTGGCCTCAGCCCTTAGCGGCTATAGACGAACGCCAAAATCGCGATCGCAACCGCAAGCAGCCCGACAAAACGCATCATGATGGTCCCGAACTGGCTCGGTGCGGGCCGTAGCGGGATCGGGTCCGTATTATCGGGCCGAATGCTTTCCATCTGAAAATGTCCCCAAGGCCCGGCCGCAAAAGCTGCGGGCGCTTGGCATTGGTCGCCTTGTATCGGCGGAGGGTTCAAGGCGACGCACGAGCTCCACCCCATGAATCAAAACCGCCGCGCTCCCTTGGGAACGCGGCGGCTGGTGATGCCGGTATCTGCGATCAGCTGTTGCGCAGGCCGTCGGCGGCGCGCTTCCACTGGGCGACGTTGTCCGCGATCATGCGGGTCGACTTCATCGCGGCCTGGCTGAGAGTGGCATAGCCGGAGATCTCGCGCTGGACGCGCTGGCCTTCGGCGTGGAGCAGGTCGCGCAGGCTCTCGAGTTCGGAGATCAGGTTCTCGATCTCGGCGAGCGAGGTGCCGGCGACGCGCTGGATCAGCGAGTTGACGTTGGTGACGGTGGCTTCCGCGCTCGGATCGAGCGGCGGTGCGTCGGTGGTCGTCGGCGTAGCCGGCCGGCGCAGATAGGCGATGTCGTTGCGCACGAAGTCGCGGATGCCGGCTTCGACTTCGGTCACGGCGGCGAGGTTGCTGTCGACCGTCTCGGTCGTGGTCTCGGTGGTCTCGGTCTTTTCCGGACGCATGGCGTTCATCGTTATTCCCCTGTTCGCGTTGAGCGCAGCGCGAGTGTCCCCCGCACGACGATGTGTGTCAGGCCGGCGCATCTTGGGCGCCGGATTTTGACGGCAACAGGGCCGAGATGCGGCAAGGGCGGACCATTCGGGGGCCTTGCCGTGGCGCATGGTTAGGGAAGTCTAAAGACGATTCACCAGCTCTGAGCTCACCAGCTCTTCTTGAAGCCCGCGGTCACGCTCTTGTTGATCGCGCCTTGCGAGGTTTCGCCGACCGAGCCGGAGACGGTGACGTTGTCGAACAGCTTCTGCTCGGCGCCGACCTTGCGCAGCCATTTGTCGTCCGTGGTCGACATGGTCTGGCCGGCGGTGACGCTGGTGCCGGTGTCGGTGATCGTCACCTTGGCGGACTGATCGGTCTCGTAATTGCGGGTGATGCGGCCGCCGATGCCGGGCAGCGCGGTCGTGCCCTGCTGGTTGACGCTGTAGCCGTTCTGCAGCGTCAGCGACGTGTCGCCCGACAGCGGCATCGATTTGGTCAGCGACGCACCGAGCTTGCTCTGTTCGGAGCCGGGATCGACGCGGGCTTCCACCGCAGTCTTGTCCCAGACGATGCCCGCGCCCGGGGCGGTCGCGGCGGCCCAGGCGCTGCCGGAGGATTGCGGCAGGTTGCCGCCATTTTCAGCCTTCTGCGCCAGCAGCTCCGACATCGTGGTCGGCTCTTTCGTCACGGTCATGTCGGCGCCGATGCGGGTGTCCCAGAACGAGGACACCGACTGCTTGACCTTCACGCCCGAGGAGCCGTTGGCATTGGCATTGGTCGACCAGTCCATCCCATCCTTGGCGGCGGCCTTCGCGCGCTTCTTGGCGGTGATGATGTCGTTGAGCGTGCCGCCGTCGATGGCAAGCTGGCTCCAGTCGAGCTTGTCGACGTCGATTCCCTTGAGCACGTCGACGTCGTTGACGCTGGGAGCCTCGGCGACCTCGGCGTCCTCGTCGTCGGCCGCAGTCACGGAGGGAGCAGGGGAGAAGGGCGGGATGATCTGCGCCTGGGCCGTCAGTGCGAAGCCGAAAATGAACGCGGCCGCCAGCGGCAGCCTGCTCCAGCCGAAACCTGTCGTGAATTCCATTGCCTTGCCCGCGAGCCCAGTTCGCGCACAGGATGCGGCGCTAACGGTACGAAATTATGGCGCATGCTGCGACAGTATGGAAGCCGCAGGGCCTGTCAAATACGGGTCTTTGGAATGACGAACCAACGGGCCGCGCGCCAAAGCACGCGCCCGATGACGAGCATCTCCACGACGGCGTCCGGCGGGGCTGGAGGCCAGCACGCATCATGGGAGCATCAATCGACCGGTCCCGCATTGCGGAGCCCGTTGGTGTCCCCCTCAGCCGACGCTGGTCATCTTTGGCAGATGAATGGCGCGGCCGAGTGCCTGCTCGACCAGATCGAAGGTGTCGACCAGCACACGCATGTTGACGAGCCGGTCAGCCCTAAACTGGGCGAACTGCGCGACGCGCAAGCTGATCGGCTTGTCGGAATCGAGCGCCGTCAGCGAATAGCGCAGCATCGAGGACGCGGAATCCACGCCCAGCATGATGCTCTCGCGCTCGAAGCGACGAACGCGGAAATTGTCCGCAAGCTGGCGGATGACCTGGAGCACGGCCGCCTTGCCCTGGCGCGCACCCAGGAACGGAAACATGTCGATCGGCCCGTAGATCGCCCACTCGACGTCCTCGTCAATCAGGGTCTCGATATCCTCGAAATGCCGGTCGTTGATCGCGCGGTGCAACGCGCGCGAGAAACGCCAGAGGCTGTGCTCTGTCATCTTGGGCCGTCCTGACGCTGGTTTGCAGAAAAACGGAAAACAACCCCATGCACTGTAGGGTGCCCCGGGGCCGGTCAATTCATTTGTGTACGAACAAATACGGGATTTCGGCCAAAACGCAATTCACGTTTTTGCAATGCACAAGTGAGCGCGAAGTGTGAGATTTACAATAGAACCCCGTATTATTACCGGTCGCCGGCTGGGGGAGGGGGCTGCGGCGGCGGTCCTACTTTTCCGCCTCCGCCCCCGCAATCAGCGGCCCGATCTCCCGCTCCAGCACCTGCTGCACCAAATCGTAGGAATCGATGATCTCGCGGATTTGCGCCACCAGTCCACCCCGGAAGCTGAAGAACACCGCCATATCGAACTGTACGATGCGGTCGTTGCTGCGCTTCTTGAAAAAGGCGCGCAGGTAGATCGCGACGTCATCGCGCTCGCCGACCACGTGCGGTGCCTTGTAACGGATCTCCGAATAGCGCGACCAGACGGTCTGCCAGAGCTCGCGCAGCTCAGCCTTGCCGTGGCGCGGGCCCATATGCGGCAGCACGTCGATCGGGGCGTGGGTGAGGAAGTCGACATCGTCGGTGCAGCATGAAAGCGCCGTCTCGATATCGCCGCGCGCAAAATTGTCGAGCAGATGCAGCACGCGTTGCTTGTTCAACGATTCAACCGTCATGGCTGCTCCCGCCCTCATTGGCCGTGGATAGCAAACGCTACCGCGCGGCCCGTGGGTCCATCAATCCGCATAAACACCTAGGAATACATGGCACAGCTCAATGCTGCGACGGTCGGAACCCAACCCCACCCGAGTTCGTTGAGGGGCCGACCTCGCATTCGGAGACATCGATCATGAAATCCCCGCTGATTGCCGTTACCGCCGCACTCCTCATGCTCGGCGCGACCTCCGCCGCCAACGCCAAGGGCTGCATCAAGGGCGCCATCGTCGGCGGCGTCGCCGGCCATTATGCCGGTCATCACGGCGTGCTCGGCGCCGCCGCCGGTTGTCTCTACGGGCGCCACCACGCCAACGAGCAGGACAAGCAGCAGCAACAGCAAAGCCAGGCGAACGGGCAGGGCAAGCTGTAAAGGCAACGCAGCGTCCGCGTCGACGGTCCGCTCCCTCGCCCCGCTCTTCGCGGGGAGAGGGTCGGGGTGAGGGGCTTCCCTCCACGGATGAGATCGTCGAGAGGCCTGTACCCCCTCACCCGGATTGCTCCGCAATCCGACCTCTCCCCGCAAGCGGGGCGAGGTGAAGCACCCGCGTGAGCCACCTCACATTGCGCGCCTCCCTGTGCGGCTACCTTCATCCGCATGTCATCAGGGAGACGTGCCATGGCCGTCGCCGCCGCCGCGAGAAAGTCCCGCCCGCGCAACGCGCTCGAAGGGTTTGCGCTGACCGTGATCCTGCAGAGCTTTCCGACCTTCGCCGCTGCCGCGCTGCTGCTCAAGCTGTGCGCCAATCACGATCTCGTCGGCGACCCCGGTGTCGCCATCTTCGTCGTCGTCGCCTCGCTGATCCACGCGACCATTGCGGTCACGATCGGGTCGAGCTTCGCGGTGTTCGCGAAGATCCTCTACGAACCAAGCTTCTTCGATGGCACCTTGTCACTCTCCGACAAGATCACGGAATGGCGCACGCACCCCGTTGCCTCGCTGCAACTGGTCGCGATCGTGCTGTTGCTGTCGGTGATGGCGGTGGTGTCGGCGAGTGTGGGGTGAGGCTTCACCACGCCGGACAACCTACCTCTTCTTCCACCCGCCCCGTCGCCCAGGCATCCCACCCGTCGACTTCGGCGCCGGCCCGAACTCCGGCCCCGACTGCCTTGAATCCGTCGGCTGGATGATCCGGCTCGTACTCCCAAACGGCTTCGACGGCAGGTTCTGGTTCTCGCGATAGGGCAGCGATTCCGGGCCGTGCATCTCGTCGAGATGCGGTTTGTGCACCTTCGATCCGCTGCCGCCGCCGCTCGCCTTCAGCGCGGAGCCGACGGTCTTCTTCTTCATGGCGCTGACAGGCAAATTCGCGGCGTCGCCGTACTTCCTGGTGCCGGCATAGGCGCCGGCCTTGCCCGCGACGACGCGCTGCTTGGCGGTGGGATCGTCGACCACCGCGAGCTCGGTGGCGCGCAGGCGCTTGACCTCGTCACGGAGGCGCGCGGCTTCCTCGAAGTTCAGATCGGCGGCCGCCTCGCGCATGCGCGTTTCCAGATCGGCGAGCACGGCTTCGAAATTGTGGCCGATCGAGATGACGTCGTCGGTCATGTCGTGGCCGCCGACCTCGACCAGCACGTGGTCGCGCTCGTAGACGGAGTTGAGGATGTCGCCGATCTGCTTCTTCACGCTCTCCGGCGTGATGCCGTTGGCGGTGTTGTATTCGACCTGCTTCTCGCGGCGGCGGTTCGTCTCCGCGATGGCGCGCTCCATCGAGCCCGTCATCTGGTCGGCATAGAGGATCACCTTGCCGTCGACATTGCGCGCGGCGCGGCCGATGGTCTGGATCAGCGAGGTCTCGCTGCGCAGGAAACCTTCCTTGTCGGCATCCAAAATTGCGACCAACGCGCATTCGGGAATGTCGAGACC
>JAEWHT010000280.1 GCA_023387695.1 Pseudomonadota bacterium | reverse complement strand
GTGGCTTAAGGCGCACGCTTGGAAAGCGTGTGTGCGGGAAACCGTACCGTGGGTTCGAATCCCACTCTCTCCGCCATTTGGCAGAATTCAGCTCAAAGTGCGGGCCAACACTGGCCTAGTCCTGCCGACAAATCGATGCATCGCTGTCGCGCTGGGGCGCGAGCCGAACGCCTTTCAGGGAGCTCACCCTGAGCAGAGGCGGCGTTGACGCATCCTTCCACGACATCAGGGCGCTCGAGAGACTTCCGGGCGAATCCGGCTCGAGCGCGGCCGCGATCAGGCCTGCCGCAGGCTGAGACATCGTCACGAAGATTGTCCCGGCTGGAATCGGGCGCTGGACCGGCATGAGCCTGACCTGCAGGGCTTGCTTGGGATTGATCTTGTCGATGAAGTCCTCGTTGTCTGTCGCAGCGGCAGCGCCAGTCACAGCATAGGCCTGCGAGTCTACGTTCGCATCCTGTGCCAGGCGGCAGATCGCGACGTGATTGAGGCGAAGCTTATCAGCGATGGCATTCGCGTGATCGAGCACCGCATAGCCGGCAGGACGTGCCCGCGTCTCGGTTGGCTCGATCTGGCGCGAGTCCAGGAACGTCACCGTAACAACCTTTTCCTCGCCGCTTTGCGGATCGCGAAGCGGGAGCGGCAGCTCAGTCTGTTTCAAGTGATGGGCGACAACGAGATCGTCCGAAGCCCCGGCGTTGCTTCGGCGCGCCTGAGCGAGGGCTTGTTGCAGGCGATCGGCATTGTCATAGGTCGTGCGCAGGACCGAACGGGCGATGACGTAGTGGCTGGCGACGCGCCGTTCGAAGTCTTCCATGCCGATGCCTACGCCGCGCGTCTCGATGAGAAAGGAGACGGCATTCGTCAGGCCGAAAGTGTTGCGCGCGATCCCGGGCGCGTTGCCGCCCATTGCCACTGTCTTGTCCGCCTCATTGTAGCTGGTGGTGTGGTAGAGAATATTGGTCAACCCAAAGGCTTGCATCGCCTGATCGATCGACGGCTTGAACAGGTCCTTCGCCAAGGCGACGATGTTCGACGGCACGCTGGGGTGGGTAGCGTACAGGATCATGGCGTCGCTCAACTGAACCCCGCCGAATTTCTCGACCCAGCGTCGGGCGACCGAAAACTCGTGATGATCGAAAACAACGTCGGGCGGAAGTCGGAGCATGGCGCCATGAATGGCGAGGTTCTCCGGTGTGCTCAGCAGGAGATGGTCGCGATTGGGGTCGACGTGATCGGCGGTGGTCCGTTGGAGATTTGCGGCACCATCGGGATTGGCACGTGGCACGATCGCGACCGTCACGCGATCAAGCAACGGCGTCAGCTCTCCATGCGCAAGAGCCGCCGCCAGCGCAAGCATGGCTTCGCCGCCGGCGGGTTCATTGCCGTGTTGCTGACCGATAAACCAAACCACCGGTCGGTTGAGCTTCTGCAATGTCTCGAAATCGGTGAAGCCTTCCTTCGACAGCAGCACCAGCGGAATCTCGCGTCCCTGTTGCGATGAACCGATCATCGACACGGCCGCATGGGATGAGCGCGCGCTGAGATCGGCGAGGAAGGCGAGCATTTCCTCCTGCGAGGTAAACTGGTTACGGCCCGCCGCGAGGGCCGGCGCTTTCATCGAGATAGGGATATCCGGGTAATGCTGCTTCAACGCATCGGACTGATGAAATGCCGCGGCTTCCTCAGCGCGTGCGCTGCTCGCTGCATGAACGAAACATCCCCAAGCCAGGACCACACTCAGGCTGAGGTAGAATTGCCTTGTTCTCAAGCTGAGCCCTCCCGTTGTGAAAACCTGCCTCATCTCGTCGATCGAATACGCGACGAAGCAGGTTACTTCCGCGAACCGCGAATGCACAACTCAGTATCCACCCCTGGTTTAGGGGCGGATGACAAACGGCCGCATCGTGTGGCGCCAATGCGCCATGCAGAAACGCCGCTGTACAGGTCTCAATGCCGTCCGTAACCTCCGCGCCGCAATTTCAGGAGATGCGACGTGGCGAAGAAGACGGCGACCAAGAAGAAAAGCGCTTCAAAGAAAGTGGCGAAGACCGCGGGCAAGAAGGCGGCCGTCCGCAAGGCGGTGGCTGCGAAGCCGGCCAAGAAGACCGTCAAGAAAACAGTCAAGAAGGCCGCGACCCGCCGTCCGAAGGGGCCGGCCTGGCAATGGTCGGCGGTCGACACCGCCGCTGCGATCCGCTCCGGCGCAATCTCCGCGGTGGAAACCGTCGAGGCGCATCTGGAGCGGATGCATGCCGTCAATCCCAGGCTAAATGCCGTTGTCGTCGATCTCGGCGAGGATGCCCTGAAGGCCGCGCATGCGGCCGACAAGCAGCGCGCCAAGGGCGGCGAACTCGGCCTCCTGCATGGCGTGCCCGTGACCATCAAGGAGAACGTCGACTACGAGGGACGGCCGAACTTCAACGGCGTTCCCGCCAACAAGGACCTCATTGCGCCCTCGGACTCGCCCGTCGTGCGCAACCTCAAGAAGGCCGGCGCCATCGTCATCGGCCTCACCAACACGCCGGAGTTCTCATTCCGCGGCTTCACCGACAATCCGCTGCACGGGTTGACGCTCAATCCCTGGGACCCGAACATCACCTGCGGCGGTTCTTCCGGCGGTGCGGGATCGGCGGTCGCCGCCGGCATCGGCACCATCGCGCATGGCAACGACATCGGCGGTTCGCTGCGCTGGCCGGCGCATTGCAACGGCGTTGCGACCATCAAGCCGACGCAGGGCCGCATCCCCGCTTTCAACGCAAGTGCGACGGCTGAGCGGCCGATGCTGGCGCATCTGATGTCGGCGCAAGGGCCGCTTGCCCGTCACGTCGGTGACGTCCGGCTGGCGCTGGAAGTCATGAGCCAGCGCGATCCACGCGATCCCTGGTGGGTGCCGGCGCCGCTGACCGGGCCGAAGCCGAAAGGGCCAATCAAGGTCGCGCTCGCCAAGATCCCTGACGACATGGAGGTCGATCCGGCCGTCGCCGCGGCGCTGCGCCAGGCCGCGGATCACCTCGCACGTTCCGGCTATCGTGTCAGCGAGGTCGAGGTGCCTGACATCAACGGCGTCTGGCAGACCTGGTGCGACATCATCACCAACGAGACGGTGGTGATGCAGGAAGCCGGCATGCTGAAGGTCACGTCGGAAGACTTCCACAAGGCGTGGAACGGCATGAAGACCAAGGCCAATGGTCTCGATCTCAAGGCCTGGATGCAGGCGACGGCCGCGCGCAACGGCCATATCCGCGCCTGGCAATTGTTCTTCGAGGAGTACCCGGTGGTGTTGGCGCCGACCACGGTGAAGCCGACGCCGGGCCCGCGGGACGATACTGTCAGCGCCGAGCGTGTGAAGGAAATCTTCTGGGGCGAGATCCGCTTCATCTCCGCGATCAACGTGCTGGGTCTGCCCGGAGCCGTCGTGCCGGTTGCCGTGCATGATGGCAAGCCGATCGGCGTGCAGCTGATCGCCGGCCGCTACCGGGAGGATCTCGCGCTGGATGCGGCCGCTGCGATCGAGAAGCGCGCAGGCGTGCTGACGCACCGGCTCTGGGAAACGATGACCTGATTTTGCTTCAAGGGCTTCGCGTATTCGGTGCGAAGCCCGGGAGGCGCGGATTAGTTCGTCAAATGCGAGGCCGCGATCGCCTTCTGGAACAGCGCATTCAGTGCTGTCGTGATGTTGGAATCGCTCGAGACTTCGTAATAGTAGCCCGATGTCGCACAGGTCTGCATCTTGGTCGCGATCGAGCTGCGGAAAGGTGCGATATACGTATTATACCAGCTGTTGTTGGTGATCGCGAGGTAGGTGGTATAGAGCACCGCGATCTTGACGCCGCGTGCCTTGATCGTGTCGCAGATCGTCGTCGTCAGCGGCTCCTGGCATCGTCCTGACGAGGTGATCACGGTCTGGCTGCAGCTCGACGGGTAATAATAGTCCGCGACGCCATCCGAAATGAAGAACAACCATTTTTGCGGTGAGGAGGCCGAGCCGCTGCCCGGCGTCGGGATCGTGGTGTTCATTGACGACATGGTGCCGTCGAAATCCGTGCACATGTCGTTGTTGTAGTTGGTGTAGGGAATTGTCATCAGGTCGACGTTGGTAACCGCCGTCTTGACCGAGGACATGCTCGAGGAGAGCGCCGAGATCGTCGTCAGGCCGAGCGAGGAGCAGTCGCTGCCCATGGTGTAGACCGCCATCCGGTATTGGTTGCTGACCAGCTGGCTCGCGGTGGCCGTGTCCGTGAGTGATTGCGTCGCATCGCGCACCAGGTCGATCCGCATCTTGATCCCGAGATTCTTTGCGATCGAGTAGTAGCTCGACGTCTGCAGCGTCTTCTTCGAGCTCGACGTATAGGTGTCGTGGCAGGCGAAGGCGCAACTGTCTGAGGTTGCGTTCTGAAGAGCGGTCATGTCGGCCGTGGTCGCGCCAAGTCCTTGCGACGGAGAGTTGTCCAGCAGCACGTAGAAGTCGACATAGGCAGGCAGGGAGGCTGCCGCGGTCGAGGCTGCGGAGATCGCCATGGTCTTGTAGCCGAGGATCCCCATGAAATAGGTCGTCACACTTGCCGTTGCCGTTCCGGTCGCCGTTCGCGTGGTGACGCTATCGACGACGTTGATGGTCACCGAGCTCGAGCTCATGCCGAGCGCGGACATTTGCCCGCTGAATGTGTTCAGCGCATCGCTCTGCGCGGTCGAGGTGCTGTTGGTGATTTCGCTCTTGGCGGTGGCGACCAGCACTGCGGTGTCGAGCGCGGAAGCCAGCTTCGCCTTGGCCCGCGCGGCCAGGGAATAGTCGACGGCAGCGCCGACAAAGGACAGCAGGGGTACCAGCGTGATCGCGAAGATGACGGCGATATTGCCGCTCCGATCGAAAGCGAAAGACGAGAACAGGCGACGGGCATTCCCGGTGGCGAGACTCAAGTACACACATCCTTACGCGAACAATAAACGCGCGGACGCTAGCACCGCGGAACTTACGCAAGGGTTGATCGTGTTCTGTGAACGCGTGTCTGCCGTGTTGCTGTTCGTGTCAGGGATGGTGGAACCTTCGAGAAAAATAGCTGCTTTTGCGCACGAGGTTCGGTGGGTCCCGTAGTATACCGGGGCGACGCTTGACCGCGATCGGCGTTTGCATCCAACATGCACGGAGACCGCGCCATGGAAGAGTGCGTCAACTTGCAATCGGGGAGGGCGGCCACATGCCGATCGATCACGCGATCATTCTGCATCACTTCGACGAGTCGCCGTTTTCAGAGAAGATCCGCCTCATCTTCGGCCTGAAGAAAATCGCCTGGACGTCGGTGCGCATCTCCCGGATCATGCCGCGTCCGGATCTGATGCCGCTCACCGGCGGTTACAGGCGTACGCCGGTGATGCAGATCGGCGCGGACATCTATTGCGACACCCAGCGCATCATTCGCGAGCTCGAACATCGTTTTCCCACGCCGACACTGTTTCCCGGCGGAGGCGAGGGGCTCGCCTGGGCAAGCGCGATGTGGACCGATAAGTCCTTCTTCCAGAACACGGTGAACCTCGTGTTTGGCTCGCTCGCCGACAAGGTGCCGCAGAATTTTATCGAGGATCGCGAGAAGCTGCGCGGCGCGAAATTCGACATTGCGGCGATGACAGCCGCAATCCCGCAGATGCGCGACCAATTTCGCGCCCATGTCGGCTGGATCGAGACCCAGCTCACCGATGGTCGCCGATGGCTTTGTGGTGCAGCCCCGAGCCTGGTCGATATCAACGCCTACATGAACGTCTGGTACGTCCGCTCCAACCTGTCCGTTGCCGACCAACTGCTCGCCGAGTTTCCCAAGCTGCGCGCCTGGGAAGAGCGTGTCCGCGCGATCGGTCATGGCGCGCGAACCGAGATGTCGACCGCCGAGGCGCTGGCGATCGGCCGGGCGGCAACGCCAGAGACCAGCGAATTGAACGACCCGCACGACCCCAACGGTCGCAAGGTCGGCGATCTCGTCGACGTCAGGCCCGACGATTACGGCAAGATCGCCGTGCGCGGACGGATCGTCGCGCTGTCGGCCCAGAGCATCGCCATCCGTCGCCACGACGACATCGCAGGCGACATCGTCGTTCACTTTCCGCGCGCGGGGTTCCTGGTCGCGCCTGCGCAGTAGTTAATGCAAATTGACTCAAATTTTAGCCAATTCGCCAACAAGCATTAGGGTTACTTCCTCGATGTCTAGGCGAATTATTGTCCGCTTTACCACCCGCCTCTAACAGAGAGACGGCGGACAACGCACATGCCTCATACAGGCCAATAAGTGCGGGCCGCTCCACGCGGAGGTGGTACGATGCGCAACGAGACGATTGCTATTCACGCCGGCTACGAGCCCGAAGCCACCACGCACGCGGTTGCCGTGCCGATCTACCAGACCGCAGCCTACGCCTTCGACAGCGCCGACCATGGTGCCGCGCTCTTCAATCTCGAGACCGAAGGTTTTCGTTACAGCCGCATCGCCAATCCGACCAGCGCCGTGCTGGAAAAGCGCATCGCCCAGCTCGAAGGCGGTGTCGGCGCACTCGCGGTTGCGACCGGTCAGGCTGCGCTGCATTTCGCGTTCGTGAACGTCGCCGACCACGGCGGCAATATCGTGTCCGTGCCGCAGCTCTACGGCACCACTCACACGCTGCTCTCGCATATCCTGCCGCGGCAGGGCATCACCGGCCGCTTCGCCGAGAGCGACGCGCCTGATGCGATCGCAAGGCTGATCGACGAGAACACCCGCGCCGTGTTCGCCGAGACCATCGGCAATCCCGCCGGCAATGTCTGCGACATCGAGGCGCTGGCCAAGATCGCGCATGCCCATGGCGTGCCGCTGATCGTCGACAACACGGTCGCAACGCCCATCCTGCTCAAGCCGTTCGACTATGGCGCCGACATCGCCGTGCATTCGCTGACCAAGTTTCTGGGCGGCCACGGCACCACGCTTGGCGGAGCCATCGTCGATTCCGGAAATTTCCCCTGGGCCAAGCACGCCGACCGCTTCCCGGCCTATAACAAGCCGGACGCCTCCTATCACGGCCTCGTCTACGCCGAGCGTTTCGGCAAGACCGCCTATATCGAGCGCGCGCGCAGCGTCTATCAGCGCACCATGGGTTCGGTGCTGTCGCCGTTCAACGCCTTCCTGCTGCTCCAGGGCATCGAGACAGTCGCGCTGCGCATGGAGCGTCACTGCGAGAACGCCCGCAAGGTCGCCGAATTCCTGCGCAACGATCCGCGCGTGGCCTGGGTCAACTTTACCGGCTTCCCGGACAGCCCCTATTATCCGCTGGTCCAGAAATATCTCGACGGTAACGCGTCCTCGCTGTTCACTTTCGGCATCAAGGGCGGCATGGAGGCCGGCAAGGCCTTCTATGACGCGCTGAAGCTGATCACGCGTCTCGTCAACATCGGCGACGCCAAGTCGCTGGCTTGCCATCCGGCCTCGACCACGCACCGGCAGATGTCGCCGGAGCAACAGCGCACAGCCGGCGTGCTGCCCGAGACGATCCGCCTCTCGATCGGCATCGAGCATGCCGCAGACATCATCGAGGACATCGACCAGGCGCTGGAAAAGGCCTGTCCGGCCTCGCGTCTTCAGGCCGCGGAGTAGGCGGTCGAACCGATGAGCGTCTTGATCGCCAGGGATCAAGGTATCGCGAGCCCGGCACTGGTGCCGGCCGAAGGCGACCTCGCGCGCGATCATGGTGGCACCGAGCTGACCATCGGGCTGATCAACAATATGCCGGACCCGGCGCTGAAAGCGACCGAACGGCAGTTCATGAAGCTGCTCCAGGCGGCCGCAGGGCCGCGCCGCATCCGCTTTCATTGCTTCTCGCTGCCGTCGGTGAATCGTTCGCCGGAAGCGAAGTGGCATGTCGAAAGCGAATATTCCGATCTCTCCGATCTCAAGCGCCAGAAGTTCGATGGACTGATCGTGACCGGCGCCGAGCCGGTCGCGCCCGAGCTCAATCAGGAACCGTATTGGCAGGATCTCACCGAGTTGATCGACTGGGCGAAGACCAATACGCGCTCGACGATCTGGTCGTGCCTTGCCGCGCATGCGGCGGTGCTGCATCTCGATCACGTCGAACGGCAGCGCCTGCCGTCGAAATGTCATGGCATCTTCGATTGCGCGGCCGTGACGACCGACCCTCTCACGCGCGACGCGCCGGCGCCCCTCAAGGTTTCGCATTCGCGGTTGAACGAAGTCACCGAGCGCGATCTCACGCAGGCCGGCTATCAGGTGCTGACCCTGTCGGCCCGGGCCGGCGTCGACGTCTTCGTCCGGCAATATGACAGCCGCTTCGTGTTCTTCCAGGGCCACCCTGAATATGATGCGCTGTCGCTCCAGCGCGAGTATCTGCGCGATATCGGGCGCTACCTCGCGCGCGAGCGGGAGGCCTATCCGGCACTCCCGGCGAGTTATTTTGACGCAGCCACGGAAGAAAAGCTGGGGCGATTCGAAAAGCGGGCGAGGCATCAGCGCCATCCGGCGCTGACCAACGAGCTGCCCGCACTGACTTTGCGCACGGATATTGCCGCCGGGAGCGCCGCCGCGGTGCTTTTCCGCAATTGGCTGCAATATCTCGGCGCGGACACGGATGCGCCACTGCTCGCGCGTTAACCCCGGGCCGTTGGTTCCGCGTTAGGATTAACCCGGCGTTAAGCTTGCCTCGGACCGCGCGCAAATGTTTCAGTGCAGACATATGGAATCACAGGGAATGCACGCGTGCTGTCGGCTCTCAACGGACGCTTGAGCAATCGGCTGGCCCGGCATTTCCGCGCCGCGCCGCATCGATTGCCCGCGGATACGCCGATGGTGAGTTTCACCTTCGATGACGCCCCCGATAGCGCTGCTGGCGAGGGTGCCGCGCTGCTGGAAGCACATGGCGGGCGCGGCACGTTCTATCTCGCTGGCAGCCTGATCGATCAGCCCGGAGATCACTGGCAGGGCTTGTCGACCGACGCCATCGTTCGATTGCACCGCGCTGGCCACGAGATCGGTTGCCATACTTTCTCGCATCTGCGGGCGGTCGATCTCGACGAGAGCGCGATGGCGCGCGAGATCGAACGGAACCGCCGCTATTTTCACGGTGTCGATTCCTCGATCAGGCTCGAGAATTTCGCCTATCCTTTTGGTCTTGCGTCGGTCTGGCGCAAGCCGCAACTCGCCCAGAACTTCCACTCGGCGCGGGGCATCCTGCCCGGCGTCAACAGCGACGTCATTGATCTCCAGTTCCTGCGCGCCTCGCCGCTGGTCAATTGCGAGGTCGATGCAGCGGGCGTCGATCGTTACTTCGACGAAGCGGTTGCAAGCGGCGGCTGGCTGATTTTTTACGGCCATGACGTCGTCGATGCGCCGAGCCCCTATGGCTGCACACCGGCCCTGTTGCGCCATGCGCTGCAGGCGGCGGAACGGCGCAGCATACCGATCGTGACAGTCGCTGAGGCGCTGCGCCGGATCGGGGCGTAGTTTTTGACCTCTCCCCGTAAGAACGGGGAGAGGGAGCGTCGCTCGCGTCAAATCGTCTTGCAACGCCCGTTCCGCCATGCGACTTGCGTTGTGACGATTCTCGCAAGCCCCTGGCGCCCATGCCCGCTTCCTCCACCGCTCCGCTGCCTGCGCCGGCCGTTGGCCGCGATGCGCTGTCGGTGCTGCATTCGGTGTTTGGCTTGCCGGGCTTTCGCGGGGCGCAGGGTGAAATCATCCGCCACGTCACCGATGGCGGCAATTGCCTGGTGCTGATGCCGACCGGCGGCGGCAAGTCGCTGTGCTATCAATTGCCATCGTTGCTGCGCGAAGGTTGCGGCATCGTCGTCTCGCCGCTGATTGCGCTGATGCGCGACCAGGTCGCGGGTCTGATCGAGGCGGGCGTCAACGCCGCCGCGTTGAACTCGTCGCTAACGTTCCAGGAAGCTACCGACATTGAACGGCGCCTGATCGCAGGCGATCTCGACCTGCTCTATGTCGCGCCGGAACGCCTGGTGACGCCGCGCTGCCTGTCGATGCTGGCACAGGCCAAGGTGGCGCTGTTCGCGATTGACGAGGCGCATTGCGTCTCGCAATGGGGCCACGACTTCCGGCCCGAATATGTCGGCCTGTCCATCATCGCCGAGCGCTTTCCGGACGTGCCGCGCATTGCGCTCACCGCGACCGCGGACGAATTGACGCGGAAGGAGATCGTTCAGCGGCTCCAGCTGACGGACAGCCCGCAATTCGTCTCGAGCTTCGACCGCCCGAACATCCGCTACGAGATCGTCGACAAGCGCAACGCAGTCTCGCAGCTGAAGGAGTTCATCCGAGAGCGCCATGACGGTGATGCCGGCGTGGTCTATTGCCTGTCCCGCAATCGCGTCGAGGAGGTCGCCGCCGCGCTTGCAGAGGCCGGCATTGCGGCGCTGCCTTATCACGCCGGGCTGGACGGCAGCGTGCGCTCGCGCAACCAGGATCGTTTCCTGAATGAGGACGGCATCGTCATCGTCGCGACGATCGCTTTCGGCATGGGCATCGACAAGCCCGATGTACGCTTCGTTGCCCATCTCGATCTGCCCAAGAGCATCGAGGCCTATTACCAGGAGACGGGGCGCGCGGGCCGCGACGGCAAGCCGTCAGCGGCGTGGATGGCCTATGGGCTCTCCGACATCGTGCAGCAGCGCCGCATGATCGACGAGTCCACCGGTTCCGACGACTTCAAGCGCGTCTCGATCGGCAAGCTTGATGCGCTGGTCGGCCTCGCCGAGACCGCGCAGTGCCGGCGCAAGCGGCTGCTCGGCTATTTCGGCGAGACCCAGCAAGGCGAGAGCTGCGGAAATTGCGACAACTGCCTGACGCCGCCGAAAATGCGCGAGGGCAAGGTGCTGGCGCAGAAGCTGCTGTCCTGCGCCTACCGCACCGGACAACGTTTCGGCGCGATGCATCTGATCGACGTGCTGATCGGGCGTTTGACGGAGAAGGTCACGCAGTTTGGCCACGACAAGCTGTCGGTGTTCGGCATCGGCCGCGAGCTCAACGAGAAACAGTGGCGCACCGTGCTGCGGCAGCTGGTGGCGATGGGCCATTTGCAGGCCGACAGCGAGGCGTTCGGCGCATTGAAGCTGACGGACTCTGCCCGCGGTGTGCTGCGCGGCGAGACCGAAGTGTGGCTACGCGAGGAAGCGCCCACCACGCGCGTGCGCGCCAGCCGCGCAAAGTCCCGCCGCGGCGATCTTGCGCCGGTGGCGAGCGCGGCTCAGGGCGACGTCGATCCCGAATTGCGGGCGCGGCTGCGGTCCTGGCGTTCGGATGTAGCGCGTGAGCGCGGCGTGCCGGCCTATGTCGTGCTGCACGATGCCACAATCGACGGCATCGTCCGGGCGTGGCCGACCACACTGGACGAACTGCGTAACGTCCCCGGCATCGGCGACAAGAAGCTCGAGCATTACGGTGACGAGCTGCTGCAGATCGTCAGGACGCGGTAGGCGGCCTCTCGTCATCCCGGACAAGCGCAGCGCAGATTCGGGATCCATACCGCGCGATTGAGGCAGGCGGGGAGACGTTCTTCGCCAAACGTCTCCCTGGGGCTATGGGTCCCGGGCTCGCGACTTTGTCGCGCCCCGGGACGACAGTCTTGATGGCCTAACCGTTGCGGAACGCGTAGCCATAGCCGTTGAGCGCCGGCGCGCCGCCGAGATGGGCGTAGAGAATCTTCGCGCCCTTCTCGAAATGGTTCTTCTGCACGAGGTCGATCAGGCCCTGCATCGATTTGCCTTCATAGACGGGGTCGGTGATCATCGCCTCCAGCCGCGCGGTGAGGCGGATCGCTTCCTTGGTTTCTTCCGACGGCACGCCATAGGCGGGATAGGCGTAGTCCTCGATCAGCACGACGTCGTCGGCAACGATGTCCTTGCCGAGATCGACGAGTTTCGCGGTGTTCTGCGCGATCGAGAGCACCTGCGCTTTCGTTTGCGCCGGGGTGAAGGAGGCGTCGATGCCGATCACCTTGCGGGCACGGCCGTCCGCGGCGAAACCAACCAGCATGCCGGCATGGGTCGAGCCGGTCACGGTGCAGACGATGATGTAGTCGAACTTGAAGCCCAGTTCGGCTTCCTGCTTGCGCACTTCCTCGGCGAAGCCGACATAGCCGAGACCGCCATATTTGTGCACGGAGGCGCCGGCTGGGATCGCGTAGGGCTTTCCGCCGGCCGCCTTCACTTCGTCGATCGCCTGCTCCCAGCTCTTGCGGATGCCGATGTCGAAGCCGTCGTCGACCAGGCGCACGTCGGCGCCCATGATGCGCGAGAGCATGATGTTGCCGACGCGGTCATAGACGGCGTCCTCGTGCGGCACCCAGGCTTCCTGCACCAGGCGGCACTTCATGCCGATCTTGGCCGCGACGGCCGCGATCATGCGGGTGTGGTTCGACTGCACGCCGCCGATCGAGACCAGTGTGTCGGCGTTGGAGGCGATCGCGTCCGGGACGATGTATTCGAGCTTGCGCAGCTTGTTGCCGCCATAGGCGAGGCCGGAATTGCAGTCCTCGCGTTTGGCGTAGATCTCGACATTGCCGCCGAGATGCTTCGACAGCCGCTCGAGCTTCTCGATGGGTGTCGGACCGAAGGTCAGCGGATAACGCGGAAATTTGTCGAGGTTCATGGGATCATCCCGATTGGCGTTGTGTCTGGGATGGGCCTAGCATTGCACCGCAAGAAGGTGCTCTCGAATATTGCGCCCATATTGCGCATGATCTTGCAGAAATTGCGCCAATTGATAAAATTTCTTACGTAATATTCCAACTTATCGGAAGTTTCTTCCATGTCGGCCCGTCTCGATCGTATCGACCTCAAGATGTTGAGATTGCTGCAGAATAACGGCCGGCTCAGCAATGCCGAGCTGGCCGTATCGGTCGCCATCAGTCCCGCCACCTGCCATCGCCGCACCCAGCGCCTGTTCGAGGACGGCTTCATCGCCGCCGTCCGGGCCATGGTGGCGCCGAAGAAGGTAGCCAAGGGCACGCTGGTGATGGTCGGCGTCGTGCTCGACCGCTCGACGCCCGAGAGCTTTGCCACCTTCGAGCAGGCGATCGCCAGGCTGAAATTCGTGCTCGACTGCCACCTCGTCGCCGGCGATTTCGACTACTTCCTCAAGATCCGCGTCGGCGACATAGAGGACTTCAACCGCATCCACGGCGAGCAGTTGATCGCGCTGCCCGGCGTGCGCCAGACCCGTACCTTCTTTGTCATGAAGGAAGTCGTCGACAACGCGCCGCTGGAGTTCTAAGCGCGTTCTGTTCATGGGCGATGCGCCTCATGGGAGATTCGTCGGATGCAGCCTCTTCCCTTTCGCGAGCATGATCCCGTTGCGCCCAGCTATCGGCGCGGCTGGGTCGACGAGGCTGTGGCCGCGATCGAGGCCGACCAGTGCCGCACGGCTGACACCCATCTGATCCGGCTGATCGTACCGGCGCTGTCAGGCATCGACCTCTATCTGAAGGACGAGTCCACGCATCCGACCGGCAGCCTGAAACACCGGCTGGCGCGCTCGCTGTTTCTCTACGCACTTTGCAACGGCCATATCCGCCAAGGCACGCCCGTTGTGGAAGCCTCGTCGGGCTCGACTGCTGTGTCGGAGGCCTATTTCGCAGAGATGATCGGCGTACCCTTTTACGCCGTGATGCCGCGCACGACCTCGGCCGAGAAGATCGCCGCGATCGAGCATTACGGCGGCAATTGCCATCTGATCGACGATGGCCGCGCGCTCTATGCGGAGGCTGCCGCGCTCGCGACCCGGCTGAACGGCCACTACATGGACCAGTTCACCTTTGCCGAGCGCGCCACCGACTGGCGCGGCAACAACAACATCGCCGAATCGATCTTCACGCAGTTAAAGGGCGAGCCGCGCCCGCTCCCGGACTGGATCGTGATGGGGGCCGGCACCGGTGGCACCTCGGCGACCATCGGCCGCTATCTGCGCTATCGCCAGTACCCGACGCGGCTGTGCGTCGCCGATGTCGAGCATTCTGCCTTCTTCGACTGCTTCCGCACGCAGGATCGCTCGCACGTTTGCGAGCGCCCATCACTCATCGAAGGCGTCGGCAGGCCGCGCTGTGAGCCGTCCTTCGTACCCGGTGTGGTCGACCGCATGATGAAGATCCCGGATGCGGCATCGATCGCGGCGATGAATGTGCTGTCGCGCCGCCTGCGCCGCGCGGTCGGCGGCTCCACCGGCACCAACTTCCTGGCGCTGTGCCGGCTCGCCTCGGAAATGCGCAAGGCAGGCCAGACCGGATCGCTGGTCACACTGATCTGTGATTCCGGGGAGCGTTACCGGCAAACCTATTATGAGCCTACTTGGCTCTCCACGCGCGGTCTCGATCCGGCGCCGTTCGAGACGGCCCTGTCGTCGTTCCTCGAGACGGGGCAGCCGCTGACGCTCGCGGTCGATGACGTCGTCAATCCGCAGAGCGTATGATCACTCCGCCGCTTTGTTCATAGGCGGCGGGGGCTTCCAGGCGATGCAACGATTGCGGCCTTCGGCCTTGGCTTGGTAGAGCGCCTGATCGGCCGCGCCCATCAGTGCATCGATGCCGGACATGCTGACGGAGGCCTCTGCAATGCCGATGCTCACGGTGACGTTAAACTCCACCTTGTGAGCATTCAGTCGCATCGTCATGGCGCGCTTGCGGATGCGCTCGGCAACGAGCTTGGCGCGCGACAGGCTGGTCTCGGGCAGCAGAACCGCGAACTCTTCACCGCCGATACGGCCGACGAGATCGGACTTGCGCTTGCCCTCGTTGCATGCGGCCGCAACAGCCTTGATCGCTTCATCGCCGACCGCGTGACCGTAACGGTCGTTGACCGACTTGAAATGATCGATGTCGAGCATCAGGACGGAGACCGAGCGGTAGTAGCGCTGGAAGCGGCTCCATTCCGCGTCGAGCGAGCCAAGGAAATGCCGGCGGTTGTACAGGCCAGTAAGCGGATCGGTGGTCGCCAGCCTTTCCAGCATGTTGGCCTTGTTGTTGAGATCGGTGATGTCGACATAGGTCAGCATGCGGCCGCCGTTCGACATCGTGGTGCAATGGGCCCTGATCTGTCGCCCGTCGGGTGTCTGGAGGTCGCGGACGTGATCGCCCGCCTTGACCTCGGCGAGCCGCCTGCCGGGGAATTTTGCCCGCTCGTTCGCCGGAAGGTCCGGCGCGCTCGCGCGCTGCGCGCGGCTCACCAGTGAAGCATAGGCCGGCCGAGTGGCGGCTTCCTCTTCGCTCACCTCCCAGAACCGCCGCATGCGCTGGTTCATGAACCTCGCGTTCAAATCAGAGTCGAGCAGAAGGACGCCGTCCTCGACGTTCTCGAGTGCGTCACGCAGGAGCTTCAATTCGTCGGAGGCGCGCACGATGTCGGTGACGGGCGTATAGGTCAGCATCCGACCGCCGTCGGGCAGCGGCGTGCATTGCATGCGAACGACGTCGCCGCTGGTGCGGCGCAAATCGAGCGGGGACGAATCGCCGGCCTGTACGTGACGGACGCGCTCGGCCACGTAGGCCTCCAGTTCGGCGTTCGGGACTTCATAGGCGAGGGTGTCGCGGCCATGATGCATCAGCGTGACGAAGGACGGATTGCTGTCGGCGATCTGATCGGACAGCAGCCACATCCGGCGGAACGCGCGGTTGATGAGCCGGGAGCGGAGCTGTGCATCCAGCAGCACGACGCCGAGCGGGACATGATCGAGTGCGGCGCGTAGCGCCAGCATTTGGGTACGCATGAGCGAGTCGGTTGAGTGAACCTGCTCGTCATCGGCCCGGGGGGCGGCGCCGGGCTGTTCGAAGGCGACGCCTACCTGACGGTCCGATCGCCAGATCACGCGGCAGCTCAGGGTATCGCGTCCGGCAAGCGTGAGCTGGAAGCGGTCGGGCACGCCGAGGCCGCTCTGCATCTCAAGCGTCGCCGCCTCCTCGGACAGCCGGCGCACGACGCAGTCGATCGTCGACTGGCCGAAATTGAAGGTGATTTTGCCGGAAAGAAACGTCCGTTCCGGTACCAAGCGGGACATTCGCAGTCTCCCGGGCTGCACAACATGCGAAGGGCCCAGATTGTCGCGGAAGGTTACTTGCGACAACGTAACGCGATCGATGTTTTTGGATGAAGATTAACGATCGGTTGACGCGGAGCTTTGCCAAAAGCCCGCTGCGGGGTCAGTTGCGGGCGGCGTAGAGCGGCGTGCGCAGCGTCAGCTGATAAGACGGCTTCGGCATCCAGGCGATCTGCGCGGTGATACCGAACAGGCGGTTGTCGTTGTCGTCCATGCGGTCGAGGTCGAGGCGCAGGATCGGCTGCGTGAAGGACTCCGCCAGCGTCCGGCCAGCAATCTGGGCGCCACCAAAGGACTGCATGCCCACGCGTCCCGTGAACTTCCAATTGTTCGGCCATTGATAATAGCCGCCGGCGTAGAGAATCGTGTTCGGCTTGATCCGGGCGATGGAGCTCGCGATGTCGGTGTAGGTGTGTTGTACGCCGGCCAACCAGCCCCGCGTCTCGTCCTCGTCCAGCGCGTAATCGAATTCCAAAACGTTGTTCAATGAATTCGTCATGCCCGGCGCGTTCGGCACGGATTGCGTCAGGGTGGATTGCAGCGTGATGGTCGGAATCTTGCCGCCGTTCTGCTGATAGAGGTCGGCCTGTACACCGATGTTCCAGCTGGTGATGTCGAAATTCGACCAACCGCTGCCGGTATCCGTGGTCGAGCCGGACACGCCGCCATACAACGACACGCGATCGCTCACGTCGACGGTTAGCGGCAGGTCGACCGCAATCGACTTCGCGGTCGGCAAGCCGCTCGGCAAGGTCATGCCGCGTTGCGCCGCCAGCGCTTCGAACGCGGCCGAGAGTGAGGTGTTGCCGAAACCGAGCCCCAGCGTGCCCGCGGGGATCGTGGCATAGGTCGTGCGGAGATCGAGATAGATGTTCGGGACATCAGGCTTTGCCGGTGCGTCCTCGTCCGCGTCCGTCGCGCAGGCCGCGCCCGCCGAGATCGTCAGGCAGACCAATGCCATCGCGGTCGCGCGCCAAGCCGGATGATATTGTGGGCTGCGATAAGACACGTGACGATCCGACGCGTGGCACCGACGAACAGCCCACTAGATGGAACGTGATTGATTGTGTGGTCAAGGACCATCCGCGAGCCATGGACGATATGGATGCACGCGGTTACCCTGCCGTGATCGCACTGACACACTCGCCGGTCACAGTGCCGACAGGACAACGGAGACCTCAGCCATGAACACGTCACGTCGCACCCTGCTCGGCGGTCTGGCCGGTCTCGCCGTGGCTCCGACCGCCGTGACCGCGGCACCCGTGCTTGCGGTTGACGGTACCACGGTGGCGGAGGAACGCTTCGCACGCATGATTGCCGCCGCGCATGCGCCCGATGTCACCTGTGCACGGCAAGCCGAGCGCCACGCCGATGCGCATTGGGCTGAATACGTTGGGGCCGCAAGGGCCGTGCTCGGTGCACGCGCGTGATTATTTCTCGACCGCCCGCCTGACCTGCTCGCCGATCTGCGACAGCACGAGCTGCGCCTGCGGCAGGATCGCGCCCATGGCGTGAAAATTGTGAATCATGCCGTCATGGCAGACATGCTCGACGGTGACGCCGGCAGCGAGCAGCTTGCGCGCATAGGCGTTCCCCTCGTCGCGCATCGGGTCGAACTCGGCGGTGTGGATGATCGCGGTCGGCAGGCCTGCGAGCCGCGTGGCGCGCAAGGGTGAGATGCGGGGATCGGCGGCATCCAGGCCCTCGGGCAGGTAATCGGCGAGATCGGCCTCGATCGTGGCGCGGTCGATCAGATGGCCTTCGGCGAATTCCTCGCGCGAGGGCGAGGTCTCTTCGAAATCCAGCACCGGGCAGATCAGGCATTGTGCGACGAGGGAGAGGCCGGCGCTCTGTGTCGCCTCCTGGCACACGATCGCGGCCAAGGTAGCACCGGCGGAATCGCCGCCGATCACGAGACGTTCGGCATCGATGCCGAGCGAGGATGCTTCGCGCGCGACCCATTCGGTTGCGGCGATCGCGTCGTCGACGGCGGCGGGATATTTGTGCTCGGGCGCAAGCCGATAGTCGATTGAGATGACACGGCAGCCGGTCGCATGGGCAAGCGCAGCGGTGACGCGGTCATGCGTCGCAATGCTGCCGGCCACCAGCCCGCCGCCATGAAAAAACACGAAGCCCGGCGCGCGCGCGCCGGCGGATGTGGGCGCGTAGACTCGATAAGGCAGCTCTCCGCCGGGGCCGGGCAGCACGCCGTCGGATGTTGTCACGCCCGGCGCCTCTGCACGCGCAAACTGCATCAGCTTCGCCAGCGACTGCCGCCGCGCCTCGACGCTCGGCCGGCTCCGCGCCTGCGGCCCAGCCGCAGCCATCATGGTCAACAAGCGCTTTGCGAGCGGATCGAGCGGCATGGGATACTCCGTGACGTACCCAACATTATATCCGGTTTGGGTGCGATGTTGTCTTAACCTCGCTGGCGGGCGAGGTGATGCGTCCCCACAGCAAATCGTTTAGAAATTGGGACAATAGTGCCCGGATATGTCCCGAGGGGAGGCCTGATATGGCCGAGATCAAGAAGCCGATCGAATATTCGCCGAGCTGGACCTTCTTCGAGGGCAAATGGCACGACGGCAATGTGCCGATCATGGGGCCACGCACGCATGCGGCCTGGCTCGGCTCGGTCGTGTTCGACGGCGCGCGCGCGTTCGAAGGCGTCGCACCTGATCTCGATCGCCACGTTGCCCGCGCCAATCAGTCCGCGATCAATTTTGGCCTGAAGCCGGTGGTCGACACCGGCACCTGGATGACGCTGGCCAACGAAGGCATCGCGCGCTTTGCGCCGAATGCCGAGCTCTATGTCCGTCCGATGTATTGGGCGGAAAACGGCTCGGGTGGGGGCGTGCTGTTCGATCCCGAGACCACCAATTGGTGCCTGTGCATCTATGAGGCGCCGATGCCGAAGCCCGTCGGCAACGCGATCACGCTGTCGCCGTTTCGCAGGCCCACCGCCGAATGCGCGCCGGTCGACGCCAAGGCGGCCTGCCTCTATCCGAACAATTCGCGTGCATTGGCGGAGGCGGCCTCGCGCGGCTTCCAGAACGCGCTGATGCTCGACATGCTCGGCAATGTCGCGGAGTTCGGCAATTCCAACGTGTTCATGGCAAAGGACGGCGTGGTCTTCACGCCGGTTCCGAACGGCACCTTCCTCAACGGCATCACGCGCCAGCGCGTCATCAGCCTGCTTCGCGGCGACGGCGTCACCGTGGTCGAGAAAACCTTGCGCTATGCCGATTTCCTCGCCGCCGATGAAATTTTCTCCACCGGCAATTTCGCCAAAGTCGCGCCGGTGATTCGCATCGACCAGCGTGAGCTGAAGCCGGGCCCGCTCTACACCAAGGCGCGAAAGCTCTATTGGGATTTTGCGCATGCGGTGAAGCTGGCGGCGTAGTGCCACTCTCACCGCCGTCATCGCCCGGCTTGACCGGGCGATCCAGTATTCCAGAGACGGAAGTGATTCCTCGATAGGCCGCGGCGTACTGGATGCCCCGGTCGAGCCGGGGCATGACACCTGTTCTAGTGGCTGCGCCGAAATCGACTGAACTGAAACGCCTGCGTCGAATGCCAGGGCGTGTGATGCGTTTCGCTGCGCGTCTCGACCAGCTCGAAGTCCGGTCCGAGCTCGGCTGAAAGACTTGCGCTGTCGTGCCGCTGTACCGGCAGGCCGCTGCATTTCTCCGGACCATCCAGCGCGAAGGTGGCGATGATCACCTGGCCGCCCGGCGCGACTGCCGTGCGCAGGCGCTCGACATAAGCGGCTCGGTCATTCGGATCCGTCAGAAAGTGAAACGCGGCGCGATCGTGCCAGACGTCGTAGGTCTTCGCCGGCCGCCACGATGTCGCATCGGCGACGATCCAGTCGACTGTGGAAGCGGCCGCGCCAATTCGCTTCTTCGCGGCATCCAGCGCGTTGGCGGAGAGGTCCAGGACGGCGAGATGTCGGTATCCTTCCTGCAGCAGCGCATCGACAAGCCGCGACGCTCCGCCACCGATGTCGACAATATCAGCGTCGTGATCTTGATTGGCCGCGCGAATCATCTCGAGCGAGATCGCCGGGCTGTCCTGAAACCAGCTGACCTCGGCCTCGCCCTTGGTGGCGTAGACGTTATCCCAATGGGTGGTGCGGTCGGACATGGCGACTCCGGCCTTGGCCGGGATGGCAGCGCACAAGCTGCGGTGCCGCAATCAATCGGCATTTCGCGCGCCCGCATGGGCGGACGCGCCGGTTGCGAAGGCGAGGCCTACTCGTCCTTCTTGGACATCCGCTCGAGGCGTTCCTGCATGTCCTTCATCTGCTGGCGCAGGTCGTCGATATTGCTGTCCGTCGCCGCCGGGGCGTTGGCATCAGGCTCCGGCTCTGCCGGGCGGGCCGCATTGGGGGCAAACGGCTTGAACATCGAGAAGGTCTGCTGGAACAGCTCCATGTTGCGGCGGACCTGCTCTTCCAGCGGCGCGAAGGGCGTCCCGGAGAGCGTATTGGCGATCTGCTTGCGGAACTTCTCCTGCTCCTGGGTCAGCGTCGCGATCGACTGCTCCAGATATTTCGGCACCACCATCTGCATGCTGTCGCCGTAGAAGCGGATCAGCTGGCGCAGGAAAGTGGTCGGCAGCAGGTTCTGGCCAGCCTTGTTCTCCTGCTCGAAGATGATCTGGGCCAGCACGGAGCGGGTGATGTCGTCGCCGGTCTTGGCATCGTAGACCAGGAAATCTTCGCCATCCTTGACCATGGCGGCGAGGTCTTCCAGCGTCACATAGGTGCTCGTTCCGGTGTTATAGAGCCGGCGGTTCGCGTATTTCTTGATCGTGGTGGGTTGGTCTGATTTCGCCATGGGCTCTCACTTGCAAACGCGGAGAACGGGAACCCTGCAGGGCCAATGCCGCAGGGCGGGAAGAGTACGCAACGCAACAAAGTAAGCATTTTCAACGGGAGCACGCTACCGTTTTGTGCGGCACGGTTAATTGCGCAGCAAAAACGTGCTTGCGAAATGCCCAAGAACGCTATTTTGAATGCGCTGCGGCATGAAATCGGTGACCTGCCGATTGACATGCCGCAATGACGTTAACAGGATGCCGTTCGAGACTGGCGAGCCGTTTCCCAGCCCCGTCTGCCCCCATTGAACCCCAGGAGATGCCCATGTCAGACGATGTCGTCATCGTCAGCGCCGCCCGCACCCCGGTCGGAAGCTTCAACGGAGCCTTCGCGACCCTTCCCGCACACGATCTCGGCGCCGTCGCCATCAAGGCCGCGCTGGAGCGCGGTGGCATCGAGCCCGGCCGGGTCTCCGAGGTCATCATGGGCCAGATCCTCACCGCTGCTCAGGGCCAGAACCCGGCCCGTCAAGCGTCGATCATGGCCGGCATTCCGGTGGAGAGCCCGGCCTGGGGCGTCAACCAGCTTTGCGGCTCGGGCCTGCGCACCGTCGCGCTCGGCTACCAGGCGCTGCTCAACGGTGATTCCGAGATCGTGGTCGCCGGCGGCCAGGAATCCATGAGCATGGCTCCGCACGCCCAGTATCTGCGTGGCGGCGTCAAGATGGGCGCGCTCGAATTCGTCGACACCATGATCAAGGACGGCCTGTGGGATGCCTTCAACGGCTATCACATGGGTAACACCGCCGAGAACGTCGCAAAGCAGTGGCAGATCACCCGCACCCAGCAGGATGAGTTCGCTGTCCACTCGCAGCAGAAGGCCGAGGCCGCGCAGAAGGCCGGCAAATTCAACGACGAGATCGTCCCGGTCACCATCAAGACCCGCAAGGGCGACGTGGTCGTCAGCGCCGACGAATATCCGCGCCATGGTGCGACCCTCGATGCAATGGCGAAGCTTCGCCCCGCCTTCGAGAAGGATGGCACGGTCACCGCAGGCTCGGCCTCCGGCATCAATGACGGTGCTGCCGCCGTGGTGCTGATGACCGCCAAGCAGGCGGCCAAGGAAGGCAAGAAGCCGCTCGCGCGCATCGTGTCCTGGGCGCAGGCCGGCGTCGATCCGAAGATCATGGGCTCGGGCCCGATCCCGGCGTCGCGTGCCGCGCTGAAGAAGGCCGGCTGGAGCGTCGGTGATCTCGATCTGATCGAGGCCAACGAGGCCTTCGCGGCGCAGGCCTGCGCCGTCAATAAGGATCTCGGCTGGGATACCGCCAAGGTCAACGTCAATGGCGGTGCGATTGCGATCGGGCATCCGGTCGGTGCCTCCGGCGCACGCGTGCTGGTGACGCTGCTGCACGAAATGCAGAAGCGTGATTCGAAGAAGGGCCTTGCCACGCTGTGCATCGGCGGCGGCATGGGTATCGCGATGTGTCTGGCGCGCGACTGAACGTGCACGTGACTGGCGCGTGCGCTGCACGCGTCAGTGAGTGCATTGCACGCGATTAAAAAGGCAGCGGTTGCAAATCAAATATTCTTCGCAACTGCGCAAGCCTCGACTAAATAAAAACGCCCGGCTCAACGCCGGGCGTTTTGTTCTTGATGTCCGTCAAACCAGCCGCATAATCCGTCGTTAAAAACCGTCGCTAATCGGCGTCAAAGATTTGAGTCCAAGGGAAGGAAGCTTGATATGGCACGAGTTGCACTGGTCACGGGTGGTACGCGAGGCATTGGTGCTGCGATCAGCAAGGCGCTGAAGGCAGCCGGCTACAAGGTTGCGGCGAGCTACGCCGGCAACGACGCTGCGGCCGAGAAGTTCAAGGCCGAGACCGGTATCGCCGTCTACAAATGGGACGTCAGCAGTTTCGATGCCTGCGCCGAGGGTGTGAAGAAGGTCGAGGCCGATCTGGGGCCGGTCGAGGTGCTCGTCAACAATGCCGGCATCACCCGCGACACCGCCTTCCACAAGATGACGCTCGAACAGTGGAACGCCGTCATCAACACCAATCTCGGCTCGCTCTTCAACATGACGCGCCCGGTGATCGAGGGAATGCGCGCGCGCAAGTTCGGTCGCATCATCTCGATCTCGTCGATCAACGGTCAGAAGGGTCAGTTCGGTCAGGTCAACTATTCCGCGGCGAAGGCCGGCGACATCGGCTTCACCAAGGCGTTGGCGCTCGAGAACGCCAAGGGCGGCATCACCGTGAACGCGATCTGCCCCGGCTACATCAATACCGAAATGGTGCAGGCGGTGCCGAAGGACGTGCTGGAGAAGAACGTGATCCCGCAAATCCCGGTCAGCCGGCTCGGCGAACCCGAAGAGATCGCGCGCGCGGTCGTGTTCCTGGCGGCCGATGACGCCGGCTTCATCACAGGGTCGACGATGACCATCAACGGCGGCCAATATCAGGCCTGATAGGACATCAAGCCTGTAGCGCCGGGCATGACAAGGCGATAGTGAAGACGCAAATGCCCGGCCTCGTGCCGGGCAT
>JAEWHT010000272.1 GCA_023387695.1 Pseudomonadota bacterium | reverse complement strand
ACGTCGGTGTGGCCGTCGACGCGCAGCACCCAGGCGATCTCAGCCGGGATCTTCTTGTCGAGCTCGATCAGCGCGGCCGCGACCGTGTCGAGCTCGGCGCGGCCTTCGGGCAACAGCGTCGCCTGTCCGGTGTCGAAGAACACTTCGGACTGGAACACGAAGCGGTCGCCGACCACGCGGATGTCGGGACGGTTGCCGAGGATTGCGCGGAGGCGACCGAAGAATTCGGAACGGTAGCGCGACAATTCCTGCACGCGCTGCGCCAATGCGACGTTCAAGCGAGACCCCAGATCAGCGATGCGGTTCTGCGATTCCTTGTCTTTCTTTTCCGAAGCGTCAAGCGCCTCTTCCAGCGCTGCCAATTGCCGGCGCAGCGCGCTGATCTGCTGGTTCAACACCTCGATCTGCGCCAGTGCCCGCGCCGAGACGGCCTTCTCGGAGTCGAGCGCCTTGCCGAGCTCGGCGGTCTTGCCTTGCGCGTCGTTGCCGGCGGCAGCGAGGCCGTCATAGAGGCCCTTGATGCGGTCGCGCTCACTCTCGGCCGAAGCGAGGCCGGCTTTGAGTGACGAGACCTGGTCGTCGAGCGTCAGCTTGCCGAGCTTCTCGAGCGACAGCAGCTCGTTGAGTTGCGCGATCTTGGCGTTGAGCTGCTCCAGCGCCTTGTCCTTGCCGGTGACTTCCTGCGACAGGAAGAACTGCACGACCAGGAAGACCGAGAGCAGGAATACGATCGACAGCACCAGCGTCGACAGCGCGTCGACGAATCCGGGCCAGTAGTTGAAGGCGCCTTCGCTGCGGCGGCCGCGGGCTAGAGCCATGATCGTCGGTCTCCACTTTCGTGTCCCGGACGCGGTGCAGCGTGCAACGCTGCTCCGCAGAGCCGGGACCCAGAATCTTTCTTCGATGGGCCCCGGCTCTGCAGCGCATCACCATAGCCTGTCGAAGACGCGCGTAAACGCGCTTTTGGTGCTGCGCAGCGTCCGGGGCACGACAGCTCGGTGCGCAATCAACTCTTCTCGGGCTGGCGCGCGATGCGCTCCAGGAGGCGACGGATCTCGCGGTTCTGCTCGCCCTGGCCGTCGGCCCATTCGCGGATCATCTGCTGCTCGGTCCGCATGTGCGAGACCAGCGCCTGGATCGCTTCCGCGAGGTTCGCCATCGCCGCCGTGGTGCCACGGCTGGCGCTGCCTTCCTCGAGCACGCCGCGCAAGCGTTCGACGGCGGCCTGCAGCTCGCCGCTCGCAACCCCGCCGCCGGCGGGCGCAGCGACGGTGACTTCGCCGCCGGCGCCGTATTCGCGCACGGTGGTGGCGAGCCAGTCTTCGAGATCGGTGTAGAAGCGGTTCTGCGCCTGGCTCGATTGCAGATCGAGGAAGCCAAGGATCAGCGATCCCGCGAGGCCGAACAGCGAGCTCGAGAACGAAATGCCCATGCCGCCGAGCGGGGCGGCCAAGCCCTCCTTCAGCGTATCGAACAGCGCGCCGGAATCACCGCCGACCTTGAGCCCGTCGATGACCTTGCCGACCGAGCCGACCGTCTCGATCAGACCCCAGAAGGTACCGAGCAGGCCGAGGAAGACGAGCAGGCCGGTCATGTAGCGGGAGATGTCGCGGGCCTCGTCCAGGCGGGTCGCAATCGAATCGAGCAGATGCCGCATGGTGGTCTGCGTGATCGACATTCGCCCGGTGCGCTCGCCGCCCAGGATCATCGCCATCGGTGCCAAGAGCTTCGGGTGCCGGGCCGGCGCCAGGCCGGGGTCGGCGATGCGGAAATTGTTGACCCAGGAGACTTCGGGATAGAGCCGGATCACCTGGCGGAAGGCCAGGATAACGCCGATGAACATCACGCCGCCGATCAGGGCATTGAGGCCGGGATTGGCGAAGAAGGCCTGGATGATCTGCTTGTAGAGCACCACGCCCACGAGGGTGCAGAGCACCAGAAACACCAGCATCCGCACCAGGAAGACGCTGGGCGAGGACAGCTTGGTGTACTCGATATCCAGGGGAGAGCGGGGCGAGGCGCCAGACGGCATGGCCGGTATCATCCATTACGAAAGCTTGCTTGCCTCCGCACTATGGCACAGCGCCGGGCCAAAAAAAGCGCCGGTTGTGCGGATTTCGAGAATGAGGGACGGAACCCAAAGCTGAAACCGGGCTTTGGTACAGACGTATTTTGCAAAACTTCGGCATTCCACAGGCTTAGCTCGGATTTTTTGCATGGTGACGTATCTTGGGGGATTAGCGGCTATCGCGCTTTCGCTCGCGGTCCTGATGGCATTCGCCTGGGTTGTGCAGCAGCGCACCGGCAATTCCGGCTGGGTCGATACGATCTGGACCTTCGCGGTTGGCCTGGTCGGCGCCGGCAGTGCCCTGTGGCCGTTTGCGGGCGAGGGGCCCAATGTCCGGCAGTGGCTGGTGGCTGCCCTCGTCGCGGTCTGGTCGCTCCGGCTGGGCACCCATATTGCGATCCGCACCGCCGGGATTACCGACGACCCCCGCTACGCTTCATTTGCCGCGGAGTGGGGCCTCAATGCCCCGCGGCGGATGTTCATCTTCCTGCAGAACCAGGCGCTGGGTTCGGTGCCCCTGGTGTTCTCGATCTTCGTCGCCGCGCATGTCCCCGTGTCGGCCTTGCGCATTCAGGACGTCCTTGGCGCCGTCATCCTGCTGATTGGGATCGCGGGCGAGGCGCTGGCGGACGCGCAGTTGCGCCGCTTCCGGCACGACCCCGCCAACCATGGCAAGGTTTGCGACGTCGGGCTGTGGCGGTGGTCGCGTCATCCCAATTACTTCTTCGAATGGTTCGGCTGGCTCGCTTATCCCGTCATCGCTCTGTCGGCCGGATATACCTGGGGCTGGGCCAGCCTGCTCGCGCCGGCGTTCATGTACTGGATCCTGGTCCACGTCACCGGCATCCCGCCTTTGGAAGCGCAGATGCTGCGATCGCGCGGCGAGCGCTACCGCGCCTATCAATCCAGAACCAGCATGTTCTTTCCGTTGCCACCGAGAGAGGGAATGGCCGCATGAGCGTCGTGTCCACGATCATCGGGACTGCCGAACGCGTGCCGCTGCCGGATCTCGTGGTCCGCGCCGCCATCCAGCGCCTGTGCTCGCGCACGGCAACGCGCCTGTCCGCACTCGGCGCGGCCGACGACGCCGCCTTCGCCGGGCGGATGATGCTGCGGCCGATCGCCGAGCATGCGGATGCCGCCAACACCCAGCATTACGAAGTGCCGTCGAGCTTCTTCGCGCAGGTGCTGGGCCCGAACCGCAAATACTCCTCCTGCTTCTACAGTAACGATGCGACGACGCTGCAGGAAGCCGAGGAGGAGGCGCTGCGCCAGACCGTCGAGCATGCCGGCCTCGCCGACGGTCAGACCATCCTCGAGCTCGGCTGCGGCTGGGGCTCGCTGTCGCTGTGGATTGCGCGGCAGTTTCCGCATGCCAAGGTGACGGCCGTATCGAACTCGCAGTCGCAGCGCGCCTATATCGAGGAGATGGCGCAGCAGCGCGGTCTGCTCAATCTGCGCGTCGTCACATCAGACATGAACGTGTTCGCGCCCGAGGGTCAGTTCGACCGCATCGTCTCGGTCGAGATGTTCGAGCACATGATGAACTGGCGCAAGCTGATGACCCGCGTGCGTGCGTGGCTCGCCCCCGAGGGGCGTTTCTTCATCCACATCTTCACCCATCGCGCCGGCTCCTATGCGTTCGATCACGCCAATCGCGAAGACTGGATCGCGCAGCATTTCTTCACCGGCGGCGTGATGCCGAGCCATCAGCTCATCCGGCAATATGCCGACATCTTCGCGGTCGAGAAGGAATGGCGCTGGAGCGGTACCCACTATCAGCGCACCGCGAATGACTGGCTCGCCAATTTCGACGCGCATCGCGACGCGATCGAAGCATCCCTGCGCAACGTCTATGGCGACGAGACCTATTTGTGGATGCGGCGCTGGCGCTGGTTCTTCCTCGCCACCGCAGGCCTGTTCGGCTACGCCGACGGCACGGAGTGGGGCGTCAGCCACTACCGGATGAAGGCGGCGGATTAAGGCGCGTGAATTCCAGCCTTTCCACATTGCGAATGGGCTATCTCGATTTTTAACGAGCTGCTTCCGTCGGCCGCAATCTTTGGGTGGTACGTCGCTGTCATTGTCCCAGAGGCGTCACCCGAAGCAGCCGATCATGATCCTGTTCCTGAAGAGAATAGTTGCGGGTTTGATCATCACGGCCGTCAGTCTCGCCGTGCCGGTTGCCTTGTTTGCGCTCGTCTTCTTCTTTCCGACGCTGACGTGCAATGGCGGCGGAGCGGGCGGCAATTGTGGCGAGGGATACATGGCTTCGATTCCACTCGCCCTGTTGCTGATCCCACTTGATATCCTCGCCATGGTCGCGGTCGGCGGCGGCCTCGCCAAATTGATCTGGCCACAATCGTCTCCCCCGCCGCTTCCATCCGCGACTTCAAGACAGCTTGCGTATCATCGCAGCATTTATCGTTGCGATGTTCTGTCGCAGCGTGCGGTGATGGAACCTGACTCACAATCTGGTGAGTCCCGAAAATCGGCCTGAACTCAGCGCGATAGCTGATGTGACATTGAGCCGCCCGCGCGATGCGTTGCGTCGCAGCACGTCCCCCCTATTTTGAGCGCATCAGCTGCGCAGAATTGTCCAGGACGGGCGTTGCGCGATGCTTGATCAGTTTCAACAATCTTGGGGCACCCCACTTCATGTCAGGATTTCGAGCGCGATCGGCATGCGTTGCAATGATGCTCGCGGCCTTTGCGCCGCTGCTAGGCGCTTGCGACGAATCTTCCTCCGCCGTCTCCGCTGCGCAAACCATTGAACCTGACGTCAGCATCGTCACTGTGAAGCCGCAGCCACGCGCCGTCGTGCGCGAGTTGCCGGGCCGGATCGCGCCGACGCGCGTCGCCGAAGTGCGGCCGCGCGTGTCAGGCATCGTGGTCGAACGCCTGTTCCGCCAGGGTAGCGAGGTGAAGGCCGGTGATCCGCTTTATCGCATCGACCCGCGGCCGTTCGAAGTCGAGGTGATGGCCAATGACGCTGCGGTCGCCAAGGCCGAGGCCGCGTTGATGCAGGCGCAACAGCAGGCACGCCGTATCGCGACGCTAACCAGTCAGCGTGCTGCGCCCGAAGCCGAAAACGAAAAGACGATTGCCGCCGAGCGCCAGGCGCAGGCCGAGGTCGAGGGCCGCAAGGCGGATCTCGCGCGGGCAAAACTCAATCTCGACTACGCAACCGTGCGCGCGCCGATCGACGGCGTGGTCGGCGCTGCGCTCGTCAGCGAGGGTGCGCTCGTCGTGCAGAACGAGACCAATCTCGCCACCGTTCAGCAGCTCGATCCGATCTATGCCGACTTCACCCAATCGGTGACCGAGCTCAATCAGCTCCGCCGCGCCTTCGAGAGCGGCGATCTCGATCGCATCGAGGGTGATGCCGCCAAGGTGCGCCTCGTGCTCGACGACAACACCATCTATTCGCTCGACGGCAAGCTGCTGTTCTCCGAGGCTAAGGTCGATGCCCATACCGGCCAGGTGACGCTGCGCGGTGAGTTCCGTAATCCCAAGCGTGAGCTGTTGCCGGGCATGTATGTGCGCGTGCGTCTCGATCAGGGTCTCGACTCCGATGCGATCGCGGTGCCGCAGCAGGCGGTCCAGCGCAATGGCGGTGGCGGCAGCGAGGTGTTCGTCGTCAAGGACGACAACCGCATCGCGGTGCAGCCAATTCGCACCGGCTCGGTGCAGGACGGCGTCTGGTTCGTCACCGACGGCCTGAAGGCCGGCGACAAGGTCGTGGTCGAAGGCTTCCAGAAATTCGCGGCCGGCGACAAGGTCAAGCCGCAATCCTGGGCCGAGGCCGAGGCGAGTGCGGACAACCGGCACGCCCTGAAGGTCACGCGGTAAAAGATCATGCCGAGCTTCTTCATCGACAGGCCGATCTTCGCCTGGGTCGTCGCGCTGTTCATCTGTCTGATCGGCGCGATCTCGATCCCGCTGCTGCCGATCGCGCAATATCCGATCATCGCGCCGCCCTCGATCTCGATCTCGACGAGCTATCCGGGCGCGTCGCCGGAAAACCTGTACAACAGCGTTACGCGGTTGATCGAGGAGGAGCTCAACGGCGCCTCCGGCATCCTCAATTTCGAATCGACCAGCGACTCGCTCGGCCAGGTCGAGATCATCGCCAACTTCCAGCCGGGCACCGACACCAGCGCGGCTTCGGTGGAAGTGCAGAACCGCATCAAGCGCGTCGAGGCGCGCCTGCCTCGCGCGGTGATCCAGCAGGGCATCCTGATCGAGGAAGCCTCCAGCGCCGTGCTGCAGATCATCACGCTGAATTCGACCGACGGCAGCCTCGATGAAGTCGGCCTCGGCGACTTCATGATCCGCAACGTGCTCGGCGAAATCCGCCGTATCCCCGGCGTCGGCCGCGCCACGCTCTATTCGACCGAGCGCAGCCTTCGCGTGTGGGTCGATCCGGCCAAGCTCGTCGGCTATGGGCTGACAGCGGATGACGTCAACAAGGCGATCGCTGCGCAGAACGCGCAGGTTGCCTCGGGCAGCATCGGCGCCGAGCCGTCGACCGATAGCCAGCGCACTTCCGCGCTGGTGCTGGTGAAGGGCCAGCTTTCCTCACCGGACGAATTCGGCGCCATCATCCTGCGCGCCAACGCCGACGGCTCGACCGTGCGGCTGCGCGACGTCGCGCGTATCGAGGTCGGCGGCCTCAACTATCAGTTCAACACCCGTCTCGACGGCAAGCCGACCGCCGGTCTTTCGGTGCTGATGTCGCCGACCGGCAATGCGCTGGCAACAGCGAGCGCGGTCGAAGAGAAGATGAAGGAGCTGTCGCGCTTCTTCCCGGCCAACATCTCGTATGAAATTCCCTACAACATCACGCCCGTGGTCGAGGCTTCGATCAAGAAGGTGCTGTCGACGTTGTTAGAGGCCGTCGTGCTGGTGTTCGTGGTGATGTTCCTGTTCCTGCAGAACATCCGCTACACCATCATCCCGACCATCGTGGTCCCGGTGGCGCTCCTGGGCGCCTGTACCACGCTGCTGTTGGCCGGCTACTCCATCAACATGCTCTCGATGTTCGGCATGGTGCTCGCGGTCGGAATCCTCGTCGACGACGCCATCGTCGTGGTCGAGAACGTCGAGCGCATCATGGCCGAGGAAGGCCTGCCGCCGAAGGAAGCGACGCGCAAGGCGATGTCGCAGATCACCAGCGCCATCATCGGCATCACGCTGGTGCTGATGGCGGTGTTCGTGCCGATGGCGTTCTTCCCGGGCTCGGTCGGCATCATCTATCGCCAGTTCTCGGTGACCATGGTTGCTGCGATCGGCTTCTCGGCCTTCCTGGCGCTGTCGTTGACGCCGGCGCTGTGCGCGACCTTGCTCAAGCCCGTCACGGCCGGCCACGGCCATGCGAAGAAGGGTGTGTTTGGCTGGTTCAACCGCATGCTTGAAGGCGGCAAGGAGGGTTATTCCCGCACCGTCGGCTTCTCGCTGAAGCGCACCGGCCGCTTGATGCTGATCTATGTCGCGCTGCTGGCCGGCCTGTCCTGGGCGTTCGTCAGTCTCCCCGGCGGCTTCCTGCCCGTCGATGACCAGGGCTTCGTCACCACCGACGTGCAGACCCCGTCGGACTCGTCCTACGGCCGTACCGAGGCCGTGATCGAGAAGGTCGAGAAATATCTGGCGCAGCGGCCGGGTGTCGACAACGTCACCTTCCTCACCGGCTTCAGCTTCTCCGGCCAGGGCATGAACACGGCGCAGGCCTTCATCACCTTGAAGGATTGGTCGGAGCGCGGGCCGAAGGAATCTGCGGCCGCGATCGTTGCCGACATCAATCGCGACCTCTCGTCGTCGATCCGCGATGCCAAGATCTCGGCGCTGCAGCCGCCGCCGATCGACAATCTCGGCAATTCCTCGGGCTTCTCGTTCCGCCTGCAGGATCGCGGTCAGAAGGGCTATCCGGCCCTGATGCGCGCAGCCGACCAGTTGATCGCGGATGCGAATGCGAGCCCCGTGTTGCAGAAGGTCTATGTCGAAGGCCTGCCCGAGGCCGGCGTGGTCAATCTCGTCATCGATCGCGAGAAGGCCGGTGCCTTCGGCGTCACCTTCGAGGACATCAACAACACGATCTCGACCAATCTCGGCTCGAACTACATCAACGACTTCCCGAATCGCGGGCGCATGCAGCGCGTCGTGGTGCAGGCTGACGCCCGTGACCGCATGAAGACCGAGGATATCCTCAACTACAACGTCAAGAACTCCCACGGCCAGCTGGTGCCGTTCTCCTCGTTCGCGACGGTCGAATGGTCACGCGGCCCGACGCAGATCGCCGGCTTCAATTATTATCCGGCGGTGCGCATCTCGGGCGAGGCCAAGCCCGGCTTCACCTCGGGCGATGCGATCGCCGAGATGGAGAAGCTGGCGGGCAAGCTGCCGCGCGGCTTCGGCTATGAATGGACCGGACAGTCGCTGCAGGAGAAGCTGTCGGGCTCGCAGGCGCCGTTCCTGCTGGCACTGTCCGTGTTCGTAGTGTTCCTGTGTCTCGCCGCACTCTATGAGAGCTGGACCATTCCGCTCGCGGTGCTGCTCACCGTGCCGCTCGGCATCGTCGGCGCGGTCGTCGCGGCCATGCTGCGCGGTTTGCCGAACGACGTCTATTTCACCGTCGGCCTGATCACCATCATTGGCCTTGCGGCGAAGGACGCGATCCTGATCATCGAGTTCGCCAAGGATCTGCGGAAAGAAGGCAAGCCGCTGGTGGAAGCGACGATCGAGGCCTGTCGCCTGCGCTTCCGTCCGATCCTGATGACCGGCCTCGCCTTCATCTGCGGCGTGCTGCCGATGGCCATCGCGCACGGCGCCGGCGGCGCGAGCCAGCAAGCGCTGGGCTCGATTGTCATGGGCGGCATGATCGCGGTGGTGATCCTGGCGCTGCTGATGGTGCCGGTGTTCTTCGTCTCCGTGCAGCGCGTGCTGGCGGGGGATCGGGAGCCGAAGGTGGCGAAGGATAGCGGAACGTACGGTCCGCCCGCATCTGTGAAGTCATAGAAGCAGATCGAGTTCGCGCGACAATTCTTACGAAAGCTTCACGTTCTCCAACGGAACCGCACGCCGGCAAATCTGTTTGCCCGCGGGGTGTGGGTTCCACGGAGAAATCGTCCAAATGTTGAAGAAGATCCTTGCTGCTGCCGCTGTCGGCACCGGCGTGCTTGTTATGTCGACCTTCACTGCGTCAGCGGCGATCGTATGTCAGGGCCACACCTGCTGGCACACGCATGAAGCCTACGAATTTCCGCACGAAGCTGGCGTCGTTGTCCACGAGGACAATTGGCGCTGGGGCCCGCACGAGAGGTTTGCGTTTCGCGAGCACGAGGGCCGCGGCTATTGGCACGGCCGCAAATGGGTGGCGTGGTAATTCACTCTCTAAAGTGAGATTGGAGGCCGCGCTTGAGCGGCCTCCATGCATTTGGTCTCTACTTCCGCAAAATCTTCACCAGTTCGCCGTGCACGAACTCGTTGCCGCACACGACGTCGCCGGTGACCAGCGCATCGCCGGGGGTGTTGATGTCGCTCACGGTGCCACCGGCTTCGCGCACCATCAGCATGCCGGCGGCGATGTCCCAGGATTGCAGATTGCGTTCCCAGTAGCCGTCGAGGCGGCCGGCGGCGACGAAGGCGAGGTCGAGTGAGGCGGCGCCGAAGCGGCGCAGGCCCGCGACGCGGTCCTGGATCACAGTCATCTCGCGACGGAATTCCTCGTGGTCGCCGCGACCGATATGGGGCAGGCCACAGGCAACCACGCATTCGTTGAGCTGGCGGCGGCCGGCCACGCGCAGGCGCTGGTCGTTGAGGAAGACGCCCTTGCCGCGCTCGGCGATGTAGAGCTCGTCATTGGCGGGGTTGTAGATCACGCCGGCAATGATGGTGCCTTCGCGCACGAGGCCGATCGAGATCGCGAATTGCGGGATGCCGTGCAGGAAGTTGGTGGTGCCGTCGAGCGGATCGACGATCCAGGTGTGGCTCTTGTCGGAGCCTTCCCGCGTGCCGCCTTCTTCACCGATGAAGCCGTAACCGGGCCGGGCCTTGGAGAGGTCCTGGTAGAGGATTTCCTCGGCGCGCTTGTCGGCGAGCGAGACGAAGTTGGCCGGTCCCTTCAGTGAGACCTGGAGATGCTCGATCTCGCCGAGATCGCGCTTGAGGCTGCGGCCAGCGCGGCGCGCGGCTTTGACCATGACATTGATAGTGGCGGAATACAGCATGAGCTCTGGTCTTGATCGGGGGAGGGGCGCGAAACCACGCCATTTGAGGGGATTGGGTGCCCCGCGAGGGGCCAAACGTCAAGTCATTCAGGTCCCTTGCAGGCCATTTGCGGGTCATTTGGCGTTGGTCATTTGTTCCCAAGCCATTTCTTGGCGGCGGCCTCAGCCTTGGCGCGGTCGTCGGCAGGCAGGTCGGCCAGCTGCTTGTCGAGGTCCGGATCGCCCTTGCCGGAGGTTTTGGCGATCAGGTGCCATTTGAACCCCTCGATCTTGTCTACTTGCGTGCCCATACCGTTGATCAGGACCCAGGCAAGGCGGTTCTGCGCGATGGCGCTGCCCTGGCGGGACGCCTTGCGGAGCAGCGCCACGGCCGCGGGCTGGTTCTTCGGCGTGCCGGTGCCGTTGAACATGGCGATGGCATATTCGACCTCGGCATCGACATTGTCGGCGAGCGAAGCCGCCTGCAACAGCCGCACCGACCTCTCGGGGTCCTTCGGCACCCCCGTGCCTTCCTTGTAGAAGGTCGCGAGCGCGTATTGCGCTTCGGGCAGCCCGGCATCGGCCGCCTGGCGCAACAGCTCGGCGGAGCGCTTGACGTCTTGCGGCAGGGTCTGGCCGTCCAGATAGAGCAAAGCGAGGTTATAGGCTGCCTTCGGCTCGCCGAGCTTCGCGGCGGAGGCCATCAGCTTGACTGCCTCGCCCTTGTCGACGGGACCGCCGCGCCCGGAGATGCGCAGCATGGCGAGCGCGAACATCGCCTCGCGGTCGCCGGCATCGGATGCGCGCTTGTACCACTCGACCGCTTTCGCATAGTCGCGCCTGATACCCATGGCGTTGGAATAGAGCTCGCCCAGCATGGTCATCGCCTTGACGTCACCGGTCTTGGCGCGCGCGGTGGCGAGGTCGAAGGCGGTCTTGTACTGGCCGCGCTGATAGGCGCCGAACACGAGATCGACGTTGGAATTGTCGGTTGGCGGCGCGGGGATCACGGTTGCCGGCAATGTCGGGCTCGGAGAGGCCGAAGGCTTCGGCGCCGGTGCGGCCTCCTTTTTCTTGGTGATCGTGTGGGGCGCGGCCTTTGGCTTTTCCTTGGCCGGCTCCTTTGCCGGCTCCTTGGGCTTCTCGGCCGATGGGATCGTGGCCGGTGGCGTGAGCTGGAGTTGCGCGGCCGCAGGCGTTGCCAACAGCAGCAGGGCCAGAAGCGTGATGCGGGAGAGCGTCATGTCGGGGCGCTAGCTCTGGTCCACGGCAGCAGCCGCGAAGGCCTTCTTGATCACGGCATCGGCCTCGATCAGCGCGGCCTTGGGCCCGCGCGGGTCGGCCCAGACGAAATCGCCGACCAGCACGAAATCAGCGCCGCTGGCAGCGAAGTCGTGCGCCTCCTCGAGAGAGACGGCAAAGCCGACGCAGGGCGGCTCGAACAGCTCGGCCCACCAGTCCAGTCGCTCGGCAATGGCCTGCGCCGAGGGTCTTTGGCCATTGGCGTCGGGCTCGCCGAACAGCAAATAGTCCGCGCCGATCTCGCCCGCATCCATGGAGTGGTGCCGCGTTGTCAGCCCGCCGACGCCGGCGATGCGATCGGGCTTGAGCGAGGGCAGCGCCTCCTTCAGCGCGGCGATGCCGGGGAGGTGCGCGCCGTCGGCGCCGCCACGCGCGACCAGCTCGGCGTGTCCGTCGACCAGCAGTGCGGCGCCGGCCTTCTGCACGACCGGCGCCAGCGCCTTGATGCGCGAAATCATGGTGCGCTGGTCGGTCTCCTTCAGCCGCAGCAGCACGGCCGCGACATCGGCAGCGGCGAGCAGCGCCGGCAATTCGGCGAGGAGTGAAGCGGGATCATCGACCACGGGCGTCGCGAGATAGAGACGCGGCGCCGGGCGCGGCGGAGGTGGTTTGTTCGACAAGATCTAGGCTGCCTTCTTTTCCAGGCTGCTTTGCCATTCGCCCGTGGAGGCGAGGCCATTCATGCGGGCGCGATGACTGAATGCGTTCTGTCCTGCGGCGACGTTCTCCGCCTTGCCCGACCAGGCCTTCTGCGGCGCGGCCTGCAGCGCGCGGCCGTAGGAGAAGGTCAGGCCCCAGGGCAGTCTGCCAAGCTGATGCATCGCGTTGAGATGCGCGGTCGCCTCCTCGTCGGACTGGCCGCCGGAGAGGAAGGCGATGCCCGGTACCGCCGCCGGCACGCACGCCTTCAGCAGCCGCATCGTCTTCTCCGCGACTTCCGCGACGGAAGCCTGCTTCGGGCACTTCTTGCCGGAGATAGCCATGTTCGGCTTCAGCACCATGCCTTCGAGCGCGACGCGCTGCACGCGCAATTCCTGGAACGTCTTGTTGAGCACGCGTTGGGTGACCTCGTAGCAGCGGTCGATGTCGTGATCGCCGTCCATCAGCACCTCCGGCTCGACGATCGGTACGATCTGCGCGGCCTGGCACAGCGCGGCATAACGCGCGAGTGCGTGGGCGTTGACGCTGATCGCGGTCATCGAGGGGATACCGCTGCCGATATCGATCACCGCGCGCCATTTGGCGAAGCGCGCGCCACGCTCGTAATATTTCTTCAGCCGCTCGGCGAGCTTGTCGAGCCCGACCGTCACGAGCTCGCCCGGACACATCGGCAGCGCCTGCGTGCCCTCGTCGACCTTGATGCCGGGAATCGCGCCGCTGCTCTCGATCAGCTTGACCAGCGGCGTGCCGTCCTTCGCGTCCTGCCAGATCGTCTCGTCATAGAGGATCACGCCGGAGATGTACTGGCTCATGGCCTCCTTCGAACGGAACAGCATCTCGCGGTAGTCGCGGCGGTTGCCCTCCGTCGATTCCACGCCGATCGCGTCGAATCGCTTCTTGATGGTGCCGGAGGATTCGTCGGCGGCAAGGATACCCTTGCCCGGCGCGACCATGGCGGTCGCGATCCTGTTGAGCTCAGTCAGATTCATCGAGAGGTCCTCCCAAAACGATTCTGCCCTTGCCTGTGAAGTTAGACCGTTCTCGGGCAATTGCCGAGTTAACGTTGGTCGCAGGGTAAAACCGTTCTTTGTCATTCCGGGGCGCGCCCCTTGGCGCGAGCCCGGAATCCATTGATCCGCGTCAATGGTGGCACCATGGATTCTCAGGTGCGCAATTGCGCACCATAGTTCGCCGCTTTGCGGCGCCCCGGAATGACGGGAGGGTGCCTGCGGAGCTGCCTTACGCGACCTTGGGGTCGAGTTCGCCCTTGGCGTAGCGCTTGGCCATGTCGGCGGGGGTCAGGATCTTCTTGAACTTGGAAGCCTGGCCTGCCGTGTTGAACTCCTGCAGCCGCTGCTTGCACAGCTTGGTCATGGCTTCCATCGCCGGCTTCAGATACTTGCGCGGATCGAACTCTTCCGGATTGTCCTTGAGCACTTTCCGGATCTGGCCGGTCATGGCCATGCGGTTGTCGGTGTCGATATTAATCTTGCGTACGCCGTTCTTGATGCCGCGCTGGATCTCGGCGACCGGCACGCCCCAGGTCGGCTTCATCTTGCCGCCATAGGTGTTGATGATGTCCTGCAGGTCCTGTGGCACCGACGAGGAGCCGTGCATGTCGAGATGCGTGTTCGGCAGCTTGCGGTGGATCTCCTCGATCACGTTCATGGCGAGGATGTCGCCGTCGGGCTTGCGGGTGAATTTATAAGCACCGTGAGAAGTCCCCATCGCGATCGCGAGGGCGTCGACCTTGGTCTCCTGGACGAACTTCACGGCTTCGTCCGGATTGGTCAGCAGCTGGTCGTGGCTAAGCTTGCCTTCGGCGCCGTGGCCGTCTTCCTTGTCGCCCATGCCGGTCTCGAGCGAGCCGAGCACACCGAGCTCACCCTCGACTGAGATGCCGCCGAGATGGGCCATGTCGGTCACGGTCTTGGTGACGCCGACATTGTAGGTCCAGTCGCCGGGGGTCTTGCCGTCGGCCTTGAGCGAGCCGTCCATCATCACCGAGGTGAAGCCGGCCTGGATCGCGGTCATGCAGGTGGCGGCCTCGTTGCCGTGGTCGAGATGCACGCAGACCGGAATATGCGGATAGATCTCGGTCACCGCGTCCATCATGTGTTTGAGCATGACGTCGTTGGCGTAGGAGCGCGCACCGCGCGAAGCCTGGATGATGACGGGCGCGTCGACCTGGTTGGCCGCGTCCATGATCGCCAGCGCCTGCTCCATGTTGTTGATGTTGAAGGCCGGTACGCCGTAATCATTCTCTGCCGCATGGTCGAGCAATTGACGTAACGTGATCCGAGCCATCTGTTTGTTTCTCCGGTTGGGCCTAAGGCCGCTTGTTTCTTGCTGATTGATTATTTCGTGCCAAGTTACTTAGTGCGAAGCACTTCGACGCCGGGCAGGGGCTTGCCTTCCATCCATTCAAGAAATGCGCCACCGGCCGTCGAAACATAGGTGAATTGACCGGCCACATGGGCCTGGTTGAGCGCCGCGACAGTGTCGCCGCCGCCCGCGATCGAGATCAGCTTTTTGGACTTGGTGCGCTCGGCCGCGTGCTTGGCGGCCGCCATCGTGCCGCGATCGAACGGCTGCATCTCGAACGCACCGAGCGGTCCGTTCCAAACCAGCGTGGCGGCGTCGTCGATGGCGGCATGGATGCGCGCGATCGACTGAGGGCCGACGTCGAGGATCATGCCGTCGGCCGGGATCGCATCGAGCCCGTAGGCATGCGACGGCGCATTCGCGGCGAAATGATAGGCGACGGTGGCGTCAACCGGGAGGATGATCGCGCAATTGGCGGCTTCCGCCTTCTCCATGATGCGCAGCGCGGTGGGCGCTAGATCCTTCTCGGCCAGCGACTTGCCGACGCCGACGCCCTGGGCGTGCAGGAAGGTGTTGGCCATGCCGCCGCCGATGACCAGCGCGTCGACCTTGGTGACGAGGTTTTCGAGCAGGTCGATCTTGGTCGAGACCTTGGCGCCGCCGATGATGGCGATGACAGGCTTGGTCGGCGAACCCAGCGCCTTCTCCAGCGCGTCGAGTTCGGCCTGCATCGTGCGGCCGGCGTAGGAGGGAAGCTTGTGGCCGAGGCCTTCGGTCGAGGCGTGGGCGCGGTGCGCCGCCGAGAAGGCGTCGCTGACCCAGATGT
>JAEWHT010000234.1 GCA_023387695.1 Pseudomonadota bacterium | reverse complement strand
GTGGCCGCCGCGGTGCTTCCTTAAGCGAAGGTTATGTTCTGGTCGCGCAGCGGCACCGAGCGAATGCGCTTGCCCGTCGCCGCGAAATAGGCGTTGAGCACGGCAGGCGCCGCAACGCCGATGGTCGGCTCGCCGACGCCGCCCCAGAACCCGCCGCTCGGCACCATCACCGCTTCCACCTTCGGCATCTCGTTGATGCGCATCGAGTTGAAGGTGTCGAAGTTGGTTTGCTCGATCTTGCCGTCCTTGACGGTGCAGCCGCCATAGAACAGCGCCGAGAGGCCATAGACGAAGGAGCCCGCAATCTGCCGCTCGATCTGCGCTGGATTGACGACGTAACCCGGGTCGGTCGAGGCGACGATGCGATGCACCTTGATCTTGTTACCGTCGGTCACCGAGATCTCGGCGGCACCGGCAACGTAGCTGCCATAGCCCATCACCTGCGCAATGCCGCGATAGACGCCTTGCGGCGCCGGCGTGGTCCAGCCGATCTTCTCGGCCACGGCATTGAGCACCGCCAGATGTTTGGGATTTTTGCCCATCAGCTTGCGGCGGAATTCGAGCGGGTCCTGGCCTGCGGCATGGGCGAGTTCGTCCATGAAGCATTCCATGTAGATCGCGTTGTGATTGACGTTCACGCCGCGCCAGAAACCGGGCGGAACGTGGGGGTTGCGCATCGAGTGCTCGACCAGGAGGTTAGGCACCGAATAGCCAATCGCGGCTTCGCCGGATTGGGCGACGCCCTGGAATGCCGCCGGATCCATGCCGTTCTGCAGCGCTTCGGGGCGCACCGAGAACAGGATGGATTGCCCGGACAGGCGGTAGTGCAGCGCGACCAGATTGTTGTTGGCGTCGAACGCGCCGGTCATCTTGCACTGGGTGATCGGGTGATACTTGCCGTGCGTCATGTCCTCTTCGCGCGACCACAACAGCTTGATCGGGGTGCCCGGCATCTCCTTGGCGATCGCGACGGCCTGGCGGACATAGTCCGTCATGCCGCGCCGGCCGAAGCCTCCGCCGAGCATTTGCTTGTGCACGTCGCACTTCTCCGCCGGCAGGCCGGAGGCTTCAAGCACAGCGGCGAAGGCCGCTTCGCCGTTCTGCGTGCCGCACCAGACCTCGCACTTGTCTGCCGTATAGAGCGCGGTGGCGTTCATCGGCTCCATCGTTGCGTGATTCTGGTAGGGATAGTTGTAGACGGCCTCGACCTTCTTCGCGGCGCCGGCGATGGCCGCCTTCACGTCACCGTTCTTGTTGCCGACATAGGCCGGCTGCGCATCGTCGAGGCCTTCGGCGAGCCACTTCGCGATCGTCTCGCTCGAGACTTTTGCGTTGTCGCCTTCGTCCCAGACGATCGGCAGGGCTTCCAGTGCGGTCTTGGCGTGCCACCAGGTGTCGGCAACGACAGCCACGGCGGAGTCGCCGACCTTGACGACCTTCTTGACGCCTTTCATGCCGGCGATCTTGGCTTCGTCGAAGCTCTTCACTTTGCCGCCGAACACCGGACAATCCCTAATCGCGGCGTTCAGCATGCCCGGTAGCTTGACGTCGATGCCGTAGACCATCGTGCCATTGGTCTTGTCGGCGGTGTCGAGCCGCAGCAGACCCTTGCCTGCAATGGTCCAGTCCTTGGGATCCTTGAGCTTGACGTCGGCCGGCGGGGTTAGTTTTGCCGCGGCTTCGGCGACCTTGCCGTAAGTCGTGGTCTTGCCCGAGGCCTTATGGGTGATGACGCCCTTGGCGACGGTGCATTCGGACGCCGGCACCTTCCATTCGTCCGCGGCGGCCTGGATCAGCATCACGCGCGCGGTGGCGCCGCCCTTGCGGACATAGTCCTGCGAGGTTCGGATACCGCGGCTGCCGCCGGTCGAGAAATCGCCCCAGACGCGTTTGCGCGCGACGCTCTGGCCGGGTGTTGGATATTCGGTCGTGACCTTCGTCCAATCGCATTCGAGTTCTTCAGCGACCAGCTGGGCGAGGCCGGTGAGCGAGCCCTGTCCCATCTCGGAGCGGGCGATACGGATGACCACTGTGTCGTCGGGCCGGACCACGACCCAGGCATTGACCTCGGGCGAACCATCGGCCGCGCGCACCACGGCGGGACCGCCGAAGGGCAGGTCGAGGCCGATCGCAAGGCCGGTGCCGACAGCGGCGGTGCCGATGACGAAGGCGCGGCGGTTCATCTTGGGAGAGACGTGCTTGTTCATGTGCTGGCTCCCTTAGGCGCTTGCGATCGTGTGGATCGCTTCGCGCACCTGCTGGAAGGTGCCGCAGCGGCAGATATTGGTGATGGCCTCGTCGATGTCGGCGTCGGTCGGCTTCGGCTTTTCGCTCAGCAGCGCCGCGACCGCCATGATCATCCCGCTCTGGCAATAGCCACACTGCGGGACGTCCTTGGCGATCCAGGCCTGCTGCACCTTGTGCAGTGTGCCGCCAGTCGCGAGCCCCTCGATCGTGGTGATTTTCTTGCCTTCGGCCTCGGCGACCGAGATCCCGCAGGAGCGGGTGGCGACGCCATCCATGTGAACAGTGCAGGCGCCGCATTGTGCAATGCCGCAGCCATATTTGGTTCCGGTCAGGCCGGCATTTTCGCGGATCGCCCAGAGCAGTGGGGTGTCCGGCTCGACGTCGAGCGTAAGCGTTTTTCCGTTGATTGTTAGGTTTGCCATCGCAAGTCCCCTGATTGGTCCATCCACCGATGGACTCAGGGGCGCAATGTGTCCGGCAAATTGGAACCTTTCAAATCAATAGTCTGAGGGGCAGCCATCGAAGATTCTCGCAGCTGCGGGAAGATTGTGGACCGGGCGGTGTTGTGCGCGCCTTGAGAAGGCTCGCGCAGCGCCTCTATTGCGCCATCTCCCTGAACGCCAGCGACATGGTCTAAGGCGACGTCGGGGCTCGAAGTGTGAGCGACAGTTTGTCCCTATTGTTGAAGTGCAAGACCACGATGCTTTGCTACACTGAGACAAATGATTTGAGAGTTCCTCGCGAGTTTCCTCGAAAGTTTCCTCGAAAATTTCCTTGGGAGTCCTGTGAACGTGCCGCAGCCGTGCAACGTGCTTATGCTTTACCCGCTGTTCACTGCGGAGTCGTTTTGGAGTTTTGGTGAGTCCTGCAAGCTGATGGGTGTGCGGCGTCCTGCCGCGCCGCTGGGCCTGATCACCGTTGCGGCGATGTTGCCCAAGGACTGGACGGTCCGGCTGATCGATTGCAACACGCAGTCCTTCGAGGACGAGGATATTGCTTGGGCCGACGTCGTCTTCACCGGCGGAATGCTCTCGCAGCAGGTCGATACCCTGCGCCTGATCGACATGTGCCGCGCGGCAGGCAAGCCGGTGGTCGTCGGCGGCCCCGATCCCACCTCCAGCCCGCACATCTATGATCGGGCCGATTTCCAGGTGCTCGGCGAGGCCGAAGGTGTCATCGACGAGTTCATCGCGGCCTGGGACAGCGGCGCGCGCTCCGGCGTCTTTACCGCGCCGAAATTTCAGGCCGACGTCACCAAGACGCCCGTGCCCCGTTTCGACCTGCTCAAATTCGAGGACTATCTTTATCTCGGCGTGCAGTATTCGCGTGGCTGTCCGTTCACCTGCGAGTTCTGCGACATCATCGAGCTCTATGGACGCGTGCCGCGGACCAAGACGAGCGAGCAGATGTTCGTCGAGCTCGAGACGCTCTACCAGATGGGCTACCGCGGCCATCTCGATTTCGTCGACGACAATTTCATCGGCAACAAGAAGTCGCTGCGGCAGTTCCTGCCCAAGCTCGCCGAATGGCAGCGCGCGCACGGCTATCCCTTCGAGCTCTCGACCGAGGCTTCGGTCAATCTCGCCGACGATCCTGAATTGCTCAAGCTGATGGGTGCTGCGAATTTCTTCGGCATCTTCGTCGGCATCGAAAGCCCGGATCCCGCGACGCTGGTCGCGATGCGGAAGAAGCAGAACACGCGGCGCAACATCGCCGAGAGCATCCACAAGATTTACGCCGCCGGAATGCTCGTCACTGCAGGCTTCATCGTCGGCTTCGACAGCGAGAAGGTCTCGATGGCGGAGGCCATGATCGACTTCATCGAGGAGGCTGCGATTCCCGTCGCCATGATCGGCCTGCTCTACGCCTTGCCGAATACGCAACTCACGCGCCGCCTCGATCGCGAAGGCCGGCTGCATCCGGGTCACGATCTGACGCCGAAGGTCGGCGCCGACCAATGCATGGGCGGGATCAATTTCGATCCGGTCCGCCCGTTGCGGGACATCCTGATGGACTACAAGACTGTGCTGGGGCGCGTCTATAGCCCGGCGGCCTATGCGGGCCGCATCGACCGCCTGATGGCGCTGCTCGATCGTTCAAGACAGCGCCACGAACTCGCCGACGGCGATATCCGCGCCAGGGTCGGGGTGATGGAGACCGTGCACCGGGTGGTCAGCGCCATTCCCGAGGCGCGCGGTCCGCTGTGGCAGACTTTCATGAACTGCGCCAAGCGCGATACATCATCGGCGCGCATCGCCGTGCAGATGATCGCGGCCTATGCCCATCTCGGACCGTTCTCGCGCAAGGTGATCGACGCCATCGACGCGCGCCTCGCCACACTGGACCACGAGACGGTGATGCCTGCGACCATCGACACGACGGCAGCGCGACACCTGGTGTGACGGTCCTACTTCACCGCTAATCGCAAGAAGCTCATCACGCTGCCGAGTGCGGCAAAGCCTGCGCCTAGCGCCAGCGCAACGGTCGCGCCGTTGTGGCCGGCGAGCGCGAAGCACGCCGCGGCAAGCGCAGCGCCCGTCGTCTGTCCCGTCAGCCGCGCAGTGGCGACGATGCCCGAGGCGCTGCCGCCGCGATGCGGCGGGGCGCTTCCCATGATCGCCTTCATGTTCGGCGCCTGGAAGAAGCCGAAGCCCATGCCGCAGATCATGATGCGCCAGACGATATCGGGAATGCTGGGGCTAGCCGGAAGCAGTGCGAGCAGCGCCATGCCGAGGCCGAGCAGGATGAGACCGATGCCGCCCAACAGGCCGACCGGATGACGATCGGAGAGGCGGCCTGCGATCGGCGCCATGATGCCGACCACCAGCGGCCACGGCGTCATGAAGAAGCCGGTCTCGACCTGCGAGCGTCCCAGCACGTCTTCGAAATAAAACGGCAACGAAACGAAGGCGAGGCCTTGCACGGCGAAGGAGCACACCGCGGTCGCTGCCGACAGCGCGAACATCGGCCGGCTGAACAAATCGATCGGCAGCATCGGCGCGGGGTGATCGGCATGGCGGCGCGTCAGGATGAAGCCGAGCGCCAGCGCTGTGACCAGCTCGACGCCCACGACAATCGGCGACAGATTATGCGCGGCGCTGCCGATGCCGGTGATGAACAGGCCGAGGCAGACGGCCGCGAGCAGCGCGCCGAGAAAATCAAAGCCGTGATCGGCGCGCGGCGTCTTCGGCAGCATGGCAAAGCCGATGGCGGTCGCAACAATACCGAACGGGATGTTGACCGCGAACAGCCACGGCCACGGGCCGACCGCGAGGATGGCGGACGCGATCGAGGGGCCGAACGTGAAGGCGGTCGCGACCACAAGCGCGTTGTGGCCGAAGCCGCGGCCCTGCATCCGCCCGGGATAGACGAAGCGCACCAGCGCGGTGTTGACGCTCATGATGCCGCTGGCGCCCAGGCCCTGCAGCGTACGTGCGACCAGCAGGCTGTCGAGCGACCACGCCACGGCGCATAGCAGCGACGCGAAGGTGAACAGCACGAGGCCGCCGAGATAGATGCGCTGGTGCCCGACGATCTCGCCGAGCGCGCCTAACGGCAGTAGCGTCGCCACCAGCGCGATCTGGTAGACGTTGACCACCCAGACCGACTGCTCCGGGCTGACATGCAGATCGGCGGCGATGGCGGGCAGAGCGATGTTGGCGATCGCGGTGTCGAGCGAGGCCATCGCCAGCGCCGTGAAGATCGCAGCGATCGCCCACCGCCGCTGTTCGGCCGGCAGGCCATCGGCTTTGGGGTGTTCGGGCTCGCGCGCAGCGGCAGGTAACGTGATTGTCATTGCCTCAGCGCTTTGCTCCGGCGATCTGGCTTCGATGATCTCTGGCATGTACTACGCTTGGGGCAGCTTCCACAGGCATATGCTTGCATGCATTGTATGCGCGAAGGTCAGGCGCTGCTCTCGAAGGGGGATCACCATGCACATCGTCGTTCTGCCGGGAGACGGCATCGGACCGGAGATCACGGCCGCGACGTCGGGCGTGCTGCGCGCGGCGTCCGAGCGCTTCCAGCTCAACCTGCGGCTCGAGGAGCATGCGGTCGGGCACGCGAGCCTGAAGCAATTCGGAACCACGGTGCGACCCGAACTGCTCGACACCGTCCGCGCCGCCGACGGCCTGATCCTCGGGCCGACCGCGACCTTCGACTTCAAGGACGAGGCGCATGGCGAGATCAACCCGTCGCGCCACTTCCGCAAGAATCTCGACCTCTACGCCAACATCAGGCCTGCGCGCACTTATGCGGGCCGGCCCGGCCGGCTCGGCGATTTCGACCTCGTCGTCGTCCGCGAGAACACCGAGGGCTTTTACGCCGACCGCAACATGGAGCAGGGCAACGGCGAAATGCTGGTCACGCCTGATGTCGTGATCTCGCTGCGCCGGATCACGCGGCTCTGCTGCGAGCGCATCGCGCACGCGGCCTGTCGGCTGGCGATGAAGCGGCGCAAGCATCTCACCATCGTGCACAAGGCCAATGTGCTCAAGATCGGTGACGGCATGTTTCTCGACATCTGCCGCGTGGCGGCGAAAGACTATCCCGGCCTCGACGTCGACGACATCCTCGTCGACGCCATGATGGCGCATGTGGTGCGCAATCCTGATCGCTTCGATGTGATCGTCTCGACCAACATGTTCGGCGACATCCTCTCAGACCTCACCGCAGAGCTCTCAGGCAGCCTCGGCCTCGGCGGCTCGCTCAATGTCGGCGACCGCTACGCCATGGCGCAGGCCGCGCACGGCTCTGCGCCCGACATCGCAGGGCAGGACGTTGCCAACCCGGTCTCGCTGATCCTCTCGACCGCGCTGCTTCTCGGCTGGCATGGCGAGAGAAGCGGCGCCGTTCGCTACGAGGAAGCAGCGCGTGCAATCGAGGCGGCGGTGGCGAAATCGATCGGCGAGGGCAGGGCGACGCGCGATGTCGGCGGCAAGCTCGGCACCATCGCAGCCGGCGCTGCGATCGCCGAGATTTTGCAGGCGGACTGAATTTTTCTTTCTGGCCCAGCGCAGAGAGTTCGAAAACAACCCCATGCACAGTAGAACGCGCCTTGATGGACAAGGGGTTTTCGGCGCGGCTCCGCTATGACCTCCGGTACACCGGGAAAGTTGACACGTCGGGCAAAACACCGGCACGATGTCACCATGGCGGCAATGCGCAGACGCAGAGGTTCTGCGGAGGCAGCATGCGAAGGCGAGATTTCATCACGCTTTTGGGGACCACGGCAGCGACTTGGCCGTTGGTCGCATCGGCCGCGGAGGCAGCCGATCTCATTGTCGATGGTGTGCCGCTTCCTTCGGACGTCCACGTTGCCCTTGTTCCGACATCGCCCACGGATGAGCAGCGGCGCTGGAGCGGCGTCTGGACCGGAGCCTGGAATAACGATCTCAAACACATCCTGCTGGTCGAACGCGTCGGCGAGGATGGCGCGGTCGGCATGGTCTATGCCGAGGCGGATAATCTCTACACCGGCATCCGCGCGCGGTGGTGGCGCCTGGACGCGACCGTCTCCGGGCGTACGCTCACCGTCAAGGCGCCCCTGTTCACCGCGATCTACGAGATGGACGACGACGGGCGGCTGAACGGCTTCTACAAGAGCAACAGGATCGCCCGTGCGACCATGAGCAGAGCGAATCTGGTCGACCTGGTCAGACCGGCCGCTTCTGTCACATGGTCTCGCGGTACGTCGGAATTGCTGCAAACGGATTTGCTGGAAGGTGGCAATCCGATCAGGCTGGAAGCCGTCATTTTTAGGCCTCCCGGGCCTGGGCCGTTTCCTCTCGCGGTCTTCAATCATGGCTCGATCGGCAGAAATGCAACTCCGGGCCTTGCCAAGTTGACATGGGCTTCGCTCGAGATAGCCGATTATCTCAATGCGCGAGGATGGCTGGTTGCCTTTCCGCAGCGTCGCGGGCGCGGAAAGTCTGACGGGCGCTATGAAGAGGAGCGCAACAGCTTCGGCGATCTCGACAAGGCGCTGGAGGGAGCGGACCGCGCTTTGGCCGATATCGACGCGGCGATTGCCGTCCTTCGTCGCCGTGCTGATGTGGCTCCCGGTCCCGTCCTGATCGGCGGACAGTCACGAGGCGGCGCGCTGGCGGTCGCGTATGCCGGGATGCGGCCGGAGCAAACTCTGGGCGTCGTCAACTTTGTTGGCGGCTGGTTTGGCGAAAAATATCCTGGCGCCGAACTCGTCAATCAAACGCTGTTCGAACGTGGCGCGCGCTATGGTCATCCAACGCTTTGGCTCTACGGCCAGGGCGACATCTATTATTCGCTGGACCACAGCAGGAAGAATTTCGCAGCCTTCCAGAAAACGGGCGGGCAGGGGACGTTCATTGCGTTCGATGCACCAAGTGATGTCGGGCACAACGTCATTCACTATCCCGACCTCTGGACTGCGCCGATCGACGATTATCTCAAGTCGTTCTCCGAAGGGCATTGAAAGCGCGGTAAACGTCTCGGAGGCGCAGACCTGGCGCTGAGCCGAAGCGCGCCCTCACTTGTCCCGTGAGCGCGCGCCCCAGTTCATCCTGCTCGGTGACCGATCAGAAGTCCCAGAACACCGGCACCCAGCGGAAGACATCGCCGGCACGCGCGACGTGGCCGACGGATGGGAACGGCATGTGCGTTGCCACAAGCAGCTCGCCGCTCTCAGCGAGCTCACGCAGGAGACGGATGCGAACGCGCGCCGCTTCCTCGGGATCGTGCTCGAAGCCGTTGTGCCATTCGGGCTGGTCGAACCCGACAGCGAACACGGCGTCGCCCGCGAATGTCAGCGCTTCCTTGCCGGACGCCACGCGAACGACGCTGTGTCCGGGCGTGTGACCGCCGGTGCGACGGACGACGACTCCCGGCGCAACTTCGTGTTCGTCTTCGAACTGCCGTATCTGGCTGCCGTACTCCTGTACGAACCGCTTGGCGGCGGCGCGAAGCGCGTCCGGGAATCCCTGCGGCATGTTGGTGTGGGTGAAATCCGGTGACTCCCAGAACTTGACCTCGGCCGCAGCCACGTGGATGCGCAGGTCCTTGCGCAGCCGCTCTTTCACGCCGTCGACCAATAGCCCTCCCACATGGTCCATATGCATATGGGTCAGGACCAGGTCGGTTACGGAGGCGAGATCGATGCCGGCTGCCTCCAGCCGTTTGATCAACTGCCCGGCTCGCGGAAGATGCAAGTCTGGATCGGACCCCAGTCCGGCGTCGATGAGGATGGTCTTGTCACCGCTTCGCACCATCACGGCATTCAGCGCCCAGTCGAAAGCGTCCGGCGGCAGGAACATGTGGTTGAGCCAACTGGCCCGGACGGCCGGGTCGGCATTGTGCGCCAGCATCGTGGTCGGCAGCGGCAGCACGCCGTCGCTGACCACCAGAACGTCGATCTCGCCGATGCGCAGCGCGTAGCGCGAAGGAACGAGCTCTTCGGGTTTCGATGTCATGGAAGCGTTGTGCAGATTCATGTTGGTCTCCTGTTGAAGGGGGTTGGTGGCGGGTCGTTCAGAGAGCGGTGACGCGCTCGGGATCGGCCGAAGCAAGGGCCGCGGCGCGCTCGGCCTTGGGCGGATAGATCCAGACGGTGTTGATTTCCTGCTTGGTCTTCTTGGCGACGTCGCCGACCATTTCGACTGTGCGTTCCCAGCCGCGCGTGAACAGCGCGCCGGCTTCGCCGAGGTCGAGGCAGGTGACATAGGCCTTCTGGTGATAGGGCCTGGTCGGCACGCCCAGTAGCTCAGCGGCGGCGTTGTTACCGGCGAAGGCACCCATCCGGGTCGCATGCTGGCACGACATCAGTGCGTAGTTGCCGACGTCATCACAGGCGGCTCGGGCGGCATCGCCGGTGGCAAAGACGCCATTCACCGATGGCACGCGAAGGTCTCGGTCGACCAGCAGTCGGCCGAATTGGTCGCGCTCGGCCGGGACCTGCGCCGTCAAGGGAGCGGCGCGCATGCCGGCGGCCCAAATCACGGTTTCGCATTCGATGTGCTCACCGCTGGACAGCGTGACGCCGGATTTGTCGAGTGAGGCGACGCCGACGCCGAGCCGGGTCTCGATGCCGAGCTTGCGCAGCGCATCCTGGATGATGGGGCGAGGGCCTGCGCCCATGTCGGGAGCGATTGCCTCGTTGCGGTCGACAATGACCACGCGCAACTGCGCGTCGTCGCCGAGAATTTTGCGCAGGCGCGATGGTATCTCGGTTGCGGCTTCGATCCCGGTGAAACCGCCGCCGGCGACGACAACGGTATTGCGCGCCTTTGAGGCTGGGCGCCTCGCCAGGCTATGCAGGTGACGATCAAGTGCGACGGCGTCGTCGAGCTGGTCGACGCTAAAGCTGTGCTCGGCAAGGCCGGGGACGTTCGGGCGAAACAACCGACTGCCGGTGGCGACCACCAGCCGGTCATAGGACAATTTCTTCCTGCTCTCTGCGATCGCGACGACCTTGGATTTGGTATCGATCGCGTCGACACGGCCCTGGATATAGACGACGTCGATCGCTTTCAGCACGTCCAGGAGCGGAGCCGTCAAGGTTTCGGGTCTCGGCTCATAGAGCCGCGGGCGCACGACAAGCGTCGGTTCGGGCGCAACGAGCGCGATCTCCAGCTTCTCTGGCGAAGCACCCTGGATGTCGCGAAGGCGGGCGGCGGAAAGAGCTGCATACATGCCGGCGAAGCCGGCGCCAATGATGACGATGCGCATGTTGATGTTTCCTTGGTTGAGGTGGTTGCGATGAAGGTGCCGGCTACGCCGTGATGAACTTGAGCAGGTCGGCGTTGACGATGTCGGGATGCGTCGTGCAGACGCCGTGCGGCAGCAGGTCGTAGATCTTCAAGGTGCTGTGCTTCAGAAGCCGGGCCGACAGCGGCGCCGAGTCGGCAACGGGGACGATCTGGTCGTCGCTGCCGTGCAGGACGAGCGTCGGCACGGTGATGGCCTTCAGGTCTTCGCTGAAGTCGGTCTCGGAGAAGGCTTTGATGCCGTCGTAATGGGCCTTGCTGCTGCCCATCATGCCTTGACGCCACCAGTTCCAGATCGCGGCCTGCGAAGGCTCCGCGCCCGGACGATTGTAGCCGTAGAAGGGACCACTCGCGAATTCGAGGTAGAATTGCGACCTGCTGGCTGCGAGCTGCCGGCGCAGGCCATCGAACACCTCGCGCGGCAATCCACCAGGATTGGCCTCGGTCTTGAGCATCAGGGGTGGCACTGCGCCGATGAGCACCAGCTTGGCGACACGATCGCGGCCATGACGCGCCACATAGCGCGTGGCCTCGCCGCCGCCGGTGGAGTGGCCGATGTGAATGGCGTTGCGCAGGTCGAGATGATCGGCGAGGGCCGCGACGTCGGCCGCATAGTGATCCATGTCGTGCCCGTCGCTGACCTGGCTCGACCGGCCATGGCCGCGGCGATCATGCGCGATCACGCGAAAGCCCTTAGCCAGGAAGAAGAGCATCTGGGCATCCCAGTCGTCGGCGCTGAGCGGCCAGCCATGATGGAAGACGATCGGCTGCGCGGTCTTCGGTCCCCAGTCCTTGTAAAAGAGCTTTACGCCGTCGCTGGTGGTGACGGAGGTCGCGGCGTCGTTCTTTCCGCTCGAGAGCGCTGCGGTTTTGACGTCGCCGCCTGCCGCCGAGGTGGAGCGGACGGTCAACGATGCCGCGTAAAGAAGCGTCGTTGCGAGAATATTTCGCCGCGAGGTGTACGCGAGCTGGCTGACGGATGTGATCAAGGACATTTGCAGTTTCCATTTCAGGAGTGGGGGCAGCGTGATTTCTAGCGAGCCGCATGCGCCACTGCCCCAGCGCGATTGACGCGATTGCAGCGCGATTGCTGCTAACGCGTGCGTCGTCGCCAATCGCTTGGTGATTCGCCGGTGAGTTTTCGAAACGCCGCAGCGAAGGCCGTCTGCGAGGAGTAGCCGAGGGTTGCCGCGACCGAGACGACCGACGCGTCGGTGTCGCGGAGCATGTTCATGGCTTGCTCCAGCCGGTGCTGGCGCAACCAGGCATGCGGCGAAAGCCCGGTGCTGTCCTTGAAGGCGCGGCAGAAGTGAAAGCGCGACAGACCGGCCTCGGTCGCGAGAGCTGCGAGCGAAACGTCGGCATCGCTATCCGAGCGTAGGCGTTCGATCGCGCGCAGCAGCGTTTTCGGCGCGAGCCCGCCTCTCGTTGGTGCGATCGCGCTTGGCGAGCCGGTGTGTGCGGCCAGAAGGCGCGTCGCCAGCAAGTCCATGAGTTGCTGCCTGAACAGCGTATCCAGCGCTTCGTTTCCTTCCAGCACGTCCGCGGCACTCAGCAGCAATCGGGACGTCACGGGATCGGGATGCGCGGTTCGCTCCAGAAGTTCGGCCAGTCCGCCAGCTTCGGCTTCATCGGCAACACGCTTTAGTGTCGCCTGTGGAAGATAGAGCTGAACGACGTCGACGGGTTTTGGAATGTCCCACCGCGAGGTCGATCCCTCGGGAATGATGATCACGGCGCCTGGACGAAACGTCCCGATCGCGACAGACCGTCCGGACCGTCGTTCCATGCGCTGGACCGATCCGTTGTAAGCCATGATCACATGATGGCTCATGGGCTCGACGACGTCGTGCAACGGCTCGTGCTTCCAGTGCGCGATGCCCGCGCCGGATGAGTCCAGTGCCATGCGAAAGGGGACCGTGCCGAGCACGCGGGCCATTTCGGCATCGGCGGCGGGCCGGTCGCCGGACGGCACAACGTCGTGCCGCGCTTGAGATGCGGCAGGGATTTCAGTCGGAGACTCGCGCAAGATGACCTTGCTCATGGACTTTCGCTCGCGTGGGGGCAGCGTCGCTGGTGCGCGACGTCTTGATCATGGCGCCAGCCGCCGCGTTGCGGGGCCGAGCGACGGTTTGGTGATCTCTTGGTCAACAGACGGGCCGAGGGAGAGGGCGATCCGCCCAGGCTCCGGTCCCGTTGATTTGCGGACTTCTAGGCGGGACGAAAATCCGCGTCTTTCCCGATACTGCCGTGCTTTGCCTGATCCTGCTCCGCGGACGCGTCACACGTGCGGCTTGCGTGCGTTTGTGAAAAGCCGTGATGCGTCAGTTTCGGTTCCGTGACGCCGCAGGTCTTTGCGGATCGTTCTGAAATGACTGCCGAATCCTGATGTGACGCGGTCGCGGTCATTAAGCTGGCTTTGTCGGGTGCGACGTTGTCGGTCGTGGACAACAATTGGCGGACATCCGATATACCGTGCTTGAAATGGCAGGATGCTGTGGCCTGCTTCTCGACGTCACAGAAAGACAGATCATGACCAGGACAGGCGCTTACGGTGAACGGCTCGGAGAGTTCCTCCGCCTCGAGCACGCGCCACCGACGCTGGTGACCCGTTCCCTGCGCAGCACCGAGATCGCGGTCACGGAAACGCGCAACGACAATCCCGTGCCGGGACTATCAGGCTCGTTTGTGGCGGAAGACGCCTATCTCGTCGGCCTGAAGCTGCGCGATTATCCAGACTGCGAGATCTGGGAGCAGGGCCGTCACCTCACGAAAACGAATGTTCATGCCGGCACGACCTATCTCTACGATCTCAAGGCCGATCCGCGCTACGTGATCGACAAGCCGCTTCACTCGCTCCATTTCTACGTGCCGCGGTCGGCACTCGACGGTCTCGCCGACCAATCGGGGGCGCCGCGCATCGATGCCCTCGATTGCAACCCGGTCGGTCACGACGATGCCATCATCCGCCACATCGGCGCGTCTTTGCGAGCGGGTCTGCGCCGGCCTGATGAGACCAATCAGCTCTTTATCGATCACATGATGTTAGGTCTCACCGCCCACGTCGCCCAAGCCTATGGCGGCTTCCGGCACAGGGCCGAGACCAGAAGCGGCGCCCTTGCGCCATGGCAGCTGGCGCGCGCTTGCGACAAGCTCGAAGCAGATCTCGGCGGCAAGCTGCCGCTGCAGGCGATTGCCGCCGAGCTCGGCCTCTCGGTCAGCCATTTCTCGCGTGCGTTTCGTGCCTCGACTGGTCTGCCGCCTTATCGCTGGCTGCTGCATCATCGTGTGACAACCGCCAAGCGTTTGATGAGCATTCGCGACCTGTCGCTGTCCGAGGTTGCGATCTCGGCCGGCTTCGCCAACCAAAGCCACTTCACGCGAGTCTTCTCCGCGATCGCCGGCATCAGCCCGGGTGCATGGCGGCGCGATGCGCTCGGAAAAGTGAGCCGAGAGGTCTGATTGCCAACTCACTGCCCGAGCTGTTGAAGCACGGCGAACCACAACGCGAGGGGCTCTCGGAGGGCTCCTGGCTCGGACGGCTTCTGGCGAACGGCGGTGTGGACCATGACGAGTTTCGAAGCTGGATCGACCAGGATGACCTGACCGCGGATGCCGAGCAGGGCAAATCTGCGCTGCGCGCCGGGAAGCAGCCAGGTCTGATAGCCGTAGCCGAAATAGGGGGTGGCCGTTCCCGGAGCGAGATGACCATCGCTTGGCCGGACGGTCGTGGCGTCGAGGAGCCACTGCCGGGGGATCAACTGACGACCCTCCCAGGCGCCATCGTTTGCGAGCAGCCGGCCCAGGCGCGCATAGTCTCGCAGGGTTGCGTTGAAGCAGCAAGAAGCGATCTCCTGGCCGCTGCCATCGATCGCCCATGAGGCATCCGATTCCGCGCCGATCGGATCCCAGATCCGCTCGTGGAGATAGTCGCCAAGCGGCGTGCCGATGGCGGCGCGCAGGACCAGCCCGAGGATCTCGGTTTCCACGCTTGCGTAGTGCCATCGGGTATCAGCCGGTGCCGCTCTTGTATTGAACTGCGCGACGGCGGCGACGGGATCCTTGGTCTCTTCAACGAACAGGGCGCGCCCAAGCTTGGCGATGTCATCGTGTCCATCATAGACTTCCGAGAAATCGACGCCGGAGGACATGTTCAGCAAGGACCGGATGGACGTGTTTCCATATTCCTTTCCTGCGAGACCAGGGACGTAGGTCGAGACGAGATCATCGATCGACTTGATGCGTCCTTCCGAGACCGCGATCCCGACCAGCATGGAGACTACCGTCTTCGCCATGGACTGCGACAGGAAGCGGTCGCGATCGGTGCGCGCATATTGGTAGTGCTCGTACAGGATGGTGTCGTCCCTGGCGATCAGAAGTCCCGTGACCGGGTTGCGCTTGAGGTAGTCCGCAATGCTCAGCCGCTCATTGCCGAAGCTGTAAGCGATGGATGGCTCGGGCGCGCGTTTGAATTGCCATTGTATCGTCGCACGAGCGATCCGGCGCGAGGGATAGATCTCGCCGAAATGGCTGTAGGCCCCGACGAGCTGGTCGAGCTGGGCCGCGGTCCCCCGCGTGCCCATCGGATAGCCCGCGGCCGCGCCGTAGAGTTCGGCATCGGGACCGCTGTCCGAAAAGACCGGTCCCGGCTCGCCCCCCGCGCACGCGGCGAACGGCGCAGCGATTGCGAAAACGAGGACAACAGTTGTGAAAAAGCCGCCGCGACCGCGCGGCCTGCAGAGCGCGCCCCAGCTCATGGACTCGCCTCCTCACACGCTCGTGTGCGTACGCTTGCGAGGATAGCCTCGCTGACCGGTGACGAGACGCAGGCTATCACTCTGCGTGGACGGAGTCAGCATCAGCTCCGTTATTGAGTAGGACGCTTACGAGAGCGCTGGCTCCGATACCTTAGCAGGCGTCGTCGTCTCTTCCTTTGGCCCCGCCGAACGGACGAAGTGACGGAGACGGTCCTTCAGGTCGAAGAGCTCGTCCAGAGGCATGTTCAGGAAGCAGTAGAACTCGCCGAGCATCTGTTCGGTCTTCTGGCGAAGCGCCACGCCCTTAGGCGTGAGGTCGACGAGCACGCGACGTTCATCGTCCGGCTGCCGTCGTCGCGTCACCAGCTCCTTGGCCTCGAGACGCTTGAGCATCGGCGAGAGTGAGCCGAGATCCATCTGTAGCGCCGAGGCCAGATCCCCGACGCCCCGCGCTCCGCGTTCCCAAAGCACGACCAGCACCAGATATTGCGGATAGGTCACGCCGAGCTTCTTGAGGAACGGTACGAACAGGCGCGTCATGTGGTTGCTGGCGGAATAGAGCGCAAAGCAAAGATGATTATCGAGCCCGGGCATTTCGACCGGCGCGATGGAAGGCTCACTTCCTCGATTCCTGACGTCACGTCGTGTGTTGGCTGTTCGTGTTTTCATGCTCGCTCGGCGGCCTGCAGTACAAATCATTCCCTGAGCGAAATCCTAGCGTTAGCCGGCGCGCTCGCCAAGTCGCAAGGCCGCAATTTTTTGTTGCAACATTGTATGGGGTCTCAGGTATTTGACTCCAAGTACTTTGTGTGCAAATTATTTGCACCTTATTAAAATGAGGTGAGCCCGGTTTCCGCAAGCGTGGTGGCCGGGATTTGCAAATGAAAACAAACAGAGGGGAGGAATGCCATGCAGGACATGGATCGCCGTGCGTTTGTCGGAGCTGTCGCCATCGGCGGTATGACCGCCGCGGTTCTCTCCGCTTCATCAGCGGAGGCCGCGGGACAGAGCGGCTACTTTGTGATCGCGGAAATCGTATCGAAGAAGGACAAGGCGGATGAGCTCCGCGCGCTCATGGTTCCTTTCGCCGAAGTCGCGGCGAAAGAGCCTGGGTGTCTGACCTATACGTTGATGGAAGTCATCGGCGAGCCCGGCCGCTTCCTGACCTTCGAGCGCTGGAAGGACAAAGCGGCGCTCGAGGCTCACATGGTCACGCCCGATATCAAGGCCATCGTGCCGAAGCTCGAGCCGGTTCTTGCAAAGCCATTCACGCAACTCTTCCTGGATGCGCGAACCGGCGGCTGAACTGAAGCCCATGCCTGCGAGCGTCGGGTCGCTGCTGCGCAGCGGCCCGAGGCAGCGTTCGATCTGCGACTTAAATCCAGAACAGATGAATCGGGAGGAAGAGATGCGTGGTCTCGTTTGTGCCGCGGCGTCATTGATTGCGGTCGTCGTCACCGTTCCAGCATGCGCCGGTGAAATCTTTGTCATCGAGAACGGACAAGGGAAAAAGGCAATCGCGGTGAAGAAGGATGGCGCGGCGCTCGCCGCCGTGCCGGCCATGCCCGACGGCAAGCCGAACCAGGGCTTCAATTATGCAAAGCTGTACGAGTTGCCGGGCGCAGCGACCCACGTGATGCGCGGGCACGTCGATGCCAAGGGCTCGATCGCCGTTCACGAAGGCCCGCTGCCCTACATCCTCTATGTCATCAGCGGAAGCGGGAAGCTGTCTTTGAACGACACCGGCGGGGCGCAGATAGGCGAGGTCGTCTACAAGCCGGACGACGTGATCGTCTTCCAGCCCAATACGCTGCATGGCTGGACCAATGGCGACACCGCCTTCGAGTTTCTCGGCGTGGAGCTACCCGCACCCCAGAAGTAGGCGCCAAGGCGAAATTCAGGAGAGATCACATGTCGGAAATGATTCTGCATCACTATCAGCTGTCGCCTTACTCGGAGAAGATTCGTTTGGCTCTCGGCCTCAAGGGGCAGAGCTGGCGCTCGGTCGAGATCCCGGTTTGGACACCGCGCCCCAAACTCACGCCGATGACCGGGGGCTATCGGCGCACGCCGATCCTGCAGATCGGTGCGGAGTTCTATTGCGACACGCTTCTCATTCTTCGCGTCATCGAGAGATTGGGAGGAACGGGCGCTCTTTATCCCAAAGGACAGGAAGGACTCGCCAAAGCGTTCGGCTGGTGGATCGAGAAAGGCTCGTTCATGAACACCGTCTGTCTGACGATCGGCAACATGGACGGAAAGATTCCCCAGGAACTCGTCGAGGAGCGACGCCCTCTGTTCCGCGTCAATCTGGACCCGCAGGTCCTGGCTCCCAGGCGTGCGATCTATCTGCAGAGGGTCAAGGCGCATCTCGCCTGGCTCGCCGAGGCCCTCTCCGATGGCCGCAAGTTCATCCTGGGGAACGATCCCTCTGCGGCTGATCTATCGGCCTATCACCCGATCTGGTTTGCGCGGCAGAACGGCGGGCCGGAGATTGTCGACCTCATCGCTTTTGCGAAGGTGGTTGATGCCTGGTACGCGCGAGTTGCCGCTCTCGGGCATGGCAAACACACGGACATGACTCCTGATGAGGCGATCGAGGTTGCTCGAGTCAATCAACCCGGCGAACCCGACGGTGGATCGTCGGCAGCAATTCGTCGTGGTGACTGGGTCAGCGTGACACCCGACGATTATGGCAATCCCGTTCATGGAAACATGCTCACCTGGACAGAGGATGAGATCGTGATCCGGCACGAGGATCCCACGGTCGGCAAAGTGAATCTTCACTTTCCAACGGTGGGCTTCGATGTGGCGCCCGCCGAGAAGGCAGCAGCCTAGACGTCAGATATGTGCGGCAGGGTGCTCTGCATTCTCGGCCGATGACATCCCTCCCGATCTCAGGCATGACCTTGCCAAAGGGCAAAAATGCCTGACGATCGGGAGGACTTCATGAGCTACCAGCACATCATCGTCGACGACCCGCGTCCGCGCGTTCGGCGCATTACCATGAACCGGCCGGAGAAGCGCAACGCGCTGAACAACCTTCTGCGCAGCGAAATTTTCGAGGTGCTCGAGCAGGCCGATCGCGATGGCGATGTCTCGATCACGATCCTGCGCGGCGCGGGCCCGTGCTTCTCTGCAGGCTACGATCTCTCCGCCGACAATCGCGTCGACCAGCCCTATCATTCGGCGTCCGGGCCGGGGCAGTGGTCGCGCCACGTGGTCGAGGGCTGGTTTCATATCTGGGACCTCGCAAAGCCCGTGATCGCGCAGGTGCACGGCTATTGCCTGGCCGGCGGCACCGAGCTTGCCACTGCCTGCGACGTCGTCTACGTCGCCGATGACGCGCAGATCGGCTATCCGCCGGTGCGGCTGATGAGCCCGCCCGACATGCAATATCATCCCTGGCTGGTCGGCATGCGCCGCGCCATGGAACTGATGCTCACGGGCGATGCAATGTCCGGCCGCGAAGCCGCCGATTGGGGTTATGCGACGCGATCCTTCCCGCTCGCCGAGCTCGACGAAAAGACGCTCGATTTCGCCGAGCGCGCGGCCAAGGTGCCGGTCGAGCTGCAGCAGCTCAACAAGCGCAGTGTTCACCGCGCGATGGAGATCATGGGCGCCCGCGCCGCGATCCGCGCCGGCACCGAGATCCAGGCGCTGGCGTTCACGACCGAGGCGAGCAAGGCCTATATGGGCAGCTTCCGCCGCGACGGCTCAAGCGTGAAGGACCTGCTCAACCAGCGCGACACGACGTTCGGCGATTACCGGACGAAGAAGGAGTAGGGGCGGGGCATCGCAGCTTGGCAACGGTCAGGTCGCGGGTATCGCGGCTTGATCTAGTCGATGATGTTGTTGGCTCCCTCCGCCTTCAGGCGGGCGATATTGTCTTTCATCTGCTGCAGCCGCTCCGGCGCGTGTCCCTGCCATTGCGTCACTTCCGCGATCACGTGCAATGGATCGCGCGAGCGATAAGACAGCGTCGGATTGCCGGGAAATTTTTTGTCGGTGACGTTGGGATCGTCCACGACCGGCCCCGTTGGCTCCACGACATAGATGCGTCCCGGTCCACTGCCTGCGGCGAGTTCGGCGCCCCAGATCGCCGCATCCAGCGTGGCTGTGAAATAGACCCAGGATAATGGCTTCACGTCGGTGAAGTTGGAGGGGTAGCCGACGATGATGAGGTCGCCGGGTTTCAGATCAGCGCGCGTGCCGTGGAAAAACGATTGCGCGAATGTGGTTGCGGCAGATGACATGAAGCGATCTCGAATGGCGGCGCGACGTCATAGCGCAAAATAGACGGTCATCGCGATCACGATCAGGCCAAGTGCGACCGCGAGCACAAGCAGTACGTGCGTTCCACTATGCCTGCGGTCGAACGATCCCGAGGTAGTACACCGGTCGCGTCGATAGCGAGGTGACGCAAGTCTTGTGGCAAGGCGCTATGCGCGATGATTGAGCGCGGCATCACGTCTCATTCGATGTGCGCAGTGCTGAGTTAATTAGCTGCTTGACTAAGATCATCAGCCACTCTCATATCGAAAAAAATCAGGCGCAATGCGCCACAGGACGGAAATGCTCGATTTCACGCAGCAAGTCATTAGCGGCGTCGCGCTGGGGTGCGTCTATGGGCTGATCGCCCTTGGGTTCGTGCTGATCTACAAGGCGACCGAGGTGGTGAATTTCGCGCAAGGCGAGATCATGATGCTCGGCGCGTTCATGTCGGTCACCTTCATCACGACGCTCGGACTGAACTACTGGCTCTCGTTCCTGCTGTGCGTGATTGCGATGGCCATTCTCGGCGCCATCATGGAGCGGTTGGTGCTCCGTCCCATCCTTGGATACCCGCAATTCTCCATCGTGATGGCGACGATCGGCCTTGGGCTCGTGATCCGCGCGCTCGTCGGCATCATCTGGGGCACGGACGATCTGCGCATCGAGACGCCGTTCACCGACGGCGTGTTCACGATCGGCAAGCTCGTCATTGCCTGGGACGCACTCTCCATCATCGTCGCGACGGTGCTGCTGTGTGCGGGGCTTTACGCCTTCTTCCGCTACACCCGGATCGGCATTGCGATGCAGGCGACGTCGCAGAACATGCTCGCAGCTTATTACATGGGCATTCCGGTCAAGCGGATGTTCTCGCTGATCTGGAGCCTCTCCGCGATGGTCGCCTGCGCCGCCGGGATCTTGCTGGCGCCGATCACGCTGATCCACGCCAATCTCGGTTTCCTCGGCATCAAGGCTTTTCCGGCCGCCGTGCTCGGCGGCTTCGGCTCGATCCCGGGCGCGGTCGCCGGCGGCATCACCATCGGCATCGTCGAGTCCTTGTCGGGCTTCTATCTGCCGGAGGGATTCAAGGACGTCGCCGCCTACATCGTCCTGCTCGCCGTTCTCTTGTGGAAGCCGCAGGGCCTGTTCGGTCTCAACGCGGTCAAGAAGGTGTAGGGCATGGCGCATCATGTCCGCACCGATTACGGCGACAGCGATCCGCTGTTTCCGTCGAAGGCCGCGATGTTCTGGTATGCGGTGCTGCTCGCGGGCCTGATCGCGGCGCCTTATGTGATCGAATCCTATTATCTCAGCCAGATCGTCTTCATCATGATCTACGCCATCGTCGGCGTGGCGCTGAATATCCTGTCGGGGCAGGCGGGACAGGTGTCGATCGGTCATGCGGCGTTCCTCGCGATCGGTGCCTATTTCACGGCGGTGGCGCAGAAGCACGGTGTTCCGCTGATACTTTATCTGCCGCTCGCCGGTGTCTTCACCGGGATCGCCGGTTATCTCGTCGGCCTGCCCGCGCTGCGCCTGCACGGCATCTATCTCGCGATCGCGACGCTCGCCTTTGCCTTCATCGTCGAGGAGATCATCGCGCGCTGGGAGAGCGTCACCAACGGCAATGAAGGCCTGATGCTGCCCCCGCCGTCCTTGTTCGGGTTGAAGCTCGGTACTGAAGGCTTCTACTACCTCTGCCTGCTCGTCACCGTGCTGGTGATCCTCGCCGCCATCAACATCATCCGCTCCTCGACCGGGCGCTCCTTCATGGCGATCCGGGATTCCGAGACCGCGGCGCGCAGCATGGGCATCGATACGGCCCGGTACAAGACGACGGCCTTCGCGCTCTCCGCTGGCATCACGGGAATCGCGGGCGCGCTCTATGCGCACAAGATGTCGTTCATTTCGCCGGAGATGTTCAGCCTGTCGGTGTCGATCGACTTCGTCATGATCATCATCATTGGTGGGCTCGTGAGCCTGCGTGGGGCGGTGTTCGGCGCGATCTTCATGATCATGGCCGATCCGCTGCTGATCATCCTGAAGGACAAGGTGCCGCTGTGGAGCGACGCGCTGATGCACGGCATGTATCTGCCCGACAGCCTGGTGCAGACGATGCAGGCCGGCGTGCTCCGCGTGGTCAACGCGCCCGGGCTGAAGTCGCTGATCTTCGGCATCATCATCATCGTCTTCATCATCTACGAGCCGCTCGGCCTCGACGGTCGCTGGCTGCGGGTGAAGGCCTATTTCAAGCAGTTTCCACTGGCGCGCCAACGCGCCGCGCGTCCACCCCGCATGTTCCTGAAATCCGAGCGCCGATGACCTTCTTCGACGTCAAGAACCTGACGGTGAAGTTCGGCGGCCTCACGGCCGTGGACAATGTCTCGTTCGGCCTCAACGAGGGCGAGGTCTTCACCATCATCGGGCCGAACGGCGCCGGCAAGACCACGTTGTTCAATCTCATCAGCCGTCTGTACCAGCCGAGCGCAGGCCAGATCATTTTTCGCGACGAGGACGTCACGCGGCTCTCGGCGCAGCAGATTGCCGGGCGCGGCATCGCACGCACGTTCCAGAACATCGAGCTGTTCGAGAGTGCCTCGACCTTGCAGAACCTCCTGGTCGGCCGCCACCGGCATTCGACCACGCGCGCCTGGCAGGACATTCTGCGCACCAGAAAGGTCCGCGACGAGGAGGTCGCGCACCGCCGCGCCGCCGAGGAAGTCATGGACGTGCTGCGGCTGCAGAAGTACCGCGACACCACGATCGGCGCGCTGCCCTATGGCGTCCGCAAGGTGATCGAGGTGGCCCGCGCGCTGTGCGTCGGACCGACGCTGCTGCTGCTCGACGAGCCCTCGTCCGGCCTCAACGTCGAGGAGACCAATGCGATGGCGGAATGGATTTTGGAGATCAACCGCCGTCTCCGCGTCACCGTGCTGATGGTCGAGCACGACATGTCGCTGGTCAGTCGCGTCTCCAACCGTGTGCTTGCGCTGAACTACGGGAAGATGATGGCGCTCGGCACGGCGGCGGAAGTGCAGGGCCATCCCGACGTCATCGCGGCCTATCTCGGGGCATGACGATGGACACGCAACCGATCCTCCGTCTCGCCAATGTCGAGAGCACCTACGGGCCGATCACCGCGATCCGCGGCATCAGCCTCGACCTGATGCGGGGGCAGATCGTCACCGTGCTCGGCGCCAATGGCGCGGGCAAGACCAGCATCCTGAAGACCATTTCCGGCGTGCTCGATCCCGTGAAGGGCACGGTCGAGTTCGAGGGGCGAAAGATCCGCTCGATGGAGCCGGACAAGGTGGTGCGGCTCGGCATCAGCCACGTGCCGGAGGGGCGCGAAGTGTTTCCGTTCCTCAGCGTGCGCGACAATCTACGGATGGGCGCCTACATCCGCAAAGACAGCAAGAACGTCGCGAGTGATTTGGAGAAGGTGTTCGACTATTTTCCGGTACTGCGCGAGCGGCAGAACCAGATCGCGGGTCAGCTCTCCGGCGGCCAGCAGCAGATGCTGGCGATCAGCCGCGCGCTGATGAGCCGTCCGAAGGTGCTGCTGCTGGACGAGCCGTCGCTGGGGCTGTCGCCGCTCTTGGTGAAGGAGATCTTTGCGATCATCCGCCGTCTCAACGCGGAGGAGGGCGTCTCGATCCTGCTGGTCGAGCAGAACGCCAAGATGGCGCTGGAAACGGCGCATTACGGCTACGTGCTCGAGGTCGGCCGCGTCGTGATGCACGACACCTGCGCGAACCTGCTGCAGTCAGACCAGGTGCGCGAATTCTATCTGGGCATGCACGGTGAAGGTGGTCATGGCGGGCACTGAAACCGAAGCCTTCTCGGCGCGCCTCACCGCTGCGCTCACAGCGCACGGCGGCGCGACAGTGATGCGCTCCAAGCGCTACGGCCTCTGGCAGCCGCTCAGCGGCACGGAGACCGCGACACGGATCGCCGCGATCGCGCGCGGCTTGCGCGCGGCAGGACTGCAGGACAAGGACGTTGCGGCCGTCTGCGGCGACACCTGCGCGGATTGGGTGCTCGCCGATCTTGGGATTATGGCCGCCGGCGGCATCTCGGCCGGCCTCGACGCCGACGCTGACGCCAATGAACTTGCGCGTCTCGTCAATCTCTTCGGCGTCACCATTCTTTTCGTCGCCGGCGATGTGCACCTGCATCGCGCGCTCGGCATCAGGGATCGCTGCCCGAAGCTGCGGCTGATCGTCGTCATGCACGAGCAATGGGACGATGGCGCGCGCGTCGATCACGTGGTGACGCTGGCGGAGTTGCAGGCGCGAGGGGGCGGCAGTGAGCCTTTTCCTGCACCGGCCGACACCGCTGTGGCTGGGATCGTAGTGACGTCAGGCGTCACGGCGCCCGCGCGGGGCGCCTTACTCACGCAGTTGGCGCTGGGCCGCCAGGCTGCGCGCGCCGCCAGCGCGCTGCAATTGAGCGCGACGGACGAGCGTCTGTCGTTGACCCCGCTACATCACGTGATGGAGCGCGTGGTCGGCGTCTACGCTTCGCTGCTCGCGGGCTGCATCATCAATTTCCCGGAAAGCCGAGAGACCGCGCTGAGCGATCTCCGTGAGCTGCAGCCGACCGTCGTGCAGGCGCCACCACGCCTGTGGGCGAAGCTGAAGTCCGGTGTCGAACTCGCCGCCGCCGAAGCGACCAAGTTCCAGCGCCGTATGATTGGGCTCGCCGTGAAGCCCGGAAGCGACGGGCCAAATCCGCTGCTCGATGCTTTCGTGCTGGTGCCGATCCGCCAGCGTCTCGGTCTGTCGCGGGCACGCCTTTGTCTGACGACGGGTGCGCCGGCGCGCGCCGATGTCGGGGCCTGGTTCGCAGCGATCCGGCGACCGCTGACCGATGCCTATGGCCAGGCCGAGTCCGGCGGCGCCGTGATGCTGGCCGCGCATCGTGGTTCGCCCACGACGCTCGATGGCGTGACGCTGGAGGCGCTTGGTTCCGGCGAAATCCGGTTGCGGTCGGATGCGCTGTTCGTCGGTTACGCCGGCGAGGGCGCGAGCGCGATCCGTGATGGCTGGTGGCAGAGCGGCGATGTCGTCCACGCCGGCCAGTCGCAGCCCGCAGGCCGCCTGGCGGATCTACTCGAGGGCGGCAGCGGCGCGGCGTGTCTCAAGAGCGAGGCCGATCTCGTGACATCGCCTTACGTCGCCGACGCCTTCCTGCATCACGACGACAAGGGCAGGGTGATCGCTGCGGTGCTGATGGATCCCGATCCTGTCGTCAAGTTCGCGCAGGACAACAGCATTCCGTTCACCCACTTCCTCAGCCTGTGCCGCTCGCAGGAGATCCGCGCTCTGATTGCTCGCGTGATCGCCGAGACCAATGCCCGCGTGCCGGTCAAGATCGATGATTTCACCTTGATCGAGCGCGCGCTCGGCCCCGGCGATCCCGAGGTCAGCGCCATGCTCGTACTGCGCCGCCGATTGCTGCGCCCGCAAGACCGTTCGTCCAGAGAAAGCGCCATTTCACAGAGCGCATAACCACAGGGAGGAATAGCATGACCTCACGTTTCCTTTTGTCAGCCGCGATCATCTCGCTTGCGGGAATAGCGGCGCAACCCGCGCTCGCACAGTTCAAGACTCAGGGCGTCACCGACACCGAGATCGTGATCGGCACGCATATGGACCTCTCCGGGCCGATCAAGTCGTGGGGCGTGCCGGCCTCGTCAGGCATGAAGCTCGCGGTCGAGCAGATCAACGCCGCCGGCGGCATCAACGGCCGCAAGATCAAGCTGGTGCTTGAGGACGACAGCTACGATCCGAAGAAGGCTGTGCTGCAGACGCAGAAGCTGATCGAGCTCGACAAGGCGTTCTCGATCGTCTCGGCGATGGGCTCGGCCACCACGCTGGCGCCGATGCCGCTGGTGCAGGGCGCTGGCCTGACGCATCTGTTCCCGATCACGGCCGCCGAATTCACCTTCAAGATGGATCCGGCCAAGCCCGAGGATCGGCTGAAGTTCAACATGTTTAGCCCCTACTACGACACGATGCGCCTCGGCATCAAATACGTCATGGAGCACAACAAGCTGACCAAGCCCTGCATCGTCTACCAGGACGACGAGATGGGGAAGAATTTCACCGATGCCTATTCCGATCAGCTCAAGGACATGAAGCTGCCGGAGGCCACGCGCGTGTCGTTCAAGCGCGGTGCGACAGACTTCAATTCGCAGGTCGCGCGCATGAAGGCTGACGGCTGCGATCTCGTCGCGCTCGGCTCCGTCGTTCGCGAATCCGTCGGCATCGTTACCGCGGCGAAGAAGCTTGGCTGGATGCCGACCTATGTGGTGTCGTCACCGAGCTACGTGCCGGATCTGCACGAACTCGGCAAGGACGCGGCCGAAGGCATCTATGGCGTCGGCCAGACCGAGATCTTCTATCCGGATACGGCGACCGGCAAGGTGAAGGAATTCATCGAGGCCTATCGCAAGATGTTCGGCATCGATCCGAACCTGCAGTCGACGTCAGGTTATGACGGCGCCATGGCGTTCGCGTTCTATGCGGGTCTTGCGGGCAAGAACCTGACCACGGATTCGCTGATCGCGGCGATGGAATCCGGCAAGGTGTTCGAAGACATCTTCGGTGGCGCGCCGGTGTCCTTCTCCAAGGACAACCATCTCGGCGTGTCTGCTGCGACCATCGGCCAGATCAAGAACGGCCGCTGGACGACGATCGCGAAGAACCAGTCGTACAAGACCGAGAAGTAAGTGGATGACGGCGATGCCTGAAGACGTCAGGCATCGCCGATCTCAGAGCTCTCGTGTCCCGGACGCGGTGCGGCACGAAGTGACGCGCCGCAGAGCCGGGACCCAGAAATACTTGGCGACGTCGGCCCGAGTATGCAATCATAAGTCGCTGTCATCGGCGACGGTTGCGTGGACATGTCCTTCTTCGTCTACATTCTGGCAAGCAAACGAAACGGCACTCTGTACATCGGAGTGACGAACGACTTGGCTCGTCGGATAAGCGAGCACAAGGCGAAGTTGATACCCGGGTTCACGCGACAATATGATGTGACGATGCTGGTCTATTTCGAGACCTTCGAGTCAGTGCTGGAAGCGCGGGCGCGTGAACACTCGCTCAAGCGGTGGCGGCGTGCGTGGAAGCTCAAGCTGATCGAAGAGCTCAATCCGGATTGGCGCGACCTGACGGATGAGCTGAATTCTCTGGCGGCGTGACTGGGTCCCGGCTCTGCGGAGCAGCACTCCGTGCTGCACCGCGTCCGGGACGCGAGTCTGGCGCCTCAGAACTGATACCGTCTCAACCCGCCATCCACCGGGATCACGGTGCCCGTGATGTAGCGCGCGACCGGTGATGCCAGGAACACTGCGAGCGCCGCCAGATCCTCCGGCTCGCCCCAATAGCCGACCGGAATTTCTTCCTCCGCAAAGCGCTCGCGATAATCAGGCGCATAGTTGCGGCGGATTTGCTCGCTCATGATGCGGCCGGGCGGGATGCAGTTGATGGTGATGCCGTGCTCGCCGATCTCACGCGACAGGCCCTTGGCCCAGGCGTGCACGGCGGCCTTGGCGGCGAAGGCGGCGTTCAATCCTTCCGGCTCGGACTTGCCGGTGATGTTGACGATGCGGCCCCATTTGCGCTCGATCATCTGCGGCAACAGCGCATGCGCGATGCGGCGGTAGCTGGTGAAATTGAGCGCGATCGCCTCGTCCCACTTGCTGTCGGGCGCATCGACGGGCAGGGGGCGGCTGCCGCCGGCATTGTTGATGAGGATGTCGACATGACCGAGTTCTTTCAGCGCGAAAGCTGAAATCTTCTCGGCGGCGTCCTCGGCCATCACGTCCTGTTCGAGCGGCGTGATCAGCTCGCCGCCGACTTCCTTCACCAGCTCAGCGAGCAGGTCGGTGCGTCGTGCGACACCCACCACGCGCACGCCTTCGGCCGCCAAGCCCTTGGCGATGGCGCGGCCGATGCCAATGCTCGCTCCGGTGACGACTGCGGTTTTCGATTTCAGCCCGAGATCCATGGTCACACGCTTTCTTGTTCGCTTTTCGCGCTTTGGTTTTCGTTTGGCTTTCGATTGGTTTTAGTTTTCCTGCCCTGTCCCGGGTGCGGCGATTTGCCCGACCGGGACGAGCAGTGGTAACCAAGAGACCTCGCGAAGGAAATACGAAAAAGAAAAGGCTTGGACGATGGTATGGGATCCGCAGCAATATCTGAAATTCTCCGGTCACCGGCTCCGGCCCGCGGTCGACCTGTTGATGCGCATTCCCGATATCGGCCCGCGCACCGTCGCGGATCTCGGCGCAGGCGCTGGCAATGTCACCAAGCTGATCAAGGAACGCTGGCCGTCCGCCGCGGTGACGGGCGTCGAAGGCTCGGCCGAGATGGTTGCTGCCGGGCGCAAGGCCGCGCCCGACGTGGAATGGTCCCATGAAGACCTCGGCCATTGGCGCCCCGCCAAGCAATATGACGTCGTCTATTCCAATGCCGCACTGCACTGGTTGCCTAATCATGCGGCACTCTTCCCCTCGGTGATGGACCGGGTCGCCCCTGGCGGCATGCTTGCAGTTCAGATGCCGCGCAACTTCCTGGCGCCGTCGCACGTGCTGATCGGCGAGACCGCGTTGAACGGGCCGTGGCGGTCCAAGGTCGAGCACCTCGTCACACCGCCGCCGGTCGAGGGGCCGGCCTTCTATCACGATGTTCTGGCGCCGCTGTCGCAAAACATCGACATCTGGGAAACCGAATACCTTCAGGTTCTCGAGGGCGATAACCCCGTGAAGGAATGGACCAAGGGCACCTGGCTGACGCGTTATCTCGATGTGCTGCAGGGCGATGAGAAGGCTGCGTTCGAGGCAGCCTATGGCGAGCGCGTCGCAAGGGCCTATCCGAAGAATGCCGCCGGCCAGACGCTGTTCCCGTTCCGGCGGCTGTTCATGGTCGCCCAGCGCAAAGGTTAACGCGCCTTTCGGCGATGCGACATAAGCGCTCGCTCCCATGGCGTGGGGCGGGCGCCGGGTTGCGCATGCGATCCCCGTCAAGATAGCCTTGCTGCGGCATAGGTTCGCTGCGGCAAATTGGGCTTAGGTCTAGTTGTTCGGGGTTTGGATTGCTGCCACTACTGAAACCGTAAAACAAAAAAGAACCCGGTTTCCGAGGTTGTTGGGGAGGTCCTTCATGCGCAAACTGCTGCTTGCGGTCGCTACGGCCGCGCTCGCTTTGGCACCCGCGATTGCTCAAGCGCAAAGCCCGATCGTCATCAAGTTCAGTCACGTCGTCGCCAACGATACGCCGAAGGGCAAAGGCGCGCTGAAGTTCAAGGAGCTTGCCGAGAAGTACACCGACGGCAAGGTCAAGATCGAAGTCTATCCGAACTCCTCTCTCTACAAGGACAAGGAGGAGATCGAGGCGCTGCAACTCGGTTCGGTGCAGATGCTCGCGCCGTCGACCGCAAAGTTCGCGCCGCTCGGCATCAAGGAATTCGAGGCGCTCGATCTGCCCTGGCTGTTCAAGGATGACGCGACCTATTCCGCCGCGATGAAGGGCACCGTCGGCAAATGGCTGTTCCAGAAGCTTGAGTCCAAGGGCATCACTGGTCTCGCCTATTGGGACAACGGTTTCCACATGGTGTCGTCGAATCGTCCGCTCATGAAGCCGGAGGATTTCAAGGGCCTGAAGTTCCGCATCTCCGGCTCCAAGATCGCCGACCAGTATTTCCGGCTGATGGGTTCGATCCCGCAGATCATGGCGTTCTCGGAAGTCTACCAGGCGCTGCAGACCGGTGTGGTCGACGGCTGCGAGAACACGGCATCGAACTATCTGACGCAGAAGTTCTACGAGGTGCAGAAGGACATCACCGTGTCCTATCACGCGCATCTGCAATACGCGGTCATTGTGAATTCGAAATTCTGGTCCGGCCTGCCGCCTGACATTCGCGCCCAGCTCGACAAGGCGATGGCGGAAGCGACCGAATACACCAACCAGATCGCGCACCAGGAAAACGAGGACGCGCTGGCTGAGATCAAGAAGTCGGGCAAGACTCAGCTGCACTATCTGAGCGATGCCGATCGCAAGGCATGGCAGGAAGCGATGCGGCCGACTTATACTTGGGCCAAGGGCCGGGTCGGGCAGGAAGTGCTCGATCTCGTCGCCAAGGAACTCGACGTCAAGATGAACTGACGCGTTCTTTGGCAGAATAATACCAACGGTCGGGAGTGTGTTCACTCCCGACCGTTTCGTATCGATAGGGGGACTTTGCTTTGCTTCGCGCGCTCAACCAGTTGCTCAATCATCTCGAAGAATGGTTGATCGCGACGCTCATCGCCGCTGCAACCGGGCTGATCTTCATCGCGGTCGTGCACCGTTACGGTGCAGGCGAATCGATCAAGCTGTCACGATGGGCCGCAACGCACGGGCTGACCTGGCTGGCCGCTCTCTCGCAAGGCGTGTTCACCTTCCTGTCCGAGTTGGATCTGTCCTGGGCGCAGGAACTCTGCATCTACATGTTCATCTGGATGGCCAAGTTCGGCGCGGCCTATGGCGTGCGCACCGGCATCCATGTCGGCGTCGACCTGCTCGTCAACCGGCTGCCTGAACATTCGCGCAAGCACGTCATCCTGTTCTCGCTGCTCTGCGGCGCGCTGTTCACCGGCATGATCGCCGCGTTCGGTGCCTCCTTTGTCTCCGAGATGTTCAAGACCGGCCAGCAGTCCAACGACCTGGAAGCGCCGATGTGGTTCGTCTATCTGGCGATCCCGCTCGGCTCCGGCTTGATGTGCTTCCGCTTCCTCCAGGTCTCCTGGTTCTATTTCTGGACCGGCGAACTGCCGCATCACGACGAGACCCATGTCGAGGGTGTGGAGGCTGACGGTTCGCCGGCGCTGCATCCGCAGCCCGCCGGCGCCGCCACCAAGGCCGCGTCGCGAAAGGTCTCGCCGCTCGGCGTGATCCTGATCATGGCGCCGATCCTGATCTTCGCGCTGTGTCTGGCTGAGAAGACCGGCTTCATCGTGCTGCCGCACTGGATGCGCGCCGCCACCGTTTTTGCGCTGCTGATCGCGCTGATGCTGACCGGCATCCCGGTGTCGATCGCGCTCGGCCTCACCGTGATGACGTTCCTGTTTACGCTGACCGCGGTGCCGATCGAAGCCGTCTCGATGAAGCTCTTCACGGGCATCGAAGGCTTCGAGATCATGGCGATCCCGTTCTTCATCCTTGCCGGCAATTTCCTGACCCATGGCGGCGTCGCGCGGCGCATGATCAATTTCGCGACCTCGCTGATCGGGCACTGGCATGGTGGTCTCGGCCTTGCCGGTATCGTCGCCTGCGCGATGTTCGCGCTGGTCTGCGGCTCGAGCGTCGCAACCGTCGCCGCGATCGGCGCCATCGTGCTGCCGGAGATGGTGCGTCACGGCTATCCGATGCGCTTCGGCGCCGGCATCATCACGGTGGCCGGCTCGCTCGGCATCCTGATGCTGCCGTCGATCCCGAAGATCGTCTACGCGGTCTCGACCAATACCTCGATCGGCGCGCTGTTCGTCGCGGGTCTGTTGCCCGGCATCCTGCTGACGACGATGCTTTGTATCGTCACCTGGTGGCTCGCGCGCAAACGTGACTATCCGCGGCTACCGAAGGCGACCTGGGGCGAGACGGTGCACGCCTTCCGCGAGAGCGTCTGGGGCTTGATGCTGGTCGTCATCATCATCGGCGGCATCTATAGCGGCCTGTTCACCGCCACCGAGGCGGCGGCGATGGCTGCGGTCTACTCGTTCATCATCGCCGTGTTCGTCTACAAGGCGATCAAGATGACGGACGTGCCGCGCGTTCTGCTGCGCGCCGCAAACACCAGCGCGATGCTGCTCTACATCGTCACCAACGCGGTGCTGTTCTCTTTCGTGCTCTCCAACGAGAACCTGCCGGCGACGCTCGCCGACTGGATCGCGGCACAGAACCTCGGCTGGGTCGGCTTCCTGCTCGTCGTCAACGTGCTGTTGCTGCTCGCCGGCAATTTCATGGAGCCCAACTCGATCATCTTGATCATGGCGCCGATCCTGGCGCCGGCGGCGAAGAAGCTCGGCATCGACCTCGTCCATTTCGGCATCGTCATGGACGTCAACATGGAGGTCGGCCTCTGCCATCCGCCTGTCGGTTTGAACCTCTACGTGGCCTCGATGATAGCGCGAATGCGCATCACCGATCTGGCAGGAGCGGTGATGCCGTGGCTCCTCACCATGCTCGGCTTCCTCGTCATCGTGACCTACTGGCCCGATCTGACGCTGTGGCTGCCGCGGGTGCTGGGGATGCACTAGCCTATTTGCGGGTGCGACATGGCTAACGCGCGGTAAACCCGCGCGTACAAATGCCATCGCTGTGCAGTGCATGCGTTTTACGGATGTGCGGTAGGACCATGCCAGCGGATGGGTGCGGGCATGTTGTTCAACAGAATGGGATCTGGGCGGGCGTCGATTTCCGACGCTGTCTATCTGGAAGTCATCACGGGCCTTCACGGCACGACGATGCCGACCATTCTCGCTGCTGCCTGTCAGACGATGGTCGGTGCCATCACGACTTACGAGACCGGAGATGGGGTGACGGCTGCTCTGACCGTCGCCGGCGTTGCCGTTGCCATTGTCCGCCTGTTCGAGATTTTCGCATTCCGCCGCCGCCTTGCGCGTTCGCCGCAGCTTGGTCGGATCGAGGCCGCGCGCTGGGAGCGACGCTACGTGGCCGGCACCGTCGTGACGGCCCTCATCCTCGGCCTGTTCGCCGCGCGCAGCATCGTGCTGGGCGATGCGCTCTGCTGTGTGATGGCGGTCGGTATCGGCTTCGGCTTTGGTGCCGGTGTGGTGGCACGCCTCGCGTTGCGTCCTGTTGCGGCGCTGCTCGATCTGATTGCGATCGCCGCGCCCGCCGCGATCGTGACCCTGATGCAACCCGATCTGCGCCATGTCGGCCTCGGGCTCCTCATCCTGATGTATGTGGTCGCGAGCTTCGAGATGGTGCGGCTGAGTTTCAATGCGTCGATCAACCAGATCACGCTCAAGCGGCAGTTCGAGCAGCTGTCGCGCGTGGATCCGATGACCGGCGTGGCCAATCGTTCAGTGCTGGCGACTGATCTGCCGGCCATGCTCGCGGCCGGGGCGATCGCCGTCCACACGCTCGATCTCGATCGCTTCAAGGAGGCGAACGACCGGTTCGGTCATCCCGTCGGCGATGCGCTGCTGAAGCAGGTTGCCGGGCGGCTCAAGGCGATCGCGGCTCCGCAAGACCTCTTGGTCCGGATGGGCGGCGACGAATTCGTCCTGGTCCAGCGCGCGGCTGATGATGCTGAAGCAATGGCGATGCGTATCGTGCAGTCTATCGGCGCGCCCTATGATGTTGAAGGCCAGGCCATCGAGCTCGGCGTCAGCGTCGGCGTCGCCATCGCGCCGGAAGACGGCCGCACGGCGGAGGCGCTGCTGTCGCGCTCCGACAGGGCGCTCTACCGCGCCAAGGAAAGCCGCGGCGGCTATGTGCTGGCGCGGCAACTGCGCACGACGACGGAAGCGGGGCAGACTGTTTCCGAGGGACTGGCCGCGTAAGGAGCGGTTGGAACCGCAATCGAGATGCGGTTAGATGCCTCCCCAGACAAGACGCCGGGGAGGAGCCTTATGACCAGCACCGAAGCAGCCAATACGCCGAAGGACGCGACGCCATCCGTCGTTGCGCAGCAAACGGCGATGCTGAACGCGTTGCCATTTTCCGACACGCGGGATTTTGACGACGCTGCGCGCGGCTTTCTCGGCACGATCGAGAACGCGAAGATCGCGAATTCCCAAGGGCGGACCGTCTGGAGCCTCGAGCCCTATCACTTTCTGTCCACTGAACAGGCGCCGCCGACGGTCAATCCCAGCCTGTGGCGGCAGTCGCGACTCAACATGCAGCACGGCTTGTTCGAGGTGGTGCCCGGCGTTTATCAGGTGCGCGGGCTCGACATCGCCAACATGACGCTGATCGAGGGCGATAGCGGCGTCATTGTTGTTGACACGCTGACCTCGATCGAAGGAGCCCGTGCGGCGCTCGATCTTTACTTCAGGCATCGTGGCCTGAAGCCGGTCGCGGCGGTGATCTTCACCCACACGCATACCGACCATTGGGGCGGCGCGCGCGGTGTGCTGGAAGAAGACGCGCTCGCCACTGGCCGGGTGCCGATCATCGCGCCGAACCTGTTCATGGAGCACTCCGTCTCCGAGAACATCATTGCGGGACCAGCGATGCTGCGCCGGGCGCAATACCAGTTCGGGCCGTTCCTCGCCAAGGGCGTGCGCGGACATGTCGATTGCGGTCTCGGCAAGACCATGGCGGCGGGCGCGGTGGCGCTGCTGCGGCCGACCGATCTGATCATGGCGACCGGCGACAAGCGCGTGATCGACGGTGTCGAGTTCGAATTCCAGATGGCGCCGAACAGCGAAGCGCCGGCGGAGATGCATTTCTTCCTGCCGCGCTACAAGCTGCTGAACCTCGCTGAGAACTGCACGCATAATTTCCACAATTTGCTGCCGTTCCGCGGCGCCGATGTGCGCGATGCCCTGGCCTGGTCGAAGTACCTCAACGAAGCCCTGCATCTGTGGGGCGGCAAGGCCGATGCGATGTGCGGCCAGCATCACTGGCCGGTGTGGGGGCATGAGCGGATCGACACCATGATCCGCGAGCAGCGCGATCTCTACAAGTTCGCGCATGACCAGACCATCCGCCTGATGAACCACGGCCTCAATGCCGCCGAGATTGCGGAAGCGATCCAGTTGCCGAAGAGCCTCGACGGCGCCTGGCACGGTCGCGGCTATTACGGGCACATCCGCCATAACGTGAAGGCGATCTACCAGAAGTATCTCGGCTGGTACGACGCCAATCCGGTCAACCTCGATCCGCTGCCACCGGTGGAGTCCGGCAAGAAATACGTCGAATACATGGGCGGCGCCGACGCGATCTTGACGCGCGCGCGCGCGGATTTTGACAAGGGCGAATTCCGCTTCGTCGCGCAGGCGCTCGGCCATCTCGTCTTTGCCGAGCCGGATAATGCAGCGGCGCGTGCGCTGCTGGCCGATACGCTGGAGCAGCTCGGCTATGCCGCCGAGAGCTCGACCTGGCGCAACGCCTATCTGTTCGGCGCCCAGGAATTGCGCCTGGGCATGCCGAAGACGCCGCCGCGTGCGCCGATGCCGCGGGAGACGTTGGCCGCACTGCGCACCGAGCAGCTCTGGGACGTGCTCGGCATCCGCCTCAATGGTCCGAAGGCGGAAGGCAAGCATATCGTGCTGAACTGGAGTTTTTCCGATACCGGCGAGACTTTCGTGCTCAACCTCGAAAACTGCGCGCTGACTTATACCGAGGGCGTGCAGGCTGAGAAGGCCGATGCCAGCTTCACGCTGGCGCGTGCGACGCTGGACGAGGTGATCGCGAAGCTGACGAGCTTTCCGGAAGCGGTGGCCGCGGGGAAGGTGAAGCTGTCGGGTAACCCGATGAAGCTCGCCGAGCTGATGGGGCTGATGGACGAGTTTCCGCGGATGTTCGAGATTGTCGAGCCGAAGCGGGCGGTGGTGGTGTGAGGTTATTGACCTACTGACGCCACGCCACGCTCCGCCGTCGTCCCGGGGCGCGCGCAGCGCGAACCCGGGACCCATAACCCCAGGGAGAGGTTTGGCACGAGACTGGTCACTCCGGGTCTTCGCAAAACACCTGCTGCGGAGTATGGGTCCCGGATCTGCGCTTCGCTTGTCCGGGACGACACCGTTGATGGAGCTACCTACTCCGCGCTGCTCACCAGCTTGATCCGCGGCGCCTGGGCCTCGGTCAGGCTGCGATACGTCGCGAGATAGTCCAGCGCCATCCGCCGCGCCGTAAAGCGTTTCTCGAACTGCTTGCGGATCGCGGTGCGGTCGAGTTGCGCGAGACGGCCTACCACACCAGCGGCGCTGATGATGTCTTCGACGACGAAGCCGGTGAGGCCCTCGTCGATGATCTCAGGCACCGAACCGCGGTTGAAGGCAACGACCGGCGTGCCGCAGGCCATGGCTTCGATCATCACGAGGCCAAACGGCTCCGGCCAGTCGATCGGCAGCAGCAGCCCGAGCGCGCCGCTCAAAAAGTCCGACTTCTCGTGATCGCCGATCTCGCCGACGAAATCGACCAGCGGATTGCCAACGATCATCGGCTTGATCAGTTCGTCATAATAGTCCTGGTCGGCGCGATCGACCTTGGCTGCGATCTTCAGCGGGATGCCGCAATGCATTGCGATCTTGATGGCGCGGTCGACGCCTTTCTCCGGCGCGATGCGGCCGAGCACGGCGAGATATTCCTGCTTCGCCGGCTTCGGCCTCAGCAGATTCTCCGGCAGTCCGTGATGGATCGTCGTCACCCAATTCGCTTGCGGCACCGGTCGCCGCTGCGCATTCGAGATCGATATCACCGGCATCTTGGAGAAGGTGTTGAACACCGGCTGATGCTCGGGCAGATCGAGCCGGCCATGCAGCGTGGTCAGGAACGGTGTTGGCTGCCGGTAGAACAGCGACCACGGATAGTAATCGAGATGGAAGTGGATGAAGTCGAACTCCTCGTCGTCACATTTCTGCCGCA